>CACAKN010000007.1 GCA_902533075.1 uncultured Pelagibacteraceae bacterium
GAGCAGGTGGAAATGCAATTAATGAGATGATTGATAATGGAATGCAAGGTGTTGAATTTATTGCAGTAAATACAGATGCTCAAGATCTTAAACATAGTAAGGCAAAATCTAAAATTCAAATCGGATTAAATCTAACGAAAGGTTTAGGTGCAGGTGCGAAACTTGATATTGGTCAAGCTGCAGCTGACGAATCTTTGAATGATATTGTTAATATTTTGCAGGGTGCAAATATGGTTTTTATTGCTGCAGGAATGGGTGGTGGTACAGGTACTGGTGCTGCACATGTAATTGCTAGAGCTGCAAAAGAATTAAACATATTAACTGTAGGTGTGGTCACACTTCCTTTTTTATATGAAGGACCATCGAGAATGAGAAGAGCTCAAATAGGTCTTGAGGAATTAAGAAAGCATGTAGATACAATTATAGTAATACCTAATCAAAATTTATTCAAAATTGCAAATGAACAAACAACATTTGAGGAATCTTTCAATCTTTCAAATAATGTATTGATGCATGGTGTTCAAAGTGTAACAGATTTAATGGTAAGACCTGGAATAATAAATCTTGATTTCGCTGATGTTGAAACTGTTATGGCTTCAATGGGTAAAGCAATGATGGGGACTGGAGAAGCAGAAGGTGAAGGAAGGGCTATGCAGGCAACAGAAATGGCAATTAGTAACCCATTAATTGACGACTACACTTTAAAGGGTGCTAAAGGATTATTAGTTAATATTACTGGAGGCAAAGATCTTAAATTGTTTGAGGTTGATGAGGTAGTGAATAAAATAAGGTCTGAAGTTGAAGCTGATGCTGAGGTAATAATAGGAGCTATCACAGATCCTGAGCTAGATGGTAAAATTAGAGTTTCGATTGTTGCAACATCTTTAGACAATCAACAGCCCGAGTCAAAATCTGTCGTAAATATGGTTCATAGAATACATAATCGTAACACAGGTTATTCTGATTTTGGAACAAATAACTCAACAACACCATTTTCTTTTACAAGCAATATATCAAATCAAGCCACTCAGGGTGCTAATGCTTTGAAGTTAGAAAATGAAGTTTTAACTGAAAATTTTAATGAAACAGTAGATGAGGTAAATAATCAGTATCATGAGGAGCTATTGAAAAATCAAGAAGCTGAAAATATTGTTGAGAATACCTCTGAGGAAAAAGAAATATCTTTTTCAGAAGAGGCTGTTTCAGCCACTGAGACTGATCAGAATGATACAAATAATCTGAAGGAATTTGGTGTGGATACTGACGAACCTGATTTATTTAATTCAGACAGTCAAGATTTATCTTCAGAAGATTTGTTAAGTTCTTCTCAGGAAAATAGTGATGAAGATGATCTAGAAATCCCAGCATTTTTAAGAAGACAAAAAAATTAATGGTCTTCGAAAAAATAAATGGAAGCCACCATGGTATCGGATGCTCCAAAACATTATTCGGTACTGCTTAATGAAATTATAAGCATTATTACCCCTCAACATGGTGGCACATTTATTGATTGTACTTTTGGACAAGGTGGATATACAAAAAAAATTTTAGATTACAAAAATACAAAAGTAATTGCTTTTGATAGAGATATTGAAACAAAAAAAAAGGTAGATGAGATTTCACAAAAGTTTCCAGATAGACTTATTTTTAAACATAAAAGATTTAGTCAATTAAATAATCTTAAACTAAAAAATGAGAATATTAGAGGAGTAATTTTTGATTTAGGATATTCTTATACGCAAATAAAAGATCCAATCAAAGGATTATCATTTCATTCTAGTGGTGATTTAAATATGCAAATGGGCTTAAATGAATTTTCTGCTCAGGATGCAATAAATAAACTTGATACTGTTGAATTAGAAAGAATTTTTAAATTTTTTGGTGACGAAAAAGAGGCAAAAAAAATTGCAATTAATATTGATAAAAAAAGAAAAGTAAAAAAAATTGACACAAGGTCTTTAGTTGAAATTATTGAAAAAACAAAAAGAAAAAAAAATTTTAGAGTTCATAGTGCTACAAAAGTTTTTCAAGCTTTGAGAATTTTTGTAAATAAAGAAATCACCGAATTAATTAATGGGTTAATATTTGCATCTAAAGTTTTAAAAAAAGATGGAGTTCTTGCAGTTGTTACGTTTCATTCACTAGAAGATAAAATAGTTAAATATTTCTTTAAAAATTTGTCTGAAAATAAAAGTATTTCTCGATATGTTCCAAAGCTTTCACAACCTGATACTTTATTTAGAATTATTAAAAAAAAACCCATTGTACCCTCAGCAAAAGAATTAAAAGAAAATATATCTTCAAGGTCTGCAAAACTAAGATATATAATAAAAAAAGATAATTTTTATCAGCTGGAGACAGATATAAAAAAAAAATTTCAGTATTTAATTGATATAGAAAATTTTGGGAAAAAATTATGATTAAACTTTCAGTAATTTTTTTAATTTTTTCATTAATTTTAACTACTGCATTAGTAAAAAATTCAACAAAAAGAATTGATGATGAGATCTTTACAACTAAAGAACATATAAGAAGTTTAAAACAAGATTTTGAAAGTATGAAATTAGAGAACAATTACCTAAGTTCTGCAGAGAAATTGAATGAATTTCAAAATCTGTTTTTCGATGAAGAATTAGTCAAAAAAGATATTTTTCAAATTAATATGATTAAACTAACGAATAACCAAGTAATTATAAAGCAATTTAAGTTAATAAATGATTAGGAAAAATAAGAGAATAATTTTAGAGGATCATCAAAACCAATTTTTGTACAAAAAAAAAAAATCTAACTTAGATATATCTTTTAATAGAATAGCATTTATATTCTTTATATTTTTTATATTTTTTTTTATTTATACTATTCATTTAGTTCATTTAGGATCAAGAAAAGCAAAAGTTGAATTAAATGAAAATAATACTAAAATAATAAACAATAATTACAGAGCAGATATTATTGATAATAATGGTGAATATCTTGTTAAGACAGTTAGTTCTATAGATATTGGTATTAGCACCCAAAAAGTAATTGATAAAAAAAAATTAATTATCAATCTGAAATATATTTTCCCAAACAAAAATTATAATGAAATTGAAAAAAAATTAGATGATAAAAATTTTTTTTGGTTTGAAAAAAAAATTTCTGAAGAAAATTATGAAAAAATCATGAAATTGGGAGATAAGTCCATTCAACCGGAACAAAAAATTATAAGAATATATCCACAAAAAAACTTATTTAGTCACATAATTGGCCAAATAGATGACGATAATAATGGAATATCTGGTCTCGAAAAATCATTAGATGAAAAGTTAAAAAATAATCAAAGTCCAATCAAATTAACAGTTGATAAAGATATTCAGTTTTTAGTGAGAAAAGAATTAATAAGATTTAATAAAATTTTTGACAGCAAAGGAAGTGCAGCAATTTTGATGAATGTAAATAATGGCAAAATTCTATCTTTAGTTTCTTTACCTGACTTTGATCCAAATAAAAGAGAAAAAATTTCTGATGTAAATTTTATTAATAGAGCAACAAAAGGAGTCTATGAATTTGGCTCTGTCTTTAAAACATTTACATTAGCAGCAGCTTTCAGCGAAAATATAATTGAGCCTCAAACAGAATTTGCAAATTTGCCCAAATTATTAACTTGTGCTGGATTTCCTATTAGGGAGTATGATGATAAGATTCCAAAAAATTTGACTGCTGAACAAATTTTAATTAGATCAGGAAATGTTGGTTCTGTTAAAATTGGTCAAAAAATAGGTGAAGAAAAATTCAAATTATTTTTATCTAGAATTGGTCTTTTGGAAACAATTAATTTTGATATTCAAGAAGTCGGTAAACCTATTAAATTTAATTGGGGCAAATGTCCACTTGCAACTGCCTCCTTTGGTCATGGTATAACAACAACTTTGCTACAATTAGTAAAAGCATATGCTATTATCGTTAATGGTGGTTATGATGTAAAGCCTATCATAATAAATACCGATAAGAAATTTAAGAAAGAAAAAATTCTTAAAAATGATGTGTCAAAAAAAATTTTACCCATACTAAGAAAAATTGTGACAACAAAAGAGGGAACAGCTTCATTAGCAAATGTTAAAGGTTATGAAATTGGGGGAAAAACTGGTACTGCTCAAAAAAGTATTGCTGGCAGTTATTCAAAAAAAAAAATAAATACTTTTGTTTCGGTATTCCCAACATCAAAACCAAAATATGTACTAGCAGTAATGCTTGACGAGCCAAAAACAAATAAAGATTATGTCTATAATTATAGAGATGGTTCAAATATTAAATATAAAGGCACACCTTTTAATACAGCTGGTTGGACTGCTGTTGAGGTAACAGGACAAATTGTTGAAAAAATTGGGCCTATTTTAGCCACAAAATACAGTGAAGTTAATTAATTTATGCAACTCAAAGATTATATTCCAAACCTAAATAAAAGATACAATAATATTTTTTTCTCTGGTGTATCTTTTGATAGCACGAATGTCAAAAAGGGAGATATATTTTTTGCTATTAAAGGAAATAAATCTGATGGAAATAATTTTATAAAAGATGCGATTAAAAAAGGTGCCAAAATTATTATTTCAGAAAAAAAGTTTAGAAATAATAAAAATGCATTATTTTTATTTTCTCCAAATGTAAGAAAATTATTAGCTGAAGTTTCATATAAAATAGCTGCTGATAGACCTAAGGTTTTGCTAGCAGTTACCGGAACTAATGGAAAATCATCTATTGCAGACTTTTACTATCAAATATTGAATTTAAATTCAAAAAAAGTTGCTTCAATCGGAACTTTAGGCATTAGACATAAAGATTATAAAAAAACACTTAATCATACAACTTTAGATCCAATAAAATTAAGTTTATTATTGAAAGAATTAAAAAAAAAGAAAGTTAATTTTGTAATCTTGGAAGCATCTAGTCATGGTTTGAAACAGAATAGATTAGATGGATTAAATTTCGATATAGGTCTGTTTACAAATCTTTCCCATGATCATTTAGATTATCATAAGAATATGAAAAACTATTTAGACTCAAAGTTATATTTATTTAGAAAATTGATCAAAAATAATGGCAATATAATCACTGATGCTAACATTCCGCAAATTAATAAAATTCAACAAATTGCTACTAAAAAAAAATTGGAATTAAGCCTTATACATAGTAAAAAAAAAGGAGTCAGTCTTATTTCACATAGCTATAAAAATGAACAACAAATTTTAAAGATTAATTTTAAAAATAAAGATTACTTAATCAAATTAAATTTAATAGGCAAGGTTCAAATAAAAAATATACTTATGGCAATATTAGCAGCTAGCAAAAGCGGCCTTAAGTCAAAAAAAATAATTAACATTATACATAAAATAAAACCTGTTGAGGGTAGACTTGAAAAAATTGGTAATATCAAAAATCACAGTAAAGTTGTCCTAGATTATGCACATACTCCAGCAGCATTAGAATTATCATTAATGAATCTAAAGGAACAATTTCCACATAGCAAGATAAGCTTGGTTTTTGGATGCGGAGGAAATAGAGATTTTCAAAAAAGATCGATAATGGGAAGTATTGCTAAAAAATATTCTGATAAAATTTATTTAACAGATGATAACCCAAGAAATGAAAATCCATCTAAAATTCGGAATGATATTAAAAAAGGAATTAAAAATGTTATGCTTTATGAAATAGCAAATAGAAAATTAGCGATAAATCAAGCAATAAAAAATCTTAATACTGGTGAATTACTTTTAGTGGCTGGAAAAGGCCATGAAAAAATCCAAGATTATGGAAACAAAAAATTATTTTTTTCGGATAAAGAAATTATTTTGAAATCAATTAAATCAAAAAATAAACTTTTATCGAAAAATTTAAAATTAAATATAATTAAAGAGGAGTCTAAGTCTCAAATTTCTAATAATTTAAAGATTAAATCAATTTCGATTAATTCTAAAATAATAAAAAAAAATGATGTTTTTTTTGCAATTAAAGGACAAAAGAATGATGGAAATAAGTTTGTTTCAGAAGCGTTGAAGAAAAAATCATGTCTAGCAATTGTAAATAGAATAGACAAAAATAATCCCCTGAAAAAGCAAATAAAAGTTAAGGATACTCTTAAATTTTTGACCAGATGTTCTTCAATTTTTAGAGAAAATATTGATGCAAAAATTTTTTCTATTACAGGAAGCTGTGGAAAGACAACATTAAAAAATATGATTGGACTTACTTTAAAAAAAATTTCAAAAACAACTTTTTCACCAAAATCCTTTAATAATAAATATGGTGTCCCATTAAGCTTATTTAATTTAAATCAAAATGATGATTTTGGGATTTTTGAAGTAGGTATGGATAAAAAAGGTGAAATAAATAAATTAACAAAAATAATTAAACCAGATTTAGGTATTATTACAAACATTAGCTACGCTCATTCGAGGAACTTTAAGAATATAAAACAGATTGCTGAAGCTAAAGCCGAAATAATGAATAATATTAAAGAGGGAGGAATTATAGTATTAAATAAAGATGATAATTTTTTTAATTATCACAAAAAAATTGCGTTAAAAAAAAAAATAAGGGTTGCTTCTTTTGGAATTACAAATAAGTCATCAATGACAAAATTAATTAAGATAAAAGAAAAAAATAAGAAATTTGAATTATTTATTAATGTTAATAATAAGTCTATCTCTTTCTATTCTCAAAATGATAATAAAAGCAATATATATAATATATTGGCAACATTAACTGCTTTGAGTTTTTATATAGATATTAAAAGCTTAAAAAAAAATACTTTTTTAAGCCTTAGATCTCCCACTGGTAGAGGTGATATTTCAAAAATTTACTTTGAGAAAAAAAAGATTTTTTTAATAGACGAAAGTTATAATTCTAATCCTCTTTCCCTAAAAACAGCCATTGAAAATTTTGATAAATTAAAATCTAAAAATTCATACAAATATCTTATATTGGGTGACATGCTCGAATTAGGAAAACATTCAAAAAAACAACATATATTGATTAGTGAAATAATTAATAAGACAAAAATTGATAAGGTTTATGTAGTTGGAAACTATATTAGAGAGACCTTTAAGCGACTGAAGAAAAACAAAAAAGGTAAAATACTGAATAATAAATTTATTATAAATGATTTGATTAAAAACAATTTAAATAATAATGATTACTTAATGATAAAAGGATCTAATTCTACAGGTCTCCATAAAGTAGCATCTAACTTAAAACAAAGAAGCTCAAATGTTATATGAACTATTAATAAATTATGTCGATAATTTTGGTTTTTTAAATGTATTTAAATATATTACTGTTAGAACCGGCTTGGCATTTTTTACATCATTATTAATAGTTTTATTAATTGGGGGACCATTTATAAGATTTTTTTCTAATAAAAAAATTTTTAATCCAATTAGAAAAGATGGACCTTCAGATCACATTATAAAAAAAATAGGTACACCTACAATGGGTGGCATTATTATATTGATTGGTCTTACAATTGCTGTACTTTTTTGGGCTGATCTAAAAAATATTTATATTTTATTTTGTTTATATATTGCCTTATCACTTGGAGTACTTGGTGCTTTTGATGATTTTAAAAAGATTAGAAATAGTAATTCTTCGGGAATTTCTTCTAAATTTAAAATATTTATTCAAATTATTTTAGCTTTAATTGGAGTTGTGATTTTAACATATTTTGTAGAATATGAGGAATTTACAAATCTCTATTTTCCATTTTTTAAAAATTTAATAATTAATTTAGGATGGTTCTTTATTCCTTTTTCTATTTTTGTTATTGTAGGGTCATCAAATGCAGTAAATTTAACTGATGGATTAGATGGTTTGGCTACTGTTCCTGTTATTTTAGTAGCTGGCTGTTTTGCTTTCATTAGTTATGTAAGTGGTAATGTTGTTTTTTCAGAATATCTTCAAATCATATATATAGAGGGCACTGGTGAAATATCAATTTTTTGTGGTGCAATAATAGGAGCTTGCCTAGGTTTTTTATGGTTTAATGCGCCTCCAGCTAAAATATTTATGGGAGATACAGGCTCACTTTCATTAGGAGGCTCATTAGGTGCGGTTGGAATCATCACTAAACATGAGATAGTTTTAGCTATCACTGGAGGTCTGTTCGTACTAGAGGCTTTATCCGTTATGGTTCAAGTGATTTCGTTTAAACTTACTGGTAAAAGAATATTTAGAATGGCACCAATTCATCATCATTTTGAAAAAAAGGGTTGGCCAGAATCTACAGTTGTTATTAGGTTTTGGATTATTTCTATTATTTTAGCAATGATTGGATTAGCCACATTAAAATTAAGATAGTAGGCATTAAATTGAATATTTTTTCAAATAAGAAAATTCTGATATATGGTCTAGGAAAGAGTGGATTATCTGCATTTAATTTTTTAAAGAATAAAAATAATATTTTTTTATATGATGATAATAAATCTAATGAAAAAAATCTTAATTTTAAAAAAAAATTAATTAGCTACAAAACAATTTTAAATTCAAAATTTGATCGAATAATCTTAAGTCCGGGTATAGATATAAAAACTTGCAAACTATCGAAATTTTTGAAAAAAAATGAAGATAAGGTTTATTCAGATTTAGATGTATTCTATAATTTTTTTAAAAATACTAGTATTACAATTACTGGAACAAATGGAAAATCTACAACATGTCAACTTTTATACAAAATTCTATTGAAACAAAAATATGATGTAAGATTAGTTGGAAATATTGGAAATCCAATTTTATCAGTAAAAAATGTAAAAAAAAAAACTATCTTTGTTATCGAGGCTTCTTCGTATCAATTAGATTATAGTAAAATATTTAAATCTAAATATGCAATGATATTAAATTTATCTCCTGATCATATTGAGAGACATAAAACAATCAACAAATATGTCAAAGCCAAATTTAAATTATTAGCTAATCAATCTAAGAATAATTTAGCTTTTGTAAAAAAGGATGATATTTTGATTACTAAAGAATTAAAAAAAAGAAAATTTAAATGCAAGATAATAAAAGTTAAATCAAAAAATAATTATAATTTTTTAAAAAAACTTAATAATGATTATTTTTCGACAGAAGCAAATAAAGAAAATCTATCGTTTATTTTAGAAATATCAAAAAAGTTAAATCTTAATAAAAATTTACTTTTAAAAACTATACAGACCTTCAAAGGACTTAAGTTTCGTCAACAAATTGTTTTTAAAAAAAATAATTTAACAATTATTAATGACTCAAAATCAACTAGTTTTTCTTCCTCAATAGGTGTTTTAAAAATAAACCACAATATTCATTGGTTACTTGGAGGAATTCATAAAAAAGGAGATAAACTTAAATTACCTAAAAGATATTTTGAAAATATTAAAGCATATATTTATGGAAGAAATCAAAAGTTTTTTAATGAAAAATTGAGAGGTAAAATTGAATACAAAAATTTTAATAATTTGTCTGAGGCCCTAAAAAATATAATTAAAGTTATTAAAAAACAAAGAGATATTAAAAAAACTGTTTTATTTAGTCCGAGTGCCGCATCGTTCGATGCTTTTAAAAACTTTGAGGAAAGAGGTTTTTATTTTGATAAATTATTAAAAAAATACTCCGATGAATTTTAAGAGGTCAATAAATAGTTTATATTACGAATGGTGGAAAAATATTGATAAATTCATTTTTTCTTTAATATTAATTTTATTTATTACAGGATTATTTTTTTCCTTAGTGTCAACTTCATTAATTGCGTCTGATAAACTTAACACTAATGATTATTCATTTTTTTTTAAACATTTAATATTTATTTTTTTAGGATTAATCTTGATTTTTATCTTTTCTTCAATTGATCAAGAGAAACTCTTTAAATTTTCTTATACAATTTTTTTAATTTCAATAGTTTTTCTTATTCTTGTTCCATTTATTGGTGTGGAGATTAAAGGTTCAAAAAGATGGATTGATCTTTATTTTCTCCCAAGGTTTCAACCAATAGAATTGGTAAAACCATTTCTAATAATTTTCATTAGTTTAATTTTGAGCAACCAAAATTATAGTAATATTTTCTTTAAATATTTACTTTCTTTTTTAACGACATTATTGGTTGCGTTGTTACTGGCTTTACAACCAGATATAGGTCAAACGCTTTTAATTTTTTTAAGTTGGTCTATATTAATTTTTTGTTCAGGTATAAATATTGTTTTTCTATCAATTTTATTTTTATCTTTAATCTTTATTTTTTTATATCTGATATTTTTTGTTCAAAAATTTGAGTACATTAAAAATAGATTGTTGTCTTTTTTTGACAGTGATTCTGGTACACACAATTTTCAATCGGATAAAGCTATAGAGTCGATTACGAGTGGTGGTTTTTTTGGGAAAGGAATAGGAGAAGGAACATTAAAAAATAGAGTTCCAGAAGCTCATACAGATTATATTATCTCAGTAATTTCTGAGGAGTTTGGTGTGATTGCCATAATTTTAATCTTATTATTGTTTTTAGTCTTTATTTATTCAGTATTTAAAAAAGTTTATTTTGAAAGTGAGGAAAAAATAAAATTGATTTTAGTTGGCAGTGTTAGTCTTATTTTGATGCAGGCAATGATTCATATAGGAGTTAATATCAGACTATTTCCAACAACTGGCATGACACTTCCGTTTATAAGTTACGGGGGCTCATCAATTATTAGTATTTCAATTTTATCAGGTGTAATTCTTAATTTAACAAAAAGAAAAATTAGATAAATGAAAAGAAATTTTTTAATCAGTACAGGAGGTTCTGGCGGTCATGTTATACCAGCTACAATTCTTTATAACCATCTATCTCAAAAAGTTAATGTCATTATTTCAACTGATAAAAGAGGTTTGAAATATTTCAATAAAGATATTTATCAACATGAAATAATTAATACACCAAAACTTAATAATATTTTTTTTTTACCATATAATTTAATAATGATCCTAGTTCTAACTTTGAAATCTTTTAAATTATTAAAGCAAAAAAAAATTGAAGAAGTTTTCTCTACAGGGGGATATATGTCTTTACCTATAATTTTAGCTGCCAGACTGTTAAAATTGAAAATTTATCTATTAGAACCAAATCAAGTATTAGGTCGAGCTAATAGATACTTTTTAAATTTTTGTAAAAAAATATTTTGCTATAGTAATGAAATTAAAAATTTTCCAAAGAATTTTGAAAGTAAGAAAATAATTATTTACCCTTTAGTCAAACAGAGTATTTATAAGTTAAAATCTTCAAATCAAATGAATGATAATTTTACTTTATTGATAGTTGGAGGAAGTCAGGGTGCTAATATTTTTGACAAAAATTTAAAAAATTCTCTTATAAATATTTCCAAAAAAATTCCTATTAAGATAATTCAACAGACTAATAAGAAAAATATTTCATCTTTAAAAGAACTTTATACAAAAAATAATATAGAAAATATAATTTTCGATTTTATTGAAAATTTTCCAAATATAATTCATCAAGCAGATCTTTGCATAACAAGAGCAGGTGCATCAACTTTAGCTGAATTATCTGTTATCAATCTTCCTTTTATAACAGTTCCTTTGCCAACTTCCAAAGATGATCATCAATTAGAAAATGCGATTTTTTACGAAAAAAATAATTGTTGCTGGATAATTGATCAAAATGATTTTGAACTAAAAATTGAAAGGTTCTTAGAAGATATTCTCAAAAAGAAAACAGATATTTTAGAAAAAAGAGAAAATTTAAAAAAATTAAATTACCAAAATACTTGGATTAATGTTAATCAAAAAATATTAGAGATTATAAATGAAAATTGAATTAGCTAAAACAGAAATTATCCATTTTATTGGGATTGGTGGAATTGGAATGAGTGGACTCTCCTTAATAATGAAAGGCAAAGGATTTAAAGTTCAAGGAAGTGATATTGGCTTAAACAAAAATATTGAGAGATTAAAAAAAGAAAAGATAAAAGTTTTTATTGGTCAAAAAAAACAAAATTTGAAAAACGCTACTATAGTTGTGAATTCTTCAGCTATCAAAAAAAATAACCCAGAAATTATTGAAGCTAAAAGAAAAAACTTACCAATAATCACTAGAGGTAAAATGCTAGCTCATATTGTTTCTTTAATGAAAAATATTATAGTTGTTGGTTCACACGGAAAAACTACCACAACATCTTTAATTGCATCTATTTTTCAAAAAACAAAATTAGACCCAACAATAATTAATGGTGGTGTAATTAATTCAATAAAGAATACTGCAAAGCTAGGCAAAAGTGATTGGTCTATATTAGAGGCAGATGAGTCAGATGGAAGTTTTATTCATATTCCTCCCACATATTCAATTATTACAAATATAGATCGAGAACATATGGATTTTTATAAATCTATGAATGATTTAAAAAATTATTTCATTCAATTTATTGAAAAAGTTCCTTCATTTGGAAAATCATTTATTTGTCTAGATGATAAAATAAATAATGATCTTATAAAACAATTAAAAAATCAAAATTTTTATACTTACGGAATTAATTCAAAATCTAATTTTTTAATTAAAAATATTAAACAGAATATGAAATTTTCTGAGTTTGATATACGAGTAAACGTACCTAATAAAAAAAATATTATTATTAAAAAAATTAGAATCCCACTAATTGGAATTCACAATATAAGAAACTCAGTTGCCGCAGCAGCTGTTGCACTTTCTGTTGGAATATCAGTTTCAGACATTAAAAAAGGTTTAATTAATTTTAAAGGTGTTCAAAGACGATTTAATAAAATTTTCACTTATAATAATATAGATTTTTATGATGATTACGCTCATCATCCCACAGAGATAAAATACGTGCTAGAAGGAGTAAAAAAAGTTTTTAAAGATTATGATAAAGTTTGTATTTTCCAGCCTCATCGAGTTTCTAGATTAAAAGATTTAAAAAAAGAATTTTCATTTGCTTTTAAAGATGCTGATATAGTTATACTTTGCCCAGTATTTACTGCGGGAGAAAAAATTAAATTAGGTTTTAATTATCATAATTTTGCAAAACAAATCATTAGTAATTCAAAAGTAAAACTATTTTTAGTAAATGATAATACTCAATTAGCAAAATTTGTAAAAAAAAATTTGCATGGAAAGAAAATTGTAGTTGGAATGGGCGCTGGGTCTATATCTAACTGGATGAGAAAACTACCTAAGTTAATGTAATGGAAATAAATCATCTAAAAGATATTCTTAATGAATTTGGTGATAATGTAAGATTTGAATACGATCTTAAAAAAAAAAATTGGTTTAATATTGGAGGAAAATGTAAAGTTTTTTATAAAGCTGATAATTTAAAGAATTTGGTAAATTTTTTAAAAATAACAAACAACAAAGAAAAAATATTTATTCTTGGTGCTGGTTCGAATACCTTGATCAGTGATAATTTTATTGATGGTGTTGTTATAAAATTAGGCAAAAATTTTAATAATATTTCTAAGTTAGATGAAGATGTTATTATTGCTGGAAGTTCAGTTTTAGATAAATCATTGTCTGAATATGCTATGAATAATAATTTTAGAGGATTTGAATTTTTATCATGCATTCCAGGTACCGTTGGAGGTGGTTTAAAAATGAATGCAGGATGTTTTGGAAAAGAGTTTAAAGATATTCTTTTATCTATTCAGGCAATAGATTATCAAGGAAATATAATAACTATCCCAAATAAAAAAATTAAATTTGAATATAGAAAAAATAATTTGCCTGATGATTTAATTTTTTTAAGTGCTTCTTTCAAAGGACAAAAAGGTAATTTTAATGAAATAAGAAATGCGACAGATAAACTTAAAAAACAAAAAGAAAAAAATCAACCTACAAAAATAAAAACAAGCGGTAGTACATTCAAAAATCCGATAGCCCAAACTAAAAAAAAAGTTTGGGAACTTATAAAAGAATCTGTTCCCTTAGATAAAAGTTTTGGGGATGCTTGTATATCTGAAAAACACTGTAATTTTTTTGTAAATAAGGGGAATGCATCTTTTGAAGATATGAAAAAACTAATTGATTTTGTTACTAAAGGTGTCTTTGAAAAAACTGGAATTAGTTTAGAAAAAGAAATTAAAATTTTGGAATAACTTGAAAAAAAAAATATTAATAATATCAGGAGGCATATCAAAAGAGAGAGTTATAAGTCTTGAAACGGGCAGACAAGTTGCCAAAGAGCTTACTAAAAATAGTTATAATATTAAAATAATAGAACCAGATTTTAAATTGCTCGATGTTATTAAGTCATTTAAACCTAAAGTCATTTTTAATGCTTTACACGGACAGTTTGGTGAAGATGGTTATATACAGACAATCTTAGAGACTACTAATATTCCATATACACATTCAGGTGTAATTTCATCTGCGATAGCAATGGATAAAGATTTGTCAAAAAAAATTTTTGTTAAGAATAATATTTTAACACCAAAATATTTCTTATATTCATTTGATAAAAAAATATCTGAATTGATTAAAATAATTGATAAAAAATTAAAATTTCCAGTAATAATAAAACCAATAAATGAAGGTTCTAGTGTAAATGTATTTATTTGCACAAAACAAAATATTTCAAGAAAACTTAAATTATTGAAAAATTATAAAAAGATAATTATTGAAAAATTTATTCCGGGCCGCGAAATACAAGCAGCAGTAATTGGATCTAAAAAACTTGGTGCAATTGAATTGAGACCTAGGAGAAAATTTTATGATTATGAAGCAAAATATAATTCAAAAGCTAAAACTGAACATATTATTCCAGTTAACTTATCAAGAAAGAATTATAAAAAAATTATGAATTTAGCATTAAAGGCACATAGATTAATAAATTGTAAGGGTGTAACTCGTTCAGATTTTAAATATTATAATGGAAAGTTTTATCTATTAGAAATTAATACACAACCTGGCATGACGAGTTTATCTTTAGTGCCTGAAATTGCTTTATATCATGGTATAAGTTTTATTAAACTTATAGAATTAATTTTAAAAGATGCTTCAACAAATAAGTAAAAAGATATTAATATATTTTTTCTTATTATTAATATTAGGAACAATTAATAATAAATTTTTAAGTAATATAAGTTTCCCAAAAATAAAAGACATAAAAATAAATGGTCTAGATGAAAATGAAAATATTGATTTTTTCAAAAAATTTGAAGAATTTAAGTCTTATGATTTATTTTTTTTAAAACGTACAGAGGTTGATAAAAAAATTAACTCAAATAAATTGATTGAAAAATATTCTGTTTCAAAAGTATATCCATCAACTTTAATAATAAAATTAAAAAAAGCAAAATTTTTAGGAAATATTAGAAAGAATGGTGAAATTTTTTTTGTTGGTTCGAATGGAAAATTAATAAATGCCAAAATACAAAAAAAAGAGTTACCTTTTATCTTCGGAAAATTTGATTTCAAAAATTTTTTTACTTTGAAAAAAGATATTGATAATTCTTTATTTAATTATGAACAAATTGAAAATTTATTTATATTTCCATCAGGTAGATGGGATATTGAAACTAAATCTGGAATATTAATAAAGCTACCTAAAGATAGACAAAAAGAGTCATTAGATTTATTTTCTAAATTGATAAAAAATCCAAAATTTGAGAATTTAAAAGTTATTGATTTTCGACAAAAAAACCAAGTGATTGTTAATGAGTGAAATTTTAAGTTTTGAAACATATCTATTAGTTACCAAAGAAAAATTTTCAATAAATGTGCTTAATAAGTTAAGTCAAAAAAATTTATATAAAAATGAAAAATTTATTGCAAATCATTTAAATGAAATTAATTATGAACTTCTTAACAATTTTTTAAACGATAATATATTTATTATAGAAAGGAAATTAAAAAAGTTTATTAAAAATATTAATTTAATAATAGAATTTGATATTTTTTTTCCTGTGAAAATATCAGTTAAAAAAGATTTTCATGGAAATCTTTTAGAAAATAAAGATTTGAATCATCTTCTTCAAGAGACAAAAGAACAATGCCTTAATACATTGGAGGGTTTCAAAATAGCACACATGACAGTTGAAAATTATAAAATCGATGAAAAAAATTTCTCATATTTTCCAGAGAAAATTAACTGTAACAATTTAGTTATAGATGTTGGTTTCATTGGTATCCCACATTTTTATTTAAATAATTTTGATAGTATTCTAAAAAATTACCATATTTCAATAAACCAAGTATTTTCTGCAAAATATCTTAATGATTTTTTTAAAGATAAAGAAAAAGATATTTTTAAAATGGCAAAAAATATAACTGAGGGTTGTAATCCAAACGAAGTTTTGTTTATTCAAAAACCTTTGAAAAATACAGGTTTTTTTGAAAGATTTTTTCATTTTTTCAATTAGTTTCGTATTTATTAGTAACATTTGTTGTTTTTGATAAATCATAATTCAATATTAGGTTACAAGCGTGTCAGGATTAAATCAAAAAACTGTTAAAAAAGAAATTATATTTTCAGGAGCAGGCCTTCATAATGGCAAGATAGCTAATATGAGTATAAAGCCTGGAAATCCAAATACTGGTATAATTTTTAAAAGAATTGATATTAAAAATAATAATTTGATAATACCCAATTTTATCAATGTAACAAATACTTCTTTAAACACAACTATTTCAAATGATCAAGGAGTTAAAGTTTCAACTATAGAACATTTGATGGGAGCTTTATTTGGCCTAGGAATTGATAATGCTTTAATTGAAATAGATAATGAGGAAATTCCAATTCTGGATGGTTCAGCCAAAGAATTTATAGAAAAAATTGTTGAAACAGGTTTTCAAGATAGCGATGCACCATTAAAAATTATTAAAATTAACAAAAAAATACAATTTAATGATGGAGAAAGATTTATTTCAATTGAACCATCAAAACTAAGTTTAGACATAAATTTTGAATTAAAATATGAAAACCCAATAATTGGTAATCAAAAAAATATAATTAGTGTTTATGAGGATGATTTAAATGAAATATTTGAGTCTAGAACATTTTGTTTATTTGAAGATATTGAGAAGATAAAAAAAAATGGCCTTGCTAAAGGTGGAAGTTTAGATAACGCAATAGTAGTTAAAGAAAATAAAATTTTGAACAATAACGGTTTAAGAAATCCAGAAGAGTTCGTTAATCACAAAATACTTGACTGTATTGGTGATCTTTATACTTGTGGTTATAGAATTATAGCTTCAATTAATTGTTCTCAAGGGGGACATTATTTTACAAATCAACTATTGAGAAAAGTATTTGAAAATAAAGAGAATTTCTCGATTGTAGAAATAAAAGAAAGAAATTTACCACACTCTATTATTAATAGAAGTTTACTTAGATCTATAGCATAATTTAGATATATCGTTATTATTGTAAATTATAATTTTTATAAATTTTTATGATTTACCTAAGGTATTTAATTTTATTAATTTTATTTCAGCTAGTCATTTCTTGCTCAAAAGATGAAAAAAAAGTTTCTATTATCAAGGAAAGTAGCCAAGACCTTGAAATGGTTGCCGCCTATAAAGAGGGATATCAATCTTTAAATAGAAATGATCCATACTTTGCAGCCAAAAAATTCTTAGAAGCTGAGCTTTTATTTCCACAATCAGATTGGGCACCTAAGTCTGCCTTAATGGCATCGTATTCTTATTATCTACAAGATTATTATGCAGAGGCAATTTCAAACTTAGAGAGATATTTGAAAACGTATCCTAATGATAAAGACGTATCTTATGCTCATTATTTAATTGCTATGTGTTATTATGAAACAATTGAGGATGAAAAAAGAGACACAGAACCAATTATAAAAGCTAAAAATAAATTTGAGTATTTAATTTATAACCATCCAGAGACTGATTTTGCCTTAGATGCTAAATATAAATTAGATTTGATAGAAAATCTTCTTGCATCCAAAGAGACTTATTTGGGTCGACATTATACAAAAAAAGGAAAATGGATTCCTGCAATAAAAAGATTTCAGGTTGTTGTAGAAGATTATGGTCAAACAGTTTATGTTGAAGAAGCTTTACATAGACTAGTTGAAATTAATTATAGAATTGGTTTAATTGAAGAGTCCCAAAAATATGCAAATTTATTGGGTTATAATTATCTTTCAAGTAAATGGTACAAAAAATCATATAAAGTTTTTAATAAAAATTATGATGAGAAAAAGATAAAAAAAAAGAAAAAGGGTGTAATCAACAAATTTAAAAAACTTTTTGATTAATATGAATGAAAATTTGATCAAAAAAAAATATAAGAATAAGATTAAGTCACTAGATTATTATAATCAAAAATATTATAATGAAAATATATCAGAAATTTCAGACTCTAATTATGATATTTTAAAAAAAGAAATTATTGAATTAGAGAAAAAATATAGTTTTTTAAAAAGTAAAAAATCACCTCAAATCCAAGTTGGTTATAAACCATCAAAAAATTTTAGAAAAGTTCCTCACAAAGTACCAATGTTATCTTTAGCCAATGCATTTGGAAAAGAAGATTTGAGAAATTTTGAAAAAAAAATATTAAATTTTTTAGACAAAAAAGAGAACTTTAAAATTGAATATAGTGCGGAACCAAAAATTGATGGAATATCTGCATCCTTAACTTACAGGGGTGGAAAATTTTCCATGGGATTGTCAAGAGGTGATGGTAAAGAAGGTGAAGACATTACTGAAAATTTAAAAACAATTAAAGATATCCCTCAATTAATTTCAAAAAAGGATTTCCCCCAAGATATTGACATAAGAGGTGAGGTTTTTATTCAAAATAGTGACTTTAAAAAAATTAAAGACAAATTTGCAAATCCAAGAAATGCTGCCTCTGGGTCTTTGAGACAAAAAAATCCAAATGACTCCAAGAAAATTCCTTTAAGGTTTATTGCTTATACTTTCGGATATGAAAAAGGAATGAATATTAAATATCAAAGTGAATTTTTAAAAAAGCTGAAAGAATGGGGCTTTAAAGTAAATCCAATAAATAAAATATTATGCGGTGTAGATAGTTTAATGTCGAATTATCAAGAAGTTGAAAAAAAAAGAGAAAAATTAGATTTTGATATTGATGGTATAGTTTACAAAGTAAATAATTTTGAAACTCAAAAAAGATTAGGGAATATTTCGAATGCACCGAGATGGGCTATTGCTCATAAATTTTCTGCCAACAATGGTATATCGAAAATAGTTGATATTGATATTCAAATTGGAAGAACAGGAGCCCTAACCCCGGTAGGAAAGATAGATCCAATTAACATTGGAGGTGTTGTTGTATCAAATGCTACATTACATAATGAGGATGAAATAGTGAGAAAAGATATTAGAATTAATGATGAAGTTATAGTTGAAAGGGCAGGAGATGTAATACCACATATCATTTCTGTTAACTTTGATAAACGAGGAAAAAATTCAAAAAAATTTATATTTCCAAAAAAGTGTCCTTCATGTGGATCGAAAACAGTAAAAGATTTTAATTATTTAACCAAAAAGGAAGACTCCGTGAGACGTTGTTCAAGCGAAGGTTTTGAGTGTGAAAAAGTTTCAATAGAAAAAATTAAACATTTTGTTTCAAAAGATGCATTCAACATCGATGGTTTTGGTAAAAAAATTGTAGAAAAATTTTGGGATTTAAAATTAATAAGACTTCCACAAGATATATTTAATCTTAATTATGATAATATTGAAACTTTAGACGGATGGGGAAGACAGTCAGTAAATAATTTAAAATTTTCTATAGAAGAAAGAAAAAAAATTTCTTTTGAAAGGTTTATTTATGCATTAGGTATAAGACATATTGGCTTAGAAAATGCAAGGTTAATTGCTAAATTTTTAAATTCCTCAAAAAATTTTATCATGCTTTCTAAAAATAAAAACTTTTCAGAGTTATTAAATATCGATGGAATAGGAGAAACTCAAGTAAATTCTATAAGGAACTTTTTTTCAAATAATACTAATATAAAAATTATAAATAAACTTTATGAAACATTAGATATCAATGATGCTGTTCAAATTAAAAAAGATGGCGTGTTTGCTAATAAAACTTTTATGATTACAGGCAAACTTAATGGAGTGAGCAGGGCAGAAGTTAAGTCTTTAATTGAAAAAAATTCTGGGACCACAGTAAGTAGTGTATCAAAAAAATTGAGTTATCTTTTAGTTGGAGAAAAACCAACTAAAAGAAAAGTTGTAACTGCTAAAGACCTTAATATTCTAATTATAAATCAAGAAGAATTTTTTAAAATGTTAAATAAATGAAGCTAGCCACTTTTTTTCGTCAGAGTTGAGATAATTAGAGAGTTTCGAATATACTGTTAAATGATACTTAAATAGGTATTCTTTTTCTGAATTCGTTAAAAGTCTATAATTAATTAGATCTTTTTCGATTGGTGCTATAGTTAAATTTTCAAATAATAGATTTTTTTTACTTTTTTTAACATAAACTAGGTTTTCAATTCTTATACCAAAATTATTCTTTTCGTAATATCCAGGTTCATTACTCAAAATCATACCTTCTTTGATTTTAATTTGATTAAATTTAGAAATTGATTGTGGTCCTTCATGAACGTTCAGAAAAAAACCTACACCATGACCAGTGCCATGAGCATAATCTAAATTACTTTTCTTAAGAAATTTTCTTGCTCTAATATCAATTTTTCTTCCAATATTATCTTTTTTCAAATTTGTTGAAGCGACAGAAATATGACCTTTAAGAACTTTTGTAAAAATATTTTTAATTTTTTGATTTGGTTTTGAAAAACAAATAGTTCTTGTTACATCAGTTGTTCCATATTTATATTGACCACCAGAGTCACACAAAAATATATCTTTCTTTCTAATAATTCTGCAATTACTTTTTTTAGCTCGATAATGAACAATTGCTCCATTTTTTCCAGCTCCTGCTATTGTATCAAAGCTAGGATATAGATAATTTTTATTCATTTTTCTAAATTTTTCTAATTTATCTTGAGCTTGTACCTCACTCAGTTTTTTTTTATTTATATTTTTGATCCAATAAATAAATTTTGTTAATGCCACACCATCAATAATATGTGATTTGATCATATTATTTATCTCAGTTTTGTTTTTTATAGACTTTAATAAGTAAATTGGGTCTTCTGACTCAATTATTTTAAATTTTGATTTAATTATATTTTCAAAAAATATAGAGCACGATTTTTTATCAATTATAAAATTTTGACCATTAAGAGATAATATTTTTTTTGAAAACTCTTTATTATCTATAAATTCATTTAAATTGATAATTTTTTCTCTAAAAAGTTTTTTGCATTTATTAATTTCACTTATAAAAACTATTTTTTTCGACCTACTTATTATTAATCTTGAATTAGGAATAGGACTGTTAGGGCTATCTCTACCTCTTATATTTAAAACCCATGCAACATTTTCTGGAGCACTAATAAACAGATAATCAGATTTTTTTTTTTTCAAATATTTTGAAATTTTTCTTATTTTCGATAAACTACTTTCTCCGACAATATTTTTTTTTAATGAAAAAAATGATAATGATTTCTTAATTTTTTGTTTTTTTATTTCATCAATTAAGTTTTTCTTAATATACTTAACACTATTATTTTTAAGAAAAAATTTTTGTATTTGGGTATATGTGAATAATTTAGGATCAATACCTAAAGTTAAATTTTTAAATAATTTGCAATTAATCAATTTTTCATAGGCCATAATTCTAAAATTTTTGCCAGATTCAATGTGACTTTGAATTGTGTATCTTCCATCAGTAAATAAATAGTTTTTATCCTTTAAAATTATTGCCAAACCTGCTGATCCACTAAAGTTAGAGATAATTTTTAATCTATTTATTCTTGAGTATTCAGTGAAGTATTCATCATTTTTAGGAATTACGTAACCATCAATTCCATATTTCTTAAATTTATTTCGCAATGTATTAATTTTTTGACTCACTTTATCCTCTTTTGATATCTAATCCATCCAGGGCTTCTATAATTTTCATCTGTCTCAAAATCTTGATTAAAATCAAAGTCGTCAGTTTCGTTTATTTCTTCATCAAAAAAAGAATTTTTTTTCAGATGTTTTTCTGGAAGTTCATCAATAAATCTTGAAGCCAAACTGTCTATCCAATCTCCTTGATAAAATCTGTTCATTGAAAATGATATAATTGCCTTTTTTTTTGCTCTAGTAATTCCAACGTATGCTAGACGTCTCTCTTCTTCCAGTCCACTTTGACCTTTTTCTTCGATTGATTTTTGATGTGGAAATAAACCCTCTTCCCATCCAGGTAAAAAAATTACATCAAATTCTAGTCCTTTTGCTGCATGCATAGTCATCATATTAATTTTTTCACCTTCCCATTCTTGATCAATTGATGTTGCTAATGATACATGTTCTAAAAAACTTTCTAAATTATCAAATTCTTTCATTGCATTTAATAATTCCTTTATATTCTCTAGTCTATTTTCATTATCCAAATCTTTTTTATTTTTTAAAATAGCTGAATAACCAGATTCATCTAATACAACTTGCATTAGTTTAATATGATTTGTTTTCTTGTTTATAAAATCATTTCGCCATTTAGTAAGAGAATTTAAAAACATATTTAGACCAACTTTAGCTTTTGGTTTAATTAAATTTTTTTCAATCATATTGATTGAAGCTCTTTCTAGATGAAAATTATTTTTTTTTGAATATTCATGAATTGTTTTAAGGGTATTATCTCCTACAGATCTTTTTGGATTATTAACAATTCTTTCAAAAGCTAAATCATCTTTTTCTTGATGAATTAATCTTAAATAAGCTACACAATCTTTGATCTCAGCTCTTTCGTAAAATTTGGTTCCTCCTAAAATTCTATAAGGCATTCCAATTTTTAGAAATCTTTCTTCAAATTCTCTTGTTTGAAATATTGCTCTTACAAGAATTGCAATATTATTATATGAGAATTTGTTCTTTATTTTTTTTTCTATCTCGTCAGATATCCCTATTGCCTCATCCTTACCATTTTTAAAACAGTTTAACTGCACTGGGTCTCCCTCTTCCATTGTTGTTATTAAAGTTTTTCCGACTCTATTTTGATTATTTGATATTAAGCTAGAGGCTACAGA
Organism: uncultured Pelagibacteraceae bacterium; assembly: GCA_902533075.1. Classification (GTDB taxonomy): domain Bacteria; phylum Pseudomonadota; class Alphaproteobacteria; order Pelagibacterales; family Pelagibacteraceae; genus Pelagibacter. The sequence continues at coordinate 23,098 of CACAKN010000007.1, forward strand.
GAGTATATTTTGCGAAGACCTATAATTTTGTTCTAGTCTTATAACCTTAGTATTCTTGTATACTTGATCAAATTCTAAAAAATTTTTAATTTCTGCACCTCTCCAACTATAAATTGACTGATCGTCATCTCCCACACAGCATATGTTTTTATTTTTTTCTGATAAAAGCTTTAACCATTTACTTTGAATAAAATTTGTATCTTGATATTCATCTACAAGAATATACTTAAAATTTTTTGAATAAATTTCTCTTATATCATTATTACGTTCTAAAATTTTTACAGTATGTAAAATCAAATCACCAAAATCACATGAATTTAAATCAATTAATTTCTTTTGGTAAATTTTATATAATGGTAGTATTGTCTTTTCATATATATCTTTTTTATCAATTATTACTTCAGTTGGGTAGTAACCTTTATTTTTCCAACGATCTATAATGGCCAATATGAATCTTGGAGATAGTTGTTTAATGTCAATATTTTCGGCTTTACAAATATTTTTAATAAGTCTTATTTGATCATCAGTATCTATAATTGTGAAATTTGAATTAAGATCTGCAGCAGAAGCATGTTTTCTCAAAAGTTTTGCACATATTGAATGAAAGGTTCCGAGCCAAGAGAGACCTGTGGCTGATGATCCTAAAATTTTACTTACTCTGTTCTGCATCTCTTTAGCTGCCTTGTTAGTAAAAGTAACTGCTAAAATTTGATTTGGATAAGCTTTTTTTTGTTTAATGATATTTGCTATTCTTGAAGTTAAAACTTTAGTTTTCCCCGAACCTGCACCAGCCACTATAAGTAATGGACCATCTAGGTGCATAACAGCCTCTTTTTGAGCTTTATTTAGATCTTTTAAATATTCAGAGTTTACCATTTTAAAAAATTTATTATAAGTTGAGCCAAGTTTTATGACAAAACAAAATTTTATATCTAAAAAACTTAGAAAGTTATTTTTATCAACAAATACCTCGATAGAAAACTATTTTAATTTTTTAAAGACCTTTTTACACAATTTTAAAAAATTCAAAATAAACAACAATAGTAAAGTTTTTATCGCTATTGGCGTTATAATTATTTTTGTTTTAAGTTATTTCTTGATTCCCACAACATATAACAAAGAGAATATAAAGCAGAATATTAAGAATCAAATTTTAAAAAAATATAATATCGATATAAAATTCAACAATAAAATTACATATGCGCTTTTGCCCAGACCACACTTTACCACAAAAAAATTATCAATTTTACGAAATGATAAACCGATAGGAGAAGTTGGAAAGTTTAAAGCATTTATTTCAATAGACAAATTATTTTTTTTTAAAAATTTTGAATTAAAAGATTTAGTTTTAAATAAATCAGATTTTAATATTAAAAAAGGTGACTTGGTTTTCTTTAAAAATCTTTTAGAGACTGAAGCTAGTAAAAATAAAATAATATTCGAAGATAGTGATATTTTTTTTCAAAGTTATGATGACGAAGTATTATTTATAAATAAAATTAAAGATGGTAAATTTTTTTATGACTCTAATAATTTAGAAAATATTTTTGTTGCTGATAATGAAATTTTTAATATTCCATATAAATTAAGAATTAAAAACAATAAATTTAATAAAAAAATATATACAAATCTTCAATCAAAAAAAATAAGATTAAATTTAAAAAATCAAATTGACTATGGTAATCTTGAAAAAAACGGCATATTAGATATTTTATTTATAAATAAAAAAACTTCTGTTGATTATGAAATAAATAAAAATTCTTTAAGCTATAGCTCTGAAAATAATAAAAATACTTATTATGGAAGAATGGATTTTAAACCTTTTTATTTAAATTCTTCATTTAATTATGATGGCTTAAGTTTTAAGAATATTTTAAAACAAGACTCAATTGTAATTGATATTATCAAATCAGAAATTTTTAATAATAAAAATTTAAATGCTAATCTTAACCTTAATGTAAAAGATATAATCAATTTTGCTGAGTTAAATAATTTAGCTTTAAAGATAAGTGTTTTAGAAGGAGATTTAAGTTTATCAGATTCAACTATTTCATGGAAAAATGATGTAAAGATTAAACTTAAAGAAAGTATATTTATTTATGGAGATGATGGTATAAATTTAATCGGAAAAATTATACTAGATTTTAAAAATTTAGATAATTTTTATAAGTCTTTTCAAATTAACAAAAATAATAGAAAAAAAATCAGCTCATTAGAGTTTGATTTTATTTATAATTTAAGCCAAAAAAAAATAACACTTGATAATATACAAATTGATAATGCTAACAATCAAAGTCTTGATAAATTTATAAGTAATTTTAACACCAGTAGAAAAAGCATATTTAATAAAATAACTTTTAAAAACTTTATAAGTAATTTTTTTGATGCTTATGCTGGGTAAATCATTTTTTTTGGATCTACAATTTTATTATAATCTTTTTCGGAGATTAGTCCTGATTTAAGAGCCTCTTCTTTTAATGTTGTATTATTCTTAAGAGCATTCTTAGCAATTTTTGAAGAGTTATCATAACCAATATGTGGTGCTAAAGCTGTAACGAGCATTAGTGAATTATCTAAATATTTTTTTATTTTATTTTTGTCTGCTTTAAGTCCTTTAATACAATACAATCCAAAATTCTTAGAACTATCTGCGAGTAAATCGATTGATTGTAAAATATTGTGTGCGATTAGTGGTTTAAAAACATTAAGTTCAAAATGACCATGAGAACCAGCCATAGTAATACCATTATGATTTCCAATAACTTTTACACAAACCATTGTGACAGCCTCCGACTGTGTAGGATTTACTTTTCCAGGCATAATCGAAGATCCAGGTTCATTGGCTGGTAGAATAAGTTCACCATAACCTGCTCTAGGTCCAGATCCTAAAAATCTTATATCATTTGCAATCTTCATTAAACAAACCGCTGTAGTATTAAGCGTACCAGAAAAATTCACGATATCATCGTGGGCAGCTAAAGCAGCAAATTTATTTTTTGTAGGTTTGAACGGAAGTTTGGTTATATTTTTAATCCCTTTAATAATTTCTTTATCAAATCCTTTTTTGGTATTTATACCAGTTCCAACAGCAGTACCTCCTTGAGCTAAAAAGTAAATTTCATTAAGTGCATTTTTGATTCTGAAAATGCAGTTTTCTAATTGAGATTGATAACCAGAAAATTCTTGACCCAAAGATAAAGGAGTTGCATCTTGTAAATGAGTTCTTCCTACTTTGACTATTTTTTTGAATTGAGACACTTTCTTTTTTAATTCTTTATTTAATAATTCCAATGAAGGTAGAAGCTTATTCTTGGTTTCAATCGCTATTGCTATGTGCATAGCAGTTGGAAAAACATCATTTGTAGATTGAGATTTATTTACGTGATCATTTGGATGAACGGGTTTTTTTGATCCTATTTTTCCACCTAGTATTTCAATTGCTCTATTTGCAATCACCTCATTTACATTCATGTTTGTTTGTGTTCCAGAACCCGTTTGCCATACTTTTAAAGGGAAGTGATCATCTAATTTTCCAGATATAACCTCATTAGAGGCTTTGATGATAGCTTTAGAGATATGTGGTAGAATTTGTTTTTTTTTGCCATGTACAACAGCTGCAGCTTTTTTAATAATTGCAATAGATTTGATTAAAACTGGTCTAACTAAAAATTCACCAATATCAAAATATTTTTTTGATCTTTGGGTGGAAGCGCCCCAATATTTATCATTTGGTACATTAATTGATCCAATACTGTCGAATTCTTTTCTTAATTTCATTGATTAATAAGTAATTAATAAATTATTATAAATATACATCAAATATATAAAACTTACAGGAGCAATATGTCAAATTTTAGTAAGGTTGGAATTTTTATGAAAACTTTTGGACAAGAAGTTAAAGATAATCCTTCATTTAGCACAGATAAAATCAATAAACTTAGGATTGATCTAATAAAGGAAGAGTTAGATGAGCTTACAGAGGCGATGAAAAAAAATGATTTATTAGAAGTTGCAGATGCACTTACAGATATTTTATATGTAACTTATGGTGCAGGTCATGCTTTTGGTATTAATTTAGACAAATGTTTTGAGGAAGTACAAAATTCAAACATGAGTAAATTGGATGAGAATGGAAAACCAATTTATAATGAGTCAGGTAAAGTAATGAAGGGACCTAATTATTTTAAACCAGATCTGTCAAAATTTCTTAATTAATTCTCTAATTTTAGATCTATAGCTGAAGCGCTGTGAGTAATACTTCCAATAGAAATTCTATCAACCCCTGTTGCTGCGATTGATTTAACTGTTTTCATGTTAATATTTCCCGAAGCCTCTGTTTCGTAATATTTTTTTGCAAGTTTAATACCAGCTTTCAGATTTTTTATATTCATATTGTCAAAAAGAACAGTGTTAAATTTTAGACCAATTATTTCTTTAAGTTGTTTTAAATTGTCAACTTCAACAGTAATTTTTTTTCCTTTTTTCTTTTTTATTGCTAACAATACTAACTCTCTTAAATTTGAACTGGCAATATGATTATCTTTAATTAAAAATTCATCGCTTAAATTAAATCTATGGTTGGTTCCTCCACCTAATTTGACAGCATATTTTTGAATAACCCTTAAATTAGGAATAGTTTTTCTAGTACAGCAAATTTTACATTTTTTTCCTGCTAATTTTACAAATTGATTGGTCCTAGTAGCTATACCTGAGATGTGTGATAAAAAATTTAAAGCAACTCTTTCTGCAATCAATATATTTTGGGCTTTACCTTTAATAGTGGCAAGTAAAGAATTTTTTTTTACATAAGAACCATCTTTTTTTTTAGAATTAAATCTAATTTTATTATCTATTAAAGCAAAAGCATACTTTGCAAATTTCAAACCACCTATAACTGCATTTTCATTTGAAATTAATTTAACCTCAATGATCTTATTATTCTTAATTAAATCTGAAGTTATATCCCCAGATGGATATAAATCTTCATTAAGTGCAAGCTTGACAGTATTTTTTATAAAATTTTCACTTAATTTAATTTTTGACACAAATGATTATCTTCCGATAGCAACCATTTTTTCAACAGATAATCTTGCTTTATCTATTGTTTCTTGATCCATAATAATTTCACCAGTTTCATTCTCTAAACAGTCCAAGATTTTCGGCAAAGTAATTTTTTTCATATGTGGACACATATTGCATGGCCTTATAAATTCTACATTAGGATTTTCTACTTGAATATTATCACTCATTGAACATTCAGTAACCATCATTACTTTTTTTGGTTGATTATCTCTTACATAATTAATCATACCAGAAGTTGATCCTGCAAAGTCACTAGCCTTAATTACATCAGGCGGACACTCCGGGTGAGCAATTATTTTTATTCCAGGATTATTCTTTCTAATATTATTTATTTCATTTTCGTTAAATTGATCATGAACAATACAAATTCCTTTCCAGGAAATTATTTCAACATCTATTTGTGAAGCAACATATTTAGCAAGATAATCATCTGGTAAAAAAATTACTTTTTTAACTCCTAATGATTTAACAATTTTTACAGCGTTTGCAGAAGTACAACAGACATCTGTCTCAGCTTTAACATCAGCCGATGTATTAACATAAGATACCACTGGAACTCCTGGGTATTTTTCTTTTAACAATCTTACGTCTTTTCCAGTTATTGATGAAGATAATGAACAACCAGCTTTCATGTCTGGTAATAAAACTTTTTTATTTGGACTCATCAATTTTGCAGTTTCAGCCATAAAGTGAACCCCAGCCATTACAATTATATCAGCAGAAGTTTTTGACGCCTCTACTGCAAGCGCTAAAGAATCAGCTGAAAAATCTGCAATCCCATGATATATTTCTGGGGTTTGGTAGTTGTGAGCAAGAATAACTGCATTCTTCTCTTTTTTTAATTTATTAATTTTATGAATGTATGGAGCATGTACTGACCACTCGATTTCTGGCATTACTTTAGAAATCTTTTTATAAATTGGATCAGTTGTTTGTTTTACTTCTTGATTAAATTCCATATTAAAATTTATCAATTTGAAACCTGCTTGTCATTGATTTAATGTGGGTCATATTTGCGGCCATGCTGAAATTGGTAGACAGGCACGGTTGAGGGCCGTGTGGACCTAGTCCATGAGAGTTCGAGTCTCTCTGGCCGCACCAAATACTTATATTTTTAGCCATTCGGGCACAAGAACTTTAAATTTTCCATTTTCGCTTTTGAATATTTGGTCTTTATCAAAATTTTTATCTAAAAATTTAATAAGGGCAAAAGGGTTTTCTTCGTTAATTAAAACTTTACCGATCTCAATTTGATTATTATAGATTTTTTCATCTTCAGATAGCTCTCCATCTATAATTTTAATTGGTAATAATCTCTTTGTAAGTTTATTTTTAATTTTAATTCTAGCAGTGTTTTCTTGTCCAACATAACAACCTTTTTTAAAATCAATTCCATTGAGTTCTTCAAAATTACACTCAATACCAAATATTTTATTTTGTAATTTATTCAAGTTTTTTGAAACAATTCCTAGTTTATGACTTTTAATATGATAATTTTCAATCTTATCATCCTTGAGATCTAATTTTTTTAGTGACAAATAAAGTTTTTCTAAATTTATAATTAGCCTTGCACCTAAATTTTTATTTCTTGGATCTAAAATAATTGGATCCTCTCTGTATTTAAATGTAAAACCCAAAATATCTTTTGAGTTTTCAATTGACAGATATTTTTCATAACCAAAGCTTGCAACCACAAATTCATTACTTAAATTTAAGATTTCTACTTTTGATCTAATTTTGTATAAATTTAATTGTTTAAATATCTCTTCAGATTGAGTTTTTTCACAATCAATAAAGAAACCTGATTTGTGTTTAACTATTATAAAATCGAATAAAAATTTACCTTGTGGAGTTAGCAGAGAAGCAAAAATACTTGAATTATCTGTAACTTTATAAATGTCGTTACTTATAAGATTTTGTAAAAAATCTGTTGCATCGTCACCATTTATATAAATTATGGCTCTATCCTCTAATATATAAACGCTATTATTCATATTTGCATCAAACCTTATTTTAATATAATTACTTTTTCCATAAATGTTAGATCTTATAATCAAAAATGGTCAGTGTTATATCGATGGGGAACTTAAAAATGTGGATGTTTCTGTTAAAGATGGAAAAATCCATAGTATTGGCAAAATTACTGAAGAAGCAAAAGATACTTTAGATGCTAAAGGTTTAACAGTATTACCTGGTTGCATAGATACTCAAACACATTTTAGAGAACCTGGATCAACTGATACAGAGGATCTTCATTCGGGTGGTAGGGCGGCAATTGCTGGAGGTATAACAAGTGTTTTCGAAATGCCCAATACTAATCCACCTACTTCGAACATGAAAGAGTTTCAAAGAAAATTAGATTTAGCTAAAAACAGAATGTATTGCAATTATGCTTTTTATTTTGGTGCAACTGCAGACAATGCAGATGATTTAGCAAGTTTAGAAGGTTTAGATGGATGTTGTGGAATTAAACTTTTTGCTGGATCTTCAACAGGTAATTTATTGGTTGCAGAAGAAGATGATATAGATAAGGTTTTCAAAAATAGTTCAAAAGTTGTTGCAGTTCACTCTGAAGATGAAGCTATTTTAAAAACAAATAAAAAGTTAATTAAAGAAGGTGATGTTCATACCCATCCAGTTTGGAGAAGTGTAGAATGCGCAATGTCGTCTACTAGAAGAATTGTCAGAATTGCAGAAAAGTATAATAAAAAAGCTCACGTACTTCACATTACAACAAAAGAAGAAGTTGATTTTTTATCTCAACATAAAGGAAATATTACTTTTGAGATTACACCTCAGCATTTAACAATTTACGCACCAGATTGTTATGACAAGCTTGGCACCTATGCACAAATGAACCCACCCTTAAGGGAAAAGTCTCATTATGATAGATTATGGTATGCAGTTAAACATAATCTAAATGATACAATTGGCTCAGACCATGCGCCGCATTTAAAAGAAAATAAAGAAAAGAAATATCCAGATTCCCCTTCAGGAATGCCAGGTGTCCAAACTTTAATACCTGTCATGTTAAATCATGTAAACGAAGGAAAGCTTACTCTTAATCAGTTAATGAATCTTGTGTGTGAAAACCCAATTAAGATTTTTGGAATTCAGAATAAAGGATTTATAAAAGAAGGATATGATGCTGATTTTACAATTGTAGATATGAATAAAATAATTGAAATTAAAAATGAAAATATTGAAAGTAAATGTGGCTGGACTCCATTCAATGGATATAGATTTAAGGGATCTCCAGTTTCGACAGTCATTGCTGGAAAAATAAAAATGCAAGATGGTAAAATTTTTGGAGATCCTGAGGGAACTCCTTTAAAATTTAATTAAGCTTCACTGCAAAGCTGTTTACAAGAATAACCCCAATAACAATAAGAAATAATCCAACAATAGCTTGCCAAGCTAGGGTTTGTTTAAAAAAGAAATACCCGAGAATTGCTATTGTAAAAACACCTAATCCACTCCATGTTGCATATACAATCGCAATTGGAAGTTTATCCATTACAAAAGTCATTAAATAGAATGAAGTTAGATAAAATATTGCAAGACAAATAGTCGGAATAACTTTTGTAAAATTTTGTGATACTGGTAACAACATTGTACCAGCCACCTCACAAAATATAGCGATAGATAAAAAGAAGTATGTTTTAACCATTATTTAAAATTTTATTTTCAACTAAATCTTTTTTTATCTCATCAAGGATAGCAGGATCATCAATTGTTGGAGGCACTTTATATTCAACACCATCTGCAATTTTTCTAATAGTTCCTCTTAAAATTTTCCCAGATCTTGTTTTGGGCAATCTTTTGATAACAATTACCAATTTGAATGCAGCAACTGGGCCAATTTTATCTCTAACCATTTGAACACATTCTTTTGATATCGTTTCATTATTTTTATCTACTCCAGATTTTAGAACGACTAATCCAATTGGCAATTGTCCTTTTAATTTATCTGCAATACCAAGAACTGCACATTCAGCAACAGATTGATGTTCAGATAATACTTCTTCGATCGCTCCAGTAGATAGTCTGTGACCTGCAACATTTATAATGTCATCTGTTCTAGACATAATCCAAATATAACCATCATCATCAATGTGCCCTGCATCATATGTTTGGTAATAACCATCATAATTAGACATATAGTTTTCTTTGTATCTTTGGTCCGCATTCCATAAGGTTGGAAAAGTTCCTGGAGGTAAAGGAAGTTTTACAACTATATCTCCCATTTCATTTGGTTTAGCTAATGATTGATCTGGTTTAATGATTTTTACATCATATCCAGGTACAGCCTTACAGGCAGAACCATATTTAGTTTTCATCATTTCAATTCCAGTACAATTCGAGCTAATAGCCCAACTCGTCTCAGTTTGCCACCAATGATCGATCACTGGAACTTTAAGCAAACTTTCTGCCCATTTAATCGTATCTGGATCAGCTCTTTCTCCTGCAAGAAATAAACTTTCAAAATTACTTAAGTTATATTTTGAAAAAAATTTCCGCTCAGGATCCTCTTTTTTTATTGCTCTGAATGCTGTTGGGGCAGTGAATAATGATTTTACTTTATAGTCAGAAATAATTTTCCAAAACGCACCTGCATCAGGTGTTCCAACAGGCTTTCCTTCAAATAAAACTGTTGTACATCCTTTGAATAATGGAGCATAAACAATATAAGAGTGACCAACTATCCAACCAATGTCACTAGCGGACCACCAAATATCATTTGTGTCGATGTTATATATATTTTTCATAGTCCACTTAAGAGCAACAATGTGACCACCAGTATCTCTCACAATACCTTTGGGTGTTCCAGTTGTTCCTGATGTATAAAGAATGTAAGCAAACTCATTTGAATTCATCTCCACACAGTCAACATCTTTTGCATTTGAAACTACCTCTTCCCAACTTATTTCATTAGGAGCAATTAATTTTACTTCGTGACCAGGTCTTTGAAACAAAATCATTTTATCAATCTTGTGTTTAGCAATTTTGATAGCTTCATCTACTAGAGGTTTATATTCAACTGTTCGTCCAGGCTCAAAACCACATGATGCTGTTACTAACACTTTAGCTTTACTATCATCTATTCTACTTGCTAATTCATTTGAGGCAAAACCACCAAAGACAACAGAGTGGATTGCTCCAATTCTTGTGCAGGCAAGCATTGCAACCACTGCTTCGGGTATCATTGGCATATAAATGATTACTCGATCACCCTTATTTATCCCTTGATCTTTTAATGCACCTGCAAATTTAGAAACTTTTGACCTTAGCTCTTCATATGTAAACTTACTTTTGTTGCCTGTGATTGGACTATCGTATATTAGTGCAGTCCTTTTTCCATTTCCTTGGTCAATATGAATATCTAATGCATTGTAACAAGTGTTTGTTACTCCATCCTCAAACCATTTATAGAAAGGTGGGTTTGATTTATTTAAGATCTTAGTTGGTTTTTTAAACCAAAAAACATCATTCGATGCTTCACGCCAAAATTTTTCTGGACTATTTATTGACTGTTCGTAGATTTTTTTAAACTTATCTGACATTTAAAAATTTGATTCGTTATTGTCCTTTTTTTGATTTTTAACTTATAAATTGTATTTAATTTTAAAAAACCAATAAAATCAATGCAAATTAATGATAATTAAGTCTTCTATAAAGTCTTTTAATTTGGTATTTAACGCTCAACTTTGGCTTAAGGAAGCTTAAGTCTAGTTTATATAAACTAATAAGTAAAAACTAACTAAAGAGGGAGTTTTTTATGAAAAAACTTAAACTGTTTGCTCTTACAGTTGTAGCCCTAATGGGTGTTACAACAGTTGCAAACGCTGCGACCGCTATGTTAGCTCAAGATGACTTCGTTGGAATATCTTTTTGGATAATTTCAATGGGTATGTTGGCTTCAACTGCTTTTTTCTTTATGGAAAGAAGTACTGTTAATCCTGCATGGAAGACATCAGTAACAGTAGCTGGTCTAGTAACTGGTATTGCTTTTATCCATTACATGTACATGAGGGATGTATGGGTAACAACTGGCGATTCACCAACAGTATACAGATATATTGACTGGTTAATTACTGTGCCATTACAGATGATAGAGTTCTACTTAATTCTAGTAGCTGTAAGAAAAGCAAGCTCTGGAATTTTCTGGAGATTGTTAATTGGTTCATTAGTAATGTTAATCGGTGGATACTTAGGAGAAGCTGGATACATCAACGCTACACTTGGTTTCATTATCGGTATGGCAGGTTGGGTATACATTCTTTATGAAGTATTCTCAGGTGAAGCTGGAAAAGCTGCTTCTAAAAGTGGAAACAAAGCTCTTGTTACCGCTTTCGGTGCAATGAGAATGATCGTTACAGTAGGTTGGGCAATTTACCCGCTAGGTTATGTATTTGGTTACCTAACAGGTGGTGTAGATGCTAACTCACTAAACGTTGTTTACAATTTAGCTGACTTCATTAACAAAATTGCTTTCGGTCTAGTAATCTGGGCTGCAGCAGTAAGTTCTGGAGCTGGTGCAAGAAGCAGATAATTACTGTTTAAATTAAATTTATAGGGCGAGTATGTTTTTACATACTTGCCCTATTTTTTTTTGTAATTATATATATTCTTAATGCCTAAAATTACTTACATAACTAATGATAATCAAAACCACACTATTGAAGTACAAAACGGTCTAACTGTGATGGAAGGTGCAGTTCAAAATGATATTCCAGGTATTGATGCTGATTGCGGAGGTGGAATGGCTTGTGCGACATGTCATGTATATGTAAATGAAGATTGGTTTGATAAGTTGCCTACGAAAGAAGATGGTGAAGAAGACATGTTAGATATGGCGTTTGAACCAAAAAAAAATAGTCGACTTAGTTGTCAGATAGTAGTCTCAGATGATTTAGATGGACTCACAGTTAGTATTCCATCTAGACAAGGATAAATGAATAAAACAGATGCTTTAATAATTGGCGCGGGTCCTACAGGACTGTTTACAGCCCACCAATTGAAATTAATTGGACTCGATTGTCAAATAGTTGATAATTTAGATAAAATAGGTGGTCAATGCATAGAGCTTTATCCTGACAAACCTATTTATGATATCCCTGCAGTTCCAGAATGTACTGGAGAGGAATTGACTAACAATTTAATTAATCAGTTAAAACCTTTTGAAATTAAATTTCATTTAAGTGAGAGAGTTGATGAAGTTAAAAAAGAAAACGACCAATGGTTTATTAAAACTAGTAAAGGAACAACTTTTTTAACACCAAATGTTATTATCGCAGGTGGAGTTGGATCTTTTGAACCAAGAAAATTTCCCGTCAAAGATTGTGAAAAATTTGAAAATAAATTTATTTTTTATTCAGTAAAAAATAAGAAAATATTTGAAGGAAAATCAGTCACAATTTTTGGTGGAGGTGATAGTGCGCTTGACTGGGCTGTTGAATTATCAAAGAATTCTAAGGTAAATTTAGTACATAGAAGAGAGGAATTTAGAGGAGCACAGGCAACGGTAAATCAGGTACATGAGCTTGCAAAAGAGGGAAAAATAAATCTATTAACAAAATATCAAATGATAGCAATAAAAGGAGATCAACAATTAGAGAGTATTGATATTAAAAATGATGATAAAGAAGTTAAAAATTTAAAAACAGATTATGCATTGGGATTTTTTGGCTTGATTATGCAGTTAGGTCCAATTGCTAATTGGGGGCTTAATATTGATAAAAAAACTATTTCAGTAGATACAGAAAAATTTGAGACAAATCAAAAAGGCATTTATGCTGTTGGTGATATTTGTAATTATCCAGGAAAATTAAAACTTATTTTATCTGGATTTCATGAAGGTGCCTTAGCAGCTCGAGCTTGTTTTAAACTTGCTCGTCCAAATGAAAAATATAGATTTGAATTTACAACTACTTCTTCAAACTTATTAAAGAGACTTGGTAAAAAAGAGTGATTGAACTTTTTTCTTCTAATACTCCTAATGGAAAAAAAATTAGTATTATGTTAGAGGAAATTGGATATGATTATACATTAACCAAAATTGATCTTAATAAAGATGAACAATTCAAGTCAGATTTTAAAAAGTTAAGTCCTTTCAATAAAATTCCAGTAATTATAGATCACAAAAAAAAACAAACTATTTTTGAGTCTGGAGCAATTTTAATTTATTTAGCTGAGCAAAGTGGAATGCTTTATGATCAAAAAGAAAGATTAAAAATTAATCAATGGTTAATGGCACAAATGGGATATATTGGACCAATGTTAGGTCAGCACCATCAATTTCATCATTATAACCCAGGTAAAAGTAAATTTGGAGAGGAAAGGTATTTTAAAATATCTAAAAGTATTTATGAAAATTTAGATGAAAGATTATCAAATTCAAAATTTTTATCAGGAGACAATTATTCAATTGCAGATATAGCTACTTTCCCGTGGATCGCTCGTCACAAATGGCACGATATTGGCCTAGCAAATTACAAAAATCTTACGAGGTGGTACAATGAAATTTCTATAAGAGATGCCGTGATAAAAGGTTTTGCTTTTATAGATAAAGATGAATTACCACCGAAACCTTAATTAATTCATTGAACTCAATAATCTGAACAATGAGCTGAATATCCCATGGCCTGAAAATTCAATAGCTAAAATAACAATTATTATTAAAACAAATTTTTTGTTCATCTGCTAAATACAAACACTAGTAAAATTATCCAAAAAAAAGCATAATAAAAGTAAATATACTTTTTTGTAAAGTTGTAAGTAATAGGATTATGTATTTTTTTTCTTTTTTTTCTTTTTTTCATAACTAATCATCTGCGTGGACTTTTTCATTTTGCTCATGTTTTTCTTGAGCAGCAATTGTATATTTTGCCACTGGTCTAGCCATTAATCTTTTTAGCCCAATTGGTTCAGCTGTATCCAAACAATAGCCATAAGTATCATCTTTTATTCTCATTAGTGCTTTATCAATTTCTGAAATTAATTTAATTTGTCTATTTATTGCTTTCATTTCAACATTTTTATCAGTGTATGAACTAGCTTGATCAATTATATCTGCTGAAATACTATTATCGTCCATACTTCCATTGTACAAAGCTTCATTATTAGCTCTGACTAATTCTTTTTTCCACTCTTGTAATTTCATTCTAAAAAAAACTTTATGTTTTTCACACATATATTTCTCTGTGTCTTTAGGGATATAAGTTTTTGAAATTTTTATTGGACCTTTGTTTACTTCTTTAAGTTTGCTAATTACTTTTGCTTTAGAATTACTAGCGGTTTTACTTTTAGTTTTTGTAACTTTTTTTTTTACTTTGCTGGATTTAGGCATATTTTCAAATTGAATTCGACGGAGTATATTCAGCAAATTATGGGTGTCAAGCAAGGTTAATTATTGTAAATAATAAACAATGAATGTTTTAAATAGAAATATTAACAACATATTTTTCATTTTTGCTCTTTCTCATTTAATAATGTGGACACTTGTCCCTACAATTACAAATAAAAATTTACCTTTAGATGTTATTGAAGCTCTTGCTTGGGGAAGTAATTTAGATTGGGGATTTAATAAGCATCCACCAGGCAGTGCATTTTTTACTGAAGTTTTTTTTCAAATATTTGGCGCTCAAGATTGGGCATATTATTTATTAAGCTCTATTTTTGTTATCATTGCTTTTTATTTTGTATTTAAAGTTGCTCATGAAGTTTTAGGAAATATCAAATTGAGTTTAATTTCTGTTTTTTTACTTGAATCAATCTATTTTTACAATTTTACTACTCCTGAATTTAATGTGAACATTAGCCAACTTCCATTTTGGTCATTAGTTGTTTATTATTCGTGGAAAATTTACGACAAGAAAGAGATAAAATTTATCGATTGTTTTTTAATTGGTTTTTTCGCAGCAATAGGCTTTTTATCTAAATATCTTTTTGTTTATCTCTTATTATCAATTTGTTTATTATTTATTTATTTAATTTTTGTTAAAAATAAAAAAAAGTTTGATTTTAAGTACATAATTACATTGGAGGTATTTATTGTCATGTTAGTACCTCATTTTATTTGGCTTTATAATAATGAATTTGTAACAATTACTTATGGCTTGAAAAGGACTGGTTTTGAGGACTCAGGCTTTTTGAGTCATTTGCAATATCCAATTATCTTTTTGTCAAAACAATTAGGTATACTTACACCTTTCTTCTTATTGATTTGGTTATTAGTGAAAAAAATTAAATTTAGATATAATTTTAAAGATAGAAAATTAATTTTTTTAATATTTGTCAATTTAATTCCAATTTTTTTTATCTTAGTTACTTCAATAATTACAGGATCAAAAATTAGAACAATGTGGATGACTCCTTTTTATTTATTTTTTGGAGTGTTATTTGTTTATCTACTTAAATCTCAAATAAACTTAAAAAAAATAAATTCTTTTTTATATGCTTTTTTGTTTCTATTTTTTTTATCACCAATACTTTATTCTTACATTTCAATCTCACAAACTGAGAAACGAACCGATTACCCTGGCAAAGAAATAGCCGCCAAAGTCCAGATTGTCTGGGATCAAGACTTTGATAAAGAAATTGAATTTGTAACAGGTGATGAATGGAAAGCAGGAAATCTCTCTTACCATTTGAAGTCAAGACCTAAATGGGAAGGATTTACTAATAATAAAATCTTAAATAATGCTTCACAATTTATTTGCGTCGATGATGTTTGTTTGGGAAGATACTAAGATTTATAATTTCTTTTATGAAGATTAAAATCTTAATTCCAGTTTATAATGATTGGCAATCTGTTTTAAAATTGATTGACGAAATAAACAATTTATCAATTAACTCAAATTTTCAAATTTCTGTTATTATTGTAAATGATGCTTCAAATCATGATCGCCCAGAAGTAGAAAGAACTTTAGAAAATATTGAGTCTATAAAGATTTTAAATATGAAAAAAAATCAAGGGCATGCTAGATGTATTGCGACTGGGCTGAAGTATATTAATCAAAAAGAGAATTTTGATTACGTTATACCAATGGATGGTGATGGTGAGGATAGACCTGAAGAAATTTTACAATTTTTAGGTAAAATAGAAAATTCTAATGATAAAGCTATAGTTGGTGAAAGAGTTAAAAGATCTGAGGATTTTATATTTAAAATTTGTTATCAATTACATAAATTAATTACTTTTACGTTTACAGGTAATTCAATTAAATTTGGAAATTTTACTTGTTTACCAAAAAGTATTGTTGAAAAAATGGTCAATGAAAAAGCTACTTGGAATAGTTTTTCGGGATCATTAAAAAAAATTGGTAATGATTTAATTTCAATTAATTCTATTAGAGGTGCAAGATATTTTGGACCGTCTAAAATGAGTTTTTATAACTTATTAAAGCACTCACTTTCTATTATAAGTGTTTTCAGAAAGATTTTTTTAATTCGATCTTCATTATTTATAATTTTGTATATCCTATTTATTAAGAGTAATGCATCTATAATAACAGCAATCCCATTAATATTATTATTAATAGCAGTATATTCAATTTCTAATTTAGCTTTGAGAGAAAATATGGATGAATTTGATAAAGCTCTAGAAAACATAAATAATATTGAAAATATAAAATAAAAGAAATGCTGGTACGTCCTCTTGGACAGTTGTTGAACCAAGATGTCATTTCACTAAGTAGCTCTAATCGTTGGTAAACAATAAAAATCAGCTGTATCTATTTTAGAAGAATATTGTCTTCTCATATTCCATTTTTTATGAACCCCTGCACTTGCAAGACTTAAAGTAGATCTTCCATATCTATAATTAGTGTTATCAATTGATTTCATTAAACTATTTATTTTTTCATCTTTTTCAGATGAAAATAAATTTTTCCTTTCATGATCATTACGTAGTCCTGTAAGCATAACACCTGCCTTTTGATAACGATATCCATCTTTAAAAATATTTTCTAAAATTGATACTGCAGCCTTTACAGTCTCAATACTATTGTTTGTTGCAATGGGAAAATCAACTGTTTTTACATTTGAATAGTAGCCATAGTTTCTCTGAAAAGGACTTGTTCTAACAAAGACCGTAATTGCTTTCGCAACTAAAGACTCTGATCTAATTTTTTCAGATGCATTTAAACAATAGTTTGCAACTGCTTCCTTTAATTCTCGAAACTTTTCAATTCTTTTTCCGAACGATCTTGAAACAACACAACTTTTTCTTTTTGTTTGTGTTGTTTCTAAATTGATACAAGGAATTCCTCTAAGCTCCATTGCAGTTCTTGAACTTAAAACATTAGAACATTTTTTGATCCACGTATTAGATTTATTTTTAAGTTGTTTAGCGTTATAAATTCCATTTTTTTGATAGAACTTAGTAAGTTGTCTACCAATACCCCATACATCACTAATTTCAACTTTTTCTAAAATTGGATCTAAGTTTTCTATACCAATTAAACTAGTAACACCTGATTGCTTTTTTTTTGCAATATGATTTGCAACTTTACTTAAAGTTTTGGTTTTAGCGATACCAATACTAGTTGGAATACCAGTCCATTGCAAAACTGTTTCTCTAATTTCTTTTCCAACTTTTTCAACTTCTGAATCTGGAAAATTAGATAAATCTATGAATGCTTCATCAATCGAATATACTTCTATTTCTGTATTGAATCTTTTAAGAGTTCTCATTACTCTTCTAGATAAATCTCCATATAAAGAATAATTTGAAGAAAAAACCTCAACGTTGTTTTTGATGATAATATCTTTTCCTTTAAAATAAGGCTCACCCATTTTAATTCCCAAAGCTTTTGCTTCATTAGATCTAGAAATAATACAGCCATCATTATTGGACAAAACAACAACAGGTTTTTTTCTTATTCTTGGATTGAATAATCTTTCACAAGAAACATAGAAAGAATTACAGTCAACTAAAGCTATCTTTTTAGTACGTTGAATGGATGACATAAGTTACAACTCCCCAAATAAAAATATCTTCTTCTTCATTAAGTAAAATTCTATTAGAAAAATCTTTAGATCCTGATGTTAGAAATTTTTTATCTCTTTCTTGAACTAAAGTTTTAACTACAAGCTCATCATGAACATTTGCTATAACTGTTGAAAAGTTTTTTGGCTTTAAACTTTTATCAACAACCAATAAATCTCCATCATTAATCCCAACATCCACCATGGATTTTCCTTGCACCCTGATGATGAAAGTTGCTGGAACATTTTTGATTAAATGCATGTTCAGATCAATATCTTCTTCGATGTAATCAGTGGCAGGTGAGGGAAAACCAGCACCAGCTTTATGCAGATAATATGGAATAGTTAGTTTCATGTTCTTGCTTTGTTCTAATTTATAGAGTATTTATACGACGCACGCAAGAGGTTGTATTTTGAGTCCGTAATTGAATCAAAAGTGAATCAAAACGTGAACATCAAAACCACATTTTGTATACTTGTGGATAACTTCAACCAAGGATAGTTTAAATTAGCAAATGAAAAAACTGATTTGTCATTGTGGAGCTGTAGAGGCAGAAATTAATTTAGATGGAGATTTAGCTAAAGTAATAAAATGTAATTGTTCTATATGTAAAAGAAAAGGGGCAATTATGTCGATGGTAAAAAATGAAGATTTTAAAATTGTAAAAGGGGAAGATAAATTAAAACTTTATCAATTTCATTCTAAGGTTGCTAAACATTACTTCTGTTCTGATTGTGGAATTTACACTCATCACAATCCACGAATTAATCCAGCAATGACAGGATTTAATGTTGGATGTATTGATGAAATAAATACTTTTGATATGAAAGAAGTTCCAGTAAACGACGGTCAAAATCATCCTTTAGATAAAAAATAATTTTCATGCAACAATTTAGTTTATGCTTTGGTAGGGTAAAAAAAGATTGTTTAAAGTTTATTAAATCTCAAGAGACAAAAGCCGATAAATTTAAGAATAAAGAGAAAATGATTAAGTCTTTTTTAATTCCACTATGTTTTTGGATAAGTAAAAAAGCTGATAAAAAAAGACCATATTTTGTAGGTCTGGCAGGAGGTCAAGGTACAGGAAAAACTACAATTAGCTCTTTAATCAGAATTATCTTGACTAAATACTTTAAATTGAATGTTTTTAGGATTTCAATAGATGACTTTTATAAAACTAGGAAAGAAAGAATAAGTTTATCAAAAAGAGTTCATCCTATGCTTCTAACGAGGGGAGTACCTGGGACTCATGACATTAATATGATGCTGAATTTCTTTAGAAAGTCGAAAAGTAAGAAATTCAATAGATTAAAATTACCAACATTTAATAAAGCTATTGATGATAGGTATAATAAAAAAAAATGGTATGATTTAAAAAAGAGACCAGATGTAATTATTTTTGAAGGATGGTGTGTTGGTGCAAAATCAGAAAAAAATAATAGTTTAAAGAAAACAATTAATTCATTGGAAAAGGCAAAAGATCAAAAACAGATTTGGAGAAAATATGTTAACCACCAATTGAAATCAAAGTACAAAAACTTATATTCACAATTAAATTGTTTAATTTATTTAAAAGCAAAAAATTTTAGTTTGTTACAAAAATGGAGATTAAAACAAGAAAGAAAACTTTGGATTAGAAGTAAAGTAAGATCAAAAGTAATGAGTAGGGGAGATGTATTAAATTTTATGCAAACTTATCAAAGAATTACACAAAACATGTTTAGATATATGCCTAAATATGCTTCAGTTATATTCAATTTAAATAGTAACCATCAAATTAAATCTGCTGTATATAAAAAGATATGATTAAGATTTTATTTATATTTATAAATTTTTTATTTTTATTTAACAATGTTAATGCTGAAACTTTCACTGTTGCACTTCAAAAAGCCTTTAATAACAACCCAGAATTAAATGCTGAAAGAGAAAGTTTAAATATTTCAGAACAAGATTTAAAAATCTCTAAAGGCTCTTACCTACCAACGGTGACTTTAAGTGGAAGTAAAAGTGAAGAACAAACTGATAAATTAACTAATCGTAATGGATCTAATGCATCAATTACCAATGTAGATCCAACTGTCAAATCTATAACTATAGAACAAACATTAATAGATTTTGGAAGAGGAGCAGAATATGCAAAGAGTAAAATAGGAATAGATCTAGCAAAAGCAAAATTTTTAAAAAAAGAACAAGAGATTTTATATAAATCTATTCAAGCTTACACAGGGCTAATTTCAGCCAATGAAAAACTTAAAATTAATAGATCAAATGTTAATTTATTAGATCGTCAAGTTGAAACAGATAGAATTAGACTTGAGAGAGGAAATATATCTTTATCTGACGTTGCACAATCAGAGTCTTCTTTAGCTGGCGCTCAAGCAAAATTGATACAAGCAGAAAATGATTTTTTAACCAGTAAACTTAATTATGAAAATGTCATTGGAAAGTTATCTGATCCGGAATTATTAGATAAATCTTCTATTATAAAAGTTAAATTACCTGAAGAATTAAGTTCTGCGTTAGAAATATCAAAAAAGAGTAATCCTGATTTAATAATAGCTCAATTAGAGTATGAACAATCAAAAAAAGACACAACAAGTGCTAGATCTGATTTAGCACCATCAGCTAAATTATCATTTGATAGATCTAAAACTGATGACTTAAGTGCTACTTATGATGAAAGAGAAAAAGATACTTTGAAGGCAACAGTTACTTGGCCCTTTTTCTCTGGTGGAAAAAATATTGCTTCTTTAAAAAAAAATCAAAGTCTTGAATTACAAAAAAATTTATTACTTGATAACATGACTACAAAAAACCAAACAGATGTTGCTAGTGCTTGGTCAAATTATCAGTCAAATAAGAGCTTGTTAAATTCAGTTAGAGCTCAAGTCAATGCTGCTGAGATTGCAAATGAAGGAATAGTAGCTGAATATAACAGTGGTTCAGATAGGACTACTTTAGAAGTTATTCAATCGAATTCTTTATTGCTTAATGCTCAAATTTCATTAGCTGATTCTGAGAGAAATTACATTCTCTCACAATTCAATCTTCTTAAATCTGTTGGATTATTGAATAGTGATTACTTAAAAATCAAGTAATATAAGGGTTTTTCTAGACATATTAATTTAATCTTGCAAATGAGAACAAAAGTAGTACATAATAAATTTATGATTCGAGTGTTAATAATTAATAAAAAAGAGGCTTTAAATGACAAAGAATAATTTAAAGGTAGTTAAATCTACTAAAGATCAAGAAATGGATATTAAAGAAAAGAACAAAGCATTAGATGCTGCGATCAGCCAGATAACTGACAACTTCGGAAAAGGTTCAGTTATGAAGCTAGGTGAGAAAAGAGCTATGGATATTGAGTCAATATCTACAGGATCTTTAAGTTTAGATTTAGCTTTAGGAATAGGTGGATTGCCAAAAGGAAGAATTGTAGAAGTTTACGGACCAGAGTCTTCTGGAAAGACTACATTAGCATTACAAGTTGTTGCTGAAGCTCAAAAGGCCGGTGGTATTTGTGCATTCGTTGATGCTGAGCATGCTTTAGATCCAGTTTATGCAAAAAAATTAGGAGTAAATACTGAAGAGCTTTTAATCTCTCAACCAGATGCTGGAGAGCAGGCTTTAGAAATAGCTGATACACTAGTAAAATCAGGCTCTATTTCAGTAATCGTAATTGACTCTGTTGCAGCGTTAACTCCAAGAGCTGAAATTGAAGGTGAGATGGGTGATCATCATGTCGGTCTTCAATCACGTTTAATGAGTCAGGCTTTAAGAAAATTAACTGGTTCAATTTCTAACACAAACACAATGATGATTTTCATTAACCAAATTAGAATGAAAATTGGAGTTATGTTTGGAAGTCCTGAAACAACATCAGGTGGAAATGCACTTAAGTTTTACTCATCTGTAAGAATGGATATTAGAAGAATTGGTGCCATCAAAGATAAAGATGAAATTATTGGTAACTCTACAAGAGTGAAAGTAGTTAAAAATAAAGTTGCACCACCATTTAAAGTTGTTGAATTTGATTTAATGTATGGAAAAGGAATTAGCAAAATGGGTGAGTTGGTAGACCTTGGTGCTAAAGCTGACATTATTGAAAAATCAGGAGCATGGTATGCTTATAAAGGAGAGAAAATTGGACAAGGAAGAGAAAATGCGAAAGTCTATTTAGCTCAAAATCCACAAGTTGCTGCAGAAATTGAAATGGCAATTAGGGAAAAAGCTGGTGTGATTTCTAAAAAAATTGAAGGAAATCCATTAAGTCCTGAAAAAATTGAAAAAGAGAAGAAAGTAGCTGAAAAAGAAGAAGCTGAAAAAGAAGCTACTCCTCCAAAAAAGAACTAGAATTAAAGGTCATCTTTAAATTATAAAGGCGCTTATTTTAAGCGCCTTTACCCCCTTATCGTTATCTAGACATAGAATAAAAAAGCTGTATTTTAAAAATATGGCGGACAAATCATTAAATGAAATAAGAAGTACGTTCCTTAAATACTTTGAGAAAAATGATCACAAGATTATAGAATCTAGTAATTTAGTACCAAATAATGATCCAACACTGATGTTTGCCAATTCAGGAATGGTCCAGTTTAAGAATGTATTTACCGGTTTAGAAAAAAGAGATTATCAAAGGGCTGCCACCTCACAAAAATGTGTAAGAGCGGGTGGTAAACATAATGATTTAGAAAATGTTGGATATACTCCACGACACCACACATTTTTTGAAATGTTAGGAAATTTTTCTTTTGGAGATTATTTTAAAGAAAGAGGAATAGAACTTGCATGGAATTTAATAACAAAAGATTTTGGTTTGGATAAAAATAGGCTTTATGTGACTGTTTTTCATGAAGATGATGAGGCTTTTAATTTCTGGAAGAAAATAGCGGGTTTCAGTGATGATAAGATTATTAGAATTTCAACATCAGATAATTTTTGGTCTATGGGCGAAACAGGGCCTTGTGGCCCTTGTTCAGAAATATTTTACGATCATGGTGATCATTTAAAAGGTGGTTTACCAGGAACAAAAGATCAAGATGGAGATCGTTTTATTGAAATTTGGAACTTAGTTTTTATGCAGTACGAGCAAGTTTCAAAAGATAAAAGAATTGATTTACCGAAACCATCAGTTGATACAGGAATGGGATTAGAGAGAATTTCTGCTCTTTTGCAAGGTACTCATGACAATTATCAAACCGATCACTTTAAGAAACTTATAAGCTCAATATCTGAAGTAACAAAAGTCAAACAAGAAAATAATATTATATCAAGTTTTAGAGTAATTGCTGATCATTTAAGAGCAAGTTCATTTCTTTTAGCGGAGGGTGTTTTGCCCTCAAATGAGGGTCGTGGATATGTTTTAAGAAGAATTATGAGAAGGGGAATGAGACATTCTCATTTGTTAGGATCTAAGGAACCAATTTTTTTTAAAATTTTTGACTCGTTAAAAAAAGAAATGTCAGGAAACTACCCAGAGCTTGAAAGATCTGAGTCATTGATAAAGGAAACTTTAAGAATGGAAGAAGAAAAGTTCTTAATTTTACTTGATAGAGGTATCAAAATTTTAAATGACGAAATTTCAAAAATTGATAAAGTTTTACCTGGTGATGTTGCTTTTAAATTATATGACACCTATGGTTTTCCACTAGATCTCACAGAAGACATCTTAAAGAACAAATCATTGAAAGTTGATCATAAGAAATTTGATGACTTGATGAAAAAAAGTAAAGAAATTGCTAAAAAGAATTGGAAAGGTTCTGGAGATAGTTCTGAAGAAGCAATTTGGTTTTCAATTAAAGATAAAACTGGTCCCACAGAATTTTTAGGTTATGAGTCCAATCGATCTGAAGGTGTAGTGTTAAATCTAATAAAAAAT
The DNA here is from genome assembly GCA_902533075.1 of uncultured Pelagibacteraceae bacterium. Lineage (GTDB taxonomy): Bacteria > Pseudomonadota > Alphaproteobacteria > Pelagibacterales > Pelagibacteraceae > Pelagibacter. The sequence continues at coordinate 47,052 of CACAKN010000007.1, forward strand.
AATAAAGAAACAAAATCTTTATCTACTGGCGAAGAGGGAATGATCATTACAAATCAAACTCCGTTTTATGGTGAGTCAGGAGGACAACTCGGAGATAAAGGAACAATTGTTTCTGGTAATTCTGTTTTTGAAGTAGAGGATACACAAAAAAAACTTGGAGATTTATTTGTTCATTACGGATCCTTGAAAACTGGTGAAATAAAAATTAATGATGTAGTAGAGATGAAAATAGATGTGGAGAGAAGAGATAATTTAAAAGCTTATCATTCTGCTACACACTTACTTCATGAGTCTTTGAGAAGAACCTTAGGCAAACATGTTATGCAAAAAGGATCATTGGTTGCTCCAGATAGATTAAGGTTTGACTTTAGTCATATGAAACCAATTACTGATGAAGAGTTAGAGACAATTGATAAGCTAGTTAATGAATATGTTTCAAATAGTTCAGAAGTGACTACAAGAATTATGACACCAAAAGCAGCGATAGAAAAAGGTGCATTAGCTTTTTTTGGTGAAAAATATGGAGAAGAAGTCCGTGTGGTATCTATGGGAAAGGAAAAAGAAGCATATTTTTCAACAGAGTTATGTGGAGGAACGCATGTCAAAAATACTGGGGATATTGGAAAATTTAAAACTGTAAGCCAATCGTCTATTGCAGCAGGTGTTAGAAGAGTTGAGGCATTAAGAGATAAACAACTTGAGGATTTTATTAAGAATAAAGAAAAATTATCAACTTTATCAACTCAAAAAGATGAAGAAATTATTAAAGAGTTATCGTCTCAAATTATTAAACTTGGAGGCAAACCAAATGTTGATAATAAAGATTTAAAAGAAATCATAAAAAATCTTTCACGACAACTTGAACAAATAAATGTTAGCTCAGTTCTTCAAGATAAAACAAAAAATATTATTAAAGATGACAAGATAAATAATATAAATGTTAGATTTCAAAAAGTACAAGATTTACCTCCAAAAGATTTAAGAAAATTAGTAGATCAAGGAAAAAAAGAATTAGGAGATGGAATCATAATCGTCTTTGCCAGTTTTGAGGATAAAGTTGGATTAGCTGTTGGTATCACAGAAAAATTAATTGATAAATATGATGCAGTAAAATTTGCAAAATTAGGCTCCGAAATAATTGGAGGCAAAGGTGGAGGTGGCAGAAAAGATTTTGCTCAAGCTGGTGGTCAGGATAAAGATAAAATTAATGAGGCTTTTGAGAAAATAAAATCGTTAATTTAATTTTTTTTTCAAATTTTTATCAAGCACGTCTAAAAATTGATTTGTAGTAAGGTACTTACTAGAAGGCCCAATTAGTATTGCTAGATCTTTTGTCATATATCCGTTTTCAACGCACTCAATACAAACATTTTCAATAGTATTGGAAAACTCAATTAATTTATCGTTACCATCTAATTTACCTCTATGAGCTAATCCCCTGGTCCAAGCAAAAATTGATGCAATTGGGTTTGTAGATGTTTCTTTACCCTGTTGATGCATTCTGTAATGTCTAGTAACTGTTCCATGAGCAGCTTCAGCCTCCATTATCTTTCCGTCTGGCGTTAACAATGTACTTGTCATTAAACCTAATGAGCCATAACCTTGTGCCATTGTATCAGATTGAACATCGCCATCATAATTTTTGCATGCCCAGATATATTTTCCACTCCATTTCATTGCACACGCAACCATATCATCAATTAATCTATGCTCATAAGTAATCTTAGCCTCTCGGAACTTTTTCTTAAATTCTTTATCAAAAACTTCTTCAAATATATCTTTAAACCTACCATCATATTTCTTTAAAATAGTATTTTTTGTTGATAAATAAACTGGCCATTTTTTAATAAGACCATAACTAAAACAAGATCTAGCAAAATCTTCTATTGATTTATCTAAATTATACATTGAAAGTGCCACACCAGGTCCAGTAAAATTAAATACCTCATATTTGATTTCATCTTTACCATCTTCCGAGGTCCATTTAATTTCCATCTTCCCTTTACCAGGAACTTTAAAGTCTGTAGCTCGATATTGATCCCCAAAAGCATGCCTTCCAATTACTAC
>CACAKN010000008.1 GCA_902533075.1 uncultured Pelagibacteraceae bacterium
TATTTTTGGTGTCTAAAATTTTAATGTGATCACCCTTATTAAATTTTCCTAAAACTTTTTTAATTCCAGCTGCTAATAGACTTTTTCCGTTAGAAAGTGCTTTTTTGGCACCATCATCTATTATGAGTTCTCCTTTTGGAGAAACCGAGCTAATTATCCATTTTTTTCTTGCGTGTAATTTTGATACTTTAGACAGAAACCAAGTACAATTATCTTTCTTTTCAATTTGACTCAGAGGGTTAAGGTGTAGTCCATTTGCTATAACCATATTGCATCCAGCCAAATTACAAATTTTAGCTGCTTCAATTTTTGTATTCATACCGCCACTACCCAATTCTGTCATACCTCTTACACTTATATTTTGAATATCTTTAACAACATTATCAACTTTTTTAATTAATTTTGCATCTCTAAATTTTTTAGGATTTTTTGTGAATAATCCGTCAACATCAGACAATAAAATTAAAGTATCTGCATTAGTTATCTGAGCAACTCTTGAAGCTAATCTATCATTATCACCATATTTAATTTCTGAAGTCGCAATCGTATCATTTTCATTGACTATCGGTATATAATTTAGATCGAATAAGTTTTCAAAAGTTCTTTTTGCATTAATTGACCTTCTTCTTTCCTCAGTATCATCTAAAGTAAGTAAAATTTGCGAAATATTCAATCTGAATTTAGAAAATATTTTAGAGAATAAATTCATTAATTCAATTTGCCCTATAGAGGCTACTGCTTGACTTTTATCAATCTTAAGTTTTTTTTTGTTATAATTCATTTTTTTACAACCAAGTGCTATTGCACCAGAACTTACAACGATAATTTTTTTATTCTTTGATTTTAATCTTTTGATATCTTTAGCAAAACTAGACAACCATTTTTTTCTTATCCGATTGTTTTTATCAAATAATAGTGATGAACCGATTTTAATTACTATTACTTTTGAGTTTTTAAGATACATAAGATATTAATTTAGCTTTGATTTTTGAGATAGATTTTTTTTCTAATGTTGATAAGGTTATCACTTCTGATTTAATATTTTTAGAAAAGTTTTCAACAATTTTATTTTTTTCCTTTTCATCGACTAAATCAATTTTATTTAATACTATTAACTCTCTCTTTTTTGAAATTTTGGAGCTATAATTTTTTAACTCATTTTTTACCTGTTTATAGCTTTTTTTGAGGTCATCATTAGTTATGTCAATCATATGAAGAAGTGATTTGCATCTTTCAATATGTTTTAAAAACTGTATACCAAGACCAGTGCCTTTATGGGCTCCTTCAACTAAGCCAGGTATATCTGCAATAGTAACCTCTTTATCGTCATAGCTTGCAACTCCAAGATTAGGATTTAAAGTTGTGAATTGATAATTAGCAATTTTAGGATTAGCGTTAGTTATTGCTGCTAATAGACTTGACTTGCCTGCATTTGGTAATCCAATAATTCCTATGTCAGCAATAGTTTTTAACTGAAGCCAAATTATAAACTCTTCTCCTAGAGTTCCTTTTGTAAATTTTCTTGGCGCTCTATTTGTTGAACTTTTAAATCTTGTATTACCAAGACCTCCTTTTCCTCCAGTAGCTGCAACAAATTCTTCACCAATTTTAGTAAAATCATAGATTAATGTTTTGTTATCTTCCTCAAAAACTTGTGTACCCAATGGAACTTTAAGTACTAAATCATCACCACCTTTCCCAGTTCTATTTTGACCCGCACCATTATCACCTCTTTTTGCTTTATGATGTTGTTGATATCTATAATCAATTAAAGTATTTAAATTTTGTTCAGATCTTAATATTACTGAACCACCGCTGCCACCGTCACCACCATCTGGTCCACCAAATTCTATGAATTTTTCACGTCTGAAACTTGGAGAACCATCTCCACCATTTCCAGCTTTGATATAAATTTTGACTTGATCTAAAAATTTCATAATACAACACTAGTTTAAAGTTGTACTATTAATTGGGTTTTACCGAAACAAAAGTTCTATCTGATTTTGTTTTTTTAAAAACTACTTTACCTTTGATCACAGAAAAAATTGAATGATCTTTACCCATTCCAACGTTTTCTCCAGGAAAAATTTTAGTACCTCTTTGTCTAACAATTATATTTCCAGGTATGACAGTTTCACCACCGTACTTTTTTACTCCAAGTCTCCGACCAGCACTATCTCGTCCATTTCTAGATGATCCACCTGCTTTTTTTGTTGCCATAATTTTTCCTATTTAGTTGCTTCTTTTTTAGTTGCTTCTTTTTTAGTTGCTTCTTTTTTAGAAAGCTTAGAAATTTTTTCAGCTTCAGAGAGGATCTTACCATCTTTTGAAAAAATTTTGTTAATTCTTATCATAGAAAATTGCTGTCTATGTCCATTCTTTCTTCTTGAATTTTGCCTTCTTCTTTTTTTAAATATTATAACGGTTCTGTTTTTTGAATTTTTAATTAAATCGGCTTCTACCTTTGCACCTTGAACAATTGGAGCACCTATCTCAATTATTTTATTGTCTCCATAAGCTAAGATTTCTTTAAATTCTATTTTGGTGTTATCTTTTGTATTTGGTAATCTTTCGATTTTTAATATCTCTCCAGACTTTACTTTATACTGTTTTCCACCGGTTTGTATTACTGCGTAAGACATAATGTTGTGTTAATTATAATTAAGGCAATATAGTCTGGGCAAAGCTTTAGTCAAGCTGAATAAATTAGAAATTATCCTTTAAATCTCTGAGTTTTGAAAAACTTTGAAGATCATTTGCTTTTAAAAATATATTACAATCGATCTCATCTTGTATTTTACTCGGTATTGTTGGAAGACCTTTTTCAATTTTTTTGGATATTTCGATAATTTTATCTTTAAGTTTATTGTTTTCAGAATCATACTTAATACAAAATTTTGAATTTTGTAGAGTATATTCGTGACCGCAGTAAACCAATGTTTCTGGTGGTAAACTTTTAATTTTATTTAAAGATTCAAACATTTGTTTATGTGTTCCTTCAAAGATTCTACCACATCCTAACGAAAATAAAGTATCACCAGTAAAAATTATTTTATCTTTGGGAAAATAAAAACATATATGTCCTATAGTATGACCTGGAATATGAAAAATTTTTATTTCAAAATTATCTTTTGACCAAGTTTGTTTATCTTGAACTAAAATATCTATTTCTGGAATACGATTTTTATCACCTTCAAAACCAATAATTTTTGTATTGAATTCTTCTTTTAATTCTTTGTTACCACCAACATGGTCATAATGATGGTGTGTATTTAGAATATATTTTAAATTTAAGTTATTTGTTTTTATAGCATCTATTATCGGCCTAGATTCACTTGGATCAATAACACAGGCAATTTTGGTATTTTCATCATATATTATGTAAGAATAATTATCATTTAAACAGGGTATTACTAAAACTTTCATTTTATTTTTCTATTAAAAAAATTCCTAAATTTGAACTTAAATTTTTTATATTTAAATTTAAATCATTGATATATGAAATTTTATTACTCTTCATAGCAATAGATTTTGATAAGTTAAAATTTTTTTTTTTACTAAAAAAAACAAAATCCTTTATAGTACAAAGATGAATATTGGGAGTATTGTACCATTCATCAGGTAAAGTTCTAGTAATTGGCATTGTACCTTTTAAAAGAAGATGGAGTCTTATTTTCCAGTATCCAAAATTAGGAATTGTAACAATAGCTTGTTTGCCAATTCTTAAAAGTTGATTAATAACATTCTCAGGATTTAAAAAAGCCTGTAATGTTTGACTTAAAACCACATAGTCGAATGATTTGTCTGGGAACTGTTTTAAATCCTCTTCGGCATTTCCTTCAATGATAGTTAATCCTTTCGCAATACAGTTTTGAACTTTAGATTTAGAAATTTCAATACCTCTTATATTAACTTTTTTCTCTTTAAGTAGATATTCCATTAAAACTCCGTCACCACATCCCACATCTAACACATGTGAATTTTGTTTAATTAAGCTAGAAATAATTTTAAATTCTGATTTCATATTTAATTTTCTGAATAAGACTTATCTAAAAAATTTTTAAGAGCTTTTAAGAAATCCGGAACATCTAATAAAAAAGAATCGTGTCCTTTGTCTGACTCTATTTCCACAAAACCTACATCTGCTCCAATTGCATTTAAAGCTATTACTATGTCCTTATTTTCTTGGGTAGGGTATAACCAATCAGAGGTAAAAGAGATTACAAAAAATTTTGCTTTAGTATTTTTGAAAGCATCAGATAAATTTCCATTAAATTCTTTTACTAGATCAAAATAATCCATTGCTCTTGTTATATATAAGTAGCTATTCGCATCAAAACGATCTACAAATACTGATCCTTGGTATCTTAGATAACTTTCAATTTGAAAATCTGCATCAAAACCAAATTTAAGATCATCTCTTTCTTGAAGTTTTCTACCAAACTTTTCTTGAAGACCTTTTTTTGACAAATAAGTAATATGTGCTGCCATTCTCGCTACGGCTAATCCTTTATCAGGAACTATATTTTTAGATGAATAATCTCCATCTTGCCAATTGTGATCTGCTGCTATAGCTTGTCTACCAAGTTCATTGAAAGCTATATTTTGAGCTGAATGACTAGAAGTACATGCTATTGGTACTACAGTTTTTGTTTTATTAGGATAATTGCTTACAAACTGTAAAACTTGCATTCCACCCATCGAACCGCCAACAACAGAAAAAAGTTTTTCAATATTAAAGTGATCTAATAAATTAATTTGAGCATTGACCATGTCGTTAATAGTAATAACTGGAAAATCTGTACCATATTTTTTTTTTGTTTTAGGATTTTCATGACTCGGACCAAAAGATCCCATACATCCCCCAATTACATTTGCACAGATCACAAAATATTTATTTGTATCAATAGATTTATTAGGGCCAACAGCAAACGACCACCATCCATCTTTATTTGTTATAGGGTTAATGCCTGTTACAAATTGATCTCCTGTTAAAGCATGAAATACTAAAATTGCATTATCTTTTTTATCGTTTAGTGATCCATACGTCTCATATGCTATTGGATAATTAGCGATAATTTGACCACAATCTAGTTTTAACGGTTTATCAACCGTTAATATTTTTATATTTTTTTTAGTATTCATATATACTGGCTAAAAGCTGAATTGAGAGAAAAAAAACTTTTTTAGCTGTTTTTTTAAAGCGCTCGCAATTCAGTTAAATCAGCGCATAAATTTTGTACTAGAAGTTCATTAGTATGTCAATTTTTAAAATATTTTACTAATACTATATAAAAAATTGTTATTTTAATTATAAAGAGCTTAAAATTAAAAACATGACAACGGTAAGATTTAAAAAATTCAATATAGAGGCCTATAAACCTGGTAAATCTAGCGTTAAAAGATTTAGGAAAATAATAAAGCTTTCCGCTAATGAGTCCGCATTAGGTGTAAGCCCTAAAGTTAAAAAATTAATATCTAATAAAAATTTAAGTTTTTTTAGATACCCGGATGGTAAGTCAAAAAAATTGAGACACCAAATATCCAAAAAATTTAAATGTGATCAAGATAAAATAATTTGTGGTGCTGGATCTGATGAGGTTATACAAATGTTGTGTCAACTGTTTTTAAAGCCAAATGATGAAGTCATTGTCCCTCAGTTTAGTTTTTTGATGTATAGAATTTACTCCAAAATTGTTTCTGCAAAGATAGTATTTGCAAAAGAAAAAAACTTTAAAGTTTCGGTTTCAGAAATATTAAAAAAGGTGACCAGAAAGACGAAAATTGTTTTTTTAGCAAATCCAAATAACCCAACAGGAACTTATTTGGAAAAAGAAAAACTTCTTGAATTAAGAAAAAAATTAAGAAAAAACATATTATTAGTTGTAGATGATGCTTACGCAGAATATATGAAAAATTTTGACTATAAATCTGGTTTAGAATTATTTAAAAATAGAGATAATGTTTTTATTCTAAGAACTTTTTCAAAAATTTACGGCTTATCATCATTGAGAATAGGTTGGGGCTATGGATCTAGAAAAATAATAAATGGTCTAAATTTAATCAAACCACCGTTTAATGTAAATGAGGTTGCTCAAAAAGCAGCCATTGAATCTCTTAAAGATTCAAGATTTATATCACGTTCAATAAAGCATAATATTTTTTATGCTAAAAAAATAAAAAATTTTTTAAATAAATATAAGATAGATTCAAATAAGGTTTCTGCAAATTTTTTATTATTAGATTTTTCAAAATGTAGATTAAAAGCGAAGTTTTTTTATGAAAAACTTAAAAGAAAAGGAATTATATTAAGATTAACTGAGGACGGTTATAAACTCAAAAATATGCTGAGATTAACTATAGGTTCAAGAACTGATAGCTTAAAATTTATACGTGCTGTAGAAAGTATATTTAATAAATGAAAAATATATTAATTATCGGTTGCGGACTATTAGGCTCATCTTTAGTGAGAAGAATTTCGAAAAAAAAATTAGCAAAAAAGATTTTTATTTACGAAAAGTCGAAAAAAAATATATTAAAAATAAAGAGATTAAAATTACCTGGGATTCTTGTCAATAAATTACAAATAGCAGCGTCACAGTCTGAACTAATTATTTTGTGTACACCAATGAGTGAATATAAAAAGATAATTTTAAAAATTAATGGATATTTAACACCAAAACATATCATTACAGATATTGGTTCGTCAAAAGCAAGATCTCTTGAAATCATAAAAAAAAATTTAAATAAAAACTTTTTTTGGAGCTCAAGTCATCCAATAACCGGTTCAGAGGTAAGCGGTCCTGAATACGGCAGAGAAGATTTGTTTGAAAATAAGTGGTGTATTTTAATAAAAGATGAAAAAACCAATTTAAAACACTTAAAATTTTTAATGCATTTTTGGAAAAAAATAGGTTCAAGAATAGTAATTATGAATTCAAAAAAGCATGATAAAATTTTTTCAATCACTAGTCACTTGCCTCATTTAATTGCTTATAATCTTGTAAAGTCAGCACAAGATTTTGAAAAAAAACAGAAATATGATCTGATAAAATATAGTGCAGGTGGATTAAGAGATTTTTCAAGAATTGCAGCATCTAATGAAATAATGTGGAGAGACATTTTTTTTGATAATAAAAAGAATATTTCAAAAGCAATAGATATATTTATTAAAAATTTATATGCCTTTAAAAAAGATATTAATTTAAAAAATAACAAATCTATTCTTAGAAAATTAACCCAAACTAAAAAAGTAAGATCTAAGATAATTAAATTGAAACAAGATATAAATAAACCAGATTTTGGTCGTAACTAATATATCTTAATATTACTAATTTTTTTAACTTTTAAATTTGCAGTTTTATAAATGTTTTTTATTGTAAAATATAAAGGCATAATTAGAACTTTTTTTCTTGGTCCATAAGCATGAATAAAATCTAATTTATTGAGACATATACCCACATGGCCTTTCCAAAAAATTATATCTCCTTTTGATAGTTTTTTTCCTAATTTTTTTTTACAAAACTTAATTTGATCTTTAGTGTCTCTTGGAAAAAACACTCTATTATAATAGAAATAAATTTGAATTAACGCTGAACAATCAATTCCTTTTGATGTCTTTCCACCCCATAGATATTTTGTATTTAAAAATAATTTAAGTATTTTAGAAAAATTTTTTTCGTAATGATCAATTTTTTTTACATCAATTTTTTTAATCCATTTATTTTTTTCAAATTCAATTAGATTCTTATTTTTTTTCATCAATGAAATTCTAGAACCAAAATACAAAAAGTTATTTGTGGAAAAAAACTTTTTATTTTTTTTTATAAAGACTCTTGATCTTAATTTATAGATTTTATGGGTAGTCCTTAATTTCTTAAGAAATTTTCTTTTTTTGATATAGCCTATATAATTATCATAATTTGTTTTAATTTTAATCCAATTATTTTTTTTTGTTAAAATTTTAAATTTTTCTCCATATAAAATTTGAGAAGTAACTTCAGATTTTAAAGAAGGTTTAGAGTATATATTTGACACTGAAGAATTGAAAAAACTATTTTTCACTAAGTCGAAGTTTGTTTTTCATTATCCATAATATTACAAGAGATGGTATTACCATTAAAGCAGTTAAAATAAAAAATATACCCCAGTCACCATTTAACCAATCCACTAATGCACCTGAAGATGAGGCTAAAGTAGTTCTACCAGCGGTACCGATTGATGCTAAAAGTGCATATTGAGTTGCGGTATACGCTCTGTCAACTAATAACGAAATAAACGCTACAAAGGCAACTGTGGCGAATGCAGCAGCTATATCATCAAAAATAACTGCTATAGCAAATAAAAGTTCAGACTTACCACTCCAAGCTAAAACACTAAATAAAAGGTTAGTACTTGCCATTATAACACCTGCCAAAAACATTGCCTTTAAAACTCCTGATCTTATTACGAATAATCCTCCCAAAAGAGTAAATATAACGGTAGTAATCCAGCCTAAAGTTTTTGAGTAAATTGCAATGTCTGTTTTACTAAATCCTATCTCCTTATAGAAGATAATAGACATTCTTCCTAAAAAAGCCTCTCCTACTTTAAATAAAAAAACAAATCCTAAAATTCCTAAAGCAATTGAAAAACCATTTTTTTTAAAAAAACTTATTATTGGACCACTTATTGTACCACCAATCCAAGTTAAAAAATTAGTAAATATGTTCTTATTCGAAAATTTATTAGAAATTAATTTATCATTTTCAATTTGTTTATTGAGCCTTTCAGAGCTATCAGTCTCATTTATAAACATTAAGCCAATGTTCATCAATATTACCAAAATTCCCAAGATCAAAAAAGTTAATTGCCAATAATTTTCAAAACCTGCATTTTGTAAAATTTCTGCAGAAAAAAGAGACAAAACACCCCCTAGCTTGTATCCCGACCACCAACCAACAACAGCCATTGCCGCGCCTGCAGCCATTGATCTTCCCTCATTTTCTCCTATTTGTTCAATTCTAAGAGCGTCTACCGTAATATCTTGTGTAGCAGATGCTATCGCGATTATTAAACCAACTGTAATTACTAAAGCCAAATTTTCAGAAGGATTGATAACACTCCAAAAAATTAGAGATATTAAAATAATAAATTGCATTAAAACAATCCAACCTCTTCTATGACCAATTTTTTTTGTTAAAAAAGGTATTTGAATTCTATCTATCAATGGTGCCCATAAGTAATTAAATGCATAAACTCCAAAAATTAATCCAGCCCATCCAATAGTTGATCTACTTAATCCATCCTCTTTTAACCATAAGCTAAGACTGCTACCAATCAATACCCATGGAAAACCTGAAATAGCACCCAATAATAAAATTTTTAACATTCTTTTATCAAAATAAACTGAAAACATTTCTGAGAAGGATTGTTTTTTTATTTCAATCATTTTTAATTTCTCCAAAAAGAAGGCAAAAATAATACTAGTATAGCGAACAGTTCTAGTCTACCTAAAATCATACCTAGTGTGAGTATCCATTTTGATATATCTGGTAATGATGAAAAGTTTCCATTAGGACCAATAATTGATCCCAATCCTGGTCCAACATTTGAAATAGATGTTGCTGCTCCTGAAATCGATGTAATAAAATCTAGTCCTGTTAATGAGAGTAATGCAGTGATTATAAAAAATATTACTAAATACATATAAATAAATGAAATTACTGAAGAAATAAATTTATTATCAACAGGATTTTGGTCATATTTTAATACGAAAATACCTTTAGGATAAATTATTTTTTTTAGTTGGTTAATGATAAAATAATAAAGAATTTGAATTCTAAAAATTTTTATACCACAAGTTGTTGAACCTGCACATCCACCAATAAACATTAACCCTAAAAATAAAACAATAGGAAAACCACCCCAATTATCAAATTGTGCATTCACATATCCTGTTCCTGTTAAAATTGAGACAACATTAAAAAAAATTGATCTTAAATTTATTTGATCAGAATCACCTATAGCTAAATAAATTAATAAAATTATGATACTGATAGTTATAATTTTAAAAAAAGTTTTAATTTGAATATCAGAAAAAAATATTTTTTTATTTCCACTTAAGAATTTTATATAAGCTATAAATGGTAAACTTCCTAAAATTATAAAAATCATTGCAGAAATTTCTATAGATATACTGTCAAAGAAACCAATAGACTCATTATAATTTGAGAAACCGCCAGTTGCTATTGTTGTCATAGAATGTGTTAAACTATCAAAAGTATTCATCCCAAGCACTTTATAGGAAATGGCACATAATCCAGTCAACCCTGTGTAAATATAAATTAATCGTAAAGCAATTTCTTTTGATTTAGGAAGAATTTTTTCAGAGGAGTCATTATTGGAAATTTTGAATAACTGCATACCTCCAACATTCATTATTGGCATAAGCGTTATTGCCATAACAATAATACCAATACCTCCTAACCATTGAAGAACCGCTCTCCATAATAAAATTCCTTTAGGAATATTTTCTAAATTTGAAATAATAGTAGAACCAGTAGTTGTGATCCCTGACATACTTTCAAAAAAAGCATTTGTGAAAGAGAATTCAATACTAGAAAAGATAAATGGCAGAGATCCAAAAATAGCCACACTAAACCATGATAATGCAGTTAACAAAAAAGCTTGTTGTAAATTTAACTTTTTATCGTGGTCTAAATTCGATAAAAAAAATAATGTTCCAAATATAATTGTTACAATTGAAGCACCAAAAAATGATGAGTCAATTTCATTATAAAGAAATTGTGCTATAACTGGAATCAACATAAAAATTCCAAGAATTATTTGCAAAATTCCGAGTGTAAAAAAAACAGTTTTATAATTAGACATTTTGAATGAACATTATTTTATGGTAAATAAATTTCAACTCTATAAGAATTAACTAATTCATAAATTTTAGATTTTATTTGGATTATTCATGATTAAAAAAGAAAATTTAGACAAAACAAGTGCCTGGCCTTTTATAGAAGCAAAAAAAATGCTTCGAGAGAGAAAGTCATTTATTGAAAAAAAAGGGAAGATTACATTACAAACAGGATATGGTCCAAGTGGTTTGCCTCACATCGGGACTTTTGGAGAGGTTGCTAGAACTTCAATGATGGTGAATGCATTAAAGCATTTAACAGATCTTCCAACGGAAATAATCACATTTTCTGATGATATGGATGGTTTGAGAAAGGTCCCAGATAATGTTCCTAAAAAAGAAATGCTAGAAAAAAATTTACATAAGCCACTTACACAAGTCCCAGATCCTTTTGAAAAATTCAATAGTTTTGGCGAACACAATAATGAAATGCTTAAAAAATTTTTAGATAATTTTAAATTTAAATATGAATTTAAAAGTTCAACTGCCCTTTATAAATCAGGTTTTTTTAATTCTTCACTGCAAACAATTTTAAAAAATTATGATGGGATTATGAATGTGATATTACCAACATTAGGAAAAGAACGTCAAAAGACTTACAGTCCATTTTTACCTATATGTCCAGATACAGGGCATGTTCTAGAAATTCCTGTAAAAAAAATTATTAAAGACAAGTCAATAATTATTTTTGACAATAAAGGTAAAGAGCTAGAGACTAACATTCTGGATGGTAATTGCAAATTACAATGGAAAGTTGATTGGGCTATGAGATGGTATGCTTTAGATATTGATTTTGAGATGTATGGAAAAGATCTTATAGAAAGTGCAATTTTATCAACAAAAATAATTAAATTAATTGGAAAAACAAATCCTTCAGGATTTGCATATGAATTGTTTTTAGATGAAAAAGGAGAAAAAATTTCAAAATCTAAAGGTAATGGAATTACGATAGATCAGTGGCTCCAATACGCTTCACCAGAAAGTTTATCATTATATATGTATCAAAATCCTAAAAGAGCAAAAAAACTTTATAAAGAAATAGTACCAAAAGCAGTTGATGAATATTTAGATTTCATTGAAAAAGCAAAAACTCAAGATGAATTACAATTATTAATGAATCCAGTTTGGCATGTTCATAATAGTAAAATACCAAAGGAAAATATGATTATGTCATTTTCAATGTTACTAAATCTTGTAGAAACAAGCAATGCAGATAATAAAGATCTTTTATGGAAGTTTGTAAAAAAATATAAAACAAATATTTCTGAAAAAGATCATGCTATATTTAATAATTTAATTGGTTATGCAATTAAATATTTTAAAGATGTTATTAAACTACAAAAAAAATATAAAAAACCAAATAAAGAAGAAAAGTTAGCTTTAGAAGCTTTAGTGCAGTCTCTTGATAATTGTAATGATAAAATGTCTCCTGAGGAAATACAAACAGTGATTTATTCAACTGGTAAAGAAAATGGATATTCTGAAAAACTTCGAGAATGGTTTAAATTGATTTACGAAGTTGTATTTGGGGATGAAAATGGTCCAAGAATGGGTTTTTTTATAAGTTTTTTTGGTGTTAAAGAAACAAAAGATCTTATAATAAATAAAATTAAATAATGTTTTCAAATTTAAGATCTTTAATTTTCAAGTTTGATCCTGAGACAGCTCATAATTTAGCAATTAAGTCATTAAAGTTTAATTTTGTCCCAAATATTTTAGATAATGATAAAAATAATCCATTATTTAAAACAAAATTATTTAATAAAGAATTAGAAAATCCTATAGGTATGGCTGCAGGTTTTGATAAAAATGCTGAAGTTTATAATTCTCTATTCAAATTAGGATTTGGCTTTGTAGAAGTTGGGACTATTACTCCTTTAAAACAATATGGAAATCCTAAACCAAGAGTATTCAGATTGGTGGAGGATGAGGCATTAATAAATAGACTCGGATTCAATAATTTAGGTGCTCAAAATATCGCTGATAGAATTAAATCAAATAAACAATCGGGTTTGCTTGGAGTGAACATAGGACCAAATAAGGACTCAGAAAATAGACTTAGAGACTATATAGAATGTTTGAGAACATTTCATCACACTGCTGATTATATTACAATAAATATTTCATCACCGAATACAGAAGATCTAAGAAGCTTTCATGAACAGACAAAACTTAATGAATTATTACAAACTATCAATAAAGAAAAAAAAAACTTAAATTCAAAAGTGCCAATAGCAGTTAAAGTTTCACCGGATATTAATGATCAAGAAGTAAATAAAATCACAGAAGTTCTTATAAGTAATAATATTGAAGTTGTTATCATTTCAAACACATCCGACTCATCTCGTGATAGTTTAAGCAATATCCAAAAACATCAAAAAGGAGGCTTATCAGGCAAACCAATCGAAAAAAAATCTTCAATATTGATTAATAAATTCTATAAATTACTTAATGGAAAAATTAAAATCATTGGTGTAGGGGGAGTAGACTCTGGAAAAAGTGCATATGAAAAATTCTTAGCTGGTGCTAGTTATGTTCAGCTTTATACTGGAATGGTATTTAAAGGGCCCAATATAGTTAATATGATTAAAAAAGAGCTTAAAGAATTACTAATTAAAGATGGTGTTAAAAATTTTACAGAAATAGTAGGAAAAAAATAGAAGCTTAAATCTTATAAACTTGACGAGTTCGTTATCTCACTTTATACAGTCGATAATATCATGTCAAAAAAATGTGAACTTACCGGAAAAAATCCAATGAAAGGTCATAATGTTAGTCACGCTAACAATAAGACAAAAAGAAGATTTTTACCTAACTTAAAAAAAGTGAAATTTACCAGCGAACTTTTAAAAAGAAGTTTAAAATTAACAGTCAGCAATGCCGGTGTAAGATCTGTTGATAAAAAAGGTAGTTTTGATGAGTTTTTGAAAACTGTCAAAAATAAAAATTTATCACCAAGATTAAAAAAACTTAAAAAAAATATTTTAGTAAAATCTCCCTTTCAAAAAAAAGCAGTTCAATCTAAAAGTGCTTAATGAATAGATTATTCTTATTGCTCTCATTAATTATGGGAGTCGTTGTTTTAGCTTCTAATTATTTAGTTCAATTTCCAATCAAATATTATGGTTTAGAAGAAATATTAACTTATGGAGCATTTAGTTATCCAATTGCTTTTTTAATAACTGATTTAGCAAATAGATCTTATGGTAAACTAATTGCAAGACAAATAGTTTACATTGGTTTTATTATAGGTATCAGTTTTACTCTTCTTTTTTCAACAAATTTTGCAGATCTGATATCCTTAAGAATAGCCGTTGGATCAGGTACTGCTTTTTTAGTAGCTCAACTAATAGATGTTCAGATTTTTGATAAATTGAGAAAGAAGAAATGGTTTGTAGCACCATTAACTTCATCTTTTATTGGTTCGGCAGTTGATACCTTCTTATTTTTCTCTATATCTTTTTATGCTACAGGAATACCTTGGGTAACATTATCCTTAGGTGATTTGGCTGTAAAAATATTTGTTGCTTTAGTAATGTTAATTCCTTTTAGATTACTTTTAGGATCTTTAAAACCAGTTTAAAGCTATATCAAGGGCTCCTGTTGCGTCATGCAATGGATTGCACCAAATCCCCAAATAAGCTCACTACAATCGATAGTAATTATTTTTCTTTTTTTAAAAAATTTTTTAAAAATAGAAAAAACTTTTTTATCATTTTTGTCATTAAAAACCGGTAACAGTACTATTCTGTTTGCAATATAAAAATTAAGATAACTTGCAGGAACTTGTATATTATTAATATAGATGGGTTTTGGCATTGGAATTTTAATTATTCTAAATTTTTTTCCATCGGTATTATTTGATTTTTTTAAAATTTGTAAATTTTCTTTTAAATTTTTAAAATTTCTATCTTTTTTATTTTTTTCAATTGCAGCCATTATAGTATTTGGAGAAACGAACCTAGCAATATCATCTATGTGTCCATGAGTATCATCCCCCTTAATACCTTTATTTAACCATATGAAATTTTTTAAATTAAGATATTTCCTTAACGTATTTTCTAGATTTAATTTATTTACACCAGGGTTTCTTTCTTGAACTTTACTTAATAGACATTCTCGGGTCAGAAGTATTGAACCTTGGCCATTTACATCTATCGCTCCACCTTCTAAAACAATTTTCTTAAGATTTTTTTTTATTTTAATTGTGGGTTCAATTTTTTTAGTCTTTATCAATTTTGCGATTTTATCATTAATTTTATTATCTTTTTGATAATCATTATATTTTGACCACCCATTAAATCTGAAATTAAGAATAATTTTTTTTCCTTTTTTATTATTGACTAAAAATAGTGGACCATTATCTCTGATCCAAATTCTGTTTGTTAAAATTTGGTGAAATTTGATTTTAGATAGATTATTTTTAAATTTTTTTAATTCTTGTTTAATTCTTATTTTATCTTTATTAGTTTTAATAATTAAATTTACAGTTTGATTAATTGACAAATTACAAACAATCTTACTTATTACTTCAGGAATTTTATCAAACAAGCCTGGCCAATCTTTTTTATTGTACGGCCAAACAATCCAAACAGATTTTTGTTTCTCCCACTCTCCGGGCATTCTAAAACCTTTAAGCATCTTCAGGATTTTTTAATAAGCCCTTGTAATAATCAATTCTTCTATCTCTTAAAAATGGCCAATGTTGTCTTGTGTTTTCTACTTTTCTAAAATCAATATCACATATCAATATTTCTTCTTTGTTTGATTTGGATTGTTTAATTATATTTCCACTTGGATCAATAATCATAGAGTTACCCCAAAATTGAATCTTTTTATTTTTGACTTTTTCTAATCCAATTCTATTTATTGCAGCCACAAAAACACCATTGGCAATAGCGTGAGATCTTTGCATTGTAATCCAAGCATTTAATTGTGAATTCCCAAATTTTTTTCTCTCTTTGGGGTGCCATCCTATTGCAGTAGGATAAAATAAAATTTCAGCACCTTTAAGTGCAGTGAGTCTTGCTGCCTCAGGAAACCATTGATCCCAACATACTAAAGATCCTATTTTTCCGTGATTGGTATTTATCGATTTGAAACCCAAATCCCCAGGAGTAAAATAAAACTTTTCGTAGTAGCCTGGATCATCTGGAATATGCATTTTTCTATATTTGGAAACAATTTTTCCATTTTCATTAATTACAATACTAGTATTATGATAAAAACCAGATGTTTTTTTTTCAAAAAGAGAGATCATTAGAATAACAGAGAGTTCCTTAGCTAGATTACAAAATATATTTGTGATTGGTCCTGGAATCTTTTCAGCAAGTTTGAACTTTGAATGATTTTCAGTTTGACAAAAGTAAGGTGAAAGAAATAATTCAGGTAAACAAATTATTTTTGCATTTCTCCTTGCTGCATTTTTAATTTTTTTAATTGAATTTTCTAAATTCTTGTTTTGATTTTCAAAAACTTTTGTTTGTATTAAACCAATAGTGGTTTTTTTTTTCATTTTTTAATCAAAAATTTTAGAGAAATTTTTTCTATTTCTATTTTTCCATTCACCTTTATGATATGCATCACTACAAATTAGGGGTAATACACTAGTTGCTTCTGCAAAAACCATCTGCTCTTTTGTGACATTGACCTTACCCCAAGAGCTAGCCTCTTTTAAAGTTGAACTGCTACAAGCTCCATCCCTGGAATCTGCTACAGTGATTTGAACTGCATATTTGTGCATATCTACATTTTTACCTAAAAGTTCTGCACATATTACTGTGTCTTGTATAAAGTTTTTTGGAACACCCCCACCTATCATAAAAAGACCAGAACCCTTAGACTGAATCTTTATTTCAGTCAGTTCTCTGAACTCTTTAATTGAATCTATAGTTAAATGTTTTTTTGGGTTTTTTTCTTGATGAATTACCAATCCAAAACCTGCACTAGAATCTGTAAAAGCAGGGCAGAAAATAGGAACATTATTGTCATATGCTGTTTCAATTAATGAATCTTTTTTTACTGAATTTTTTTTTAAATATTTACCCATTTCGTGAATAAATTCTCTAGATGTATAACTTCTTGGTTCAAGACCATCGGCGATTTCACAAATTTTTTTGTCACAAACTTGTAATTCATCCTCATCAATATATGTGTCATAAATCCTATCAATATAATTTTTTCTAAGCTCTGTATCATCCTGAAATTGTGATCCTTGATAATGCTTAAAACCCAATGCTTCAAAAAAGTCCATATCTACAATAGAAGCTCCTGTAGCAACTATTGCATCGACCATATTATATTTAATAAGATCTTTATAAATACTCATACAGCCAGCAGCAGAAGTGGATCCTGCTAAAGTTAAAAAAATTGTACAATCTTTATCTTTTAACATTTCATTATAGATATTTGCAGCGCTCGCAGTTTCTCTTGAAACAAAAGACATTTTTTCCATTGAGGAAATAATTTTTCTTGAGTCGAATGAAGTAATATCAATATGTTCTACAGGATTTTTAAGAAAATCTTTTTTACTATTATGGCCTACATTTTTATTATCAGGCATTAAGCTACCAAAGTAGCCTTGTTAACATCTTTGTTGTAAAGACTCATTATAGGACCATCTTCAACTTCATAAATTTCATCTGAATAAAAACCATTAAATTGAGTTCTAAATGTTAAACCATAAGCACCCAACTGACCTAGTTCGATATAATCATTTTCTTTAATGTTGTTAGGAAGTAGGAAAGGACCTTTCATATAATCCATGCTATCACATGTTGGACCATAAAAATCAAATGCAGTAATTTTCTTTGAAATAATTTTGTTAGAAGTGTCTTTAATCATTTTTGATGGAAAAACTATGTTTGGAGTACCTGCATCAAAAAGTGTACCATATGTCCCCTCATTAATATAAAGTTTTTGTTTTTTCCTTAAGTTAACTCTTACTATTGTTGATCCACTTTCAGCAACTAATGCTCTTCCTGGTTCACAAATTATTTCAGGTAAATTATCTAATTTTAAATTTTCCAATCCCTTTTTAATTTCATCAAAATAACTATCTAAAGATTGTGGTATTAAATCAGGATAGATAGTTGGAAATCCACCACCAACATTAATATAATCAGGGACAATTTTTGTTTTTTTAATTATATTTCCAATTTCTGTAATTCCTTTTGTGTAAGAAATAGGGTGCATACATTGCGATCCTACATGAAAACTCAAACCAATTTTTTTGGAGTATTGTTTAGCTAATCTTAATAAACCAGAGGCCTCTGAATTTAATGCTCCAAATTTTTTTGATAAGTCAATTTCTGCATGTTCATTTGAAACTGATACTCTCACAAATAGTTCAAGATCTCTTGCACCACTAGTGCTTTCAATAATTTTAATCAATTCGTCTTTTGTATCTAAAGCAAAGGTTTTTATTCCATATTTGAAATAAGCTTCAGTGATACTCTCTTTACTTTTGACTGTATGCATATAAGAACATTTCGCATTTTGACTAAATTTTCTTACAGCTTTGATTTCTTCAATTGAGGCAACATCAAATTGTTCAATTCCACTCTTAATTAATGTTTTTATTATTTCAGGATGAGGATTTGTTTTAACAGCGTATAAAATTTTTCCAGGAAATTGATTTTGAAAAAATCTTGATGCAGAAAGAATTGAATTCTTTCTTATACAATAAATCGGTTTATCCGGTCTAAGTTGTTTAACCAATTCTTCAACTGACTTAAATTTTTGCATTTTTAATGCCCCCCAAAAAAATTTAACAAAAAAAAGCCTTTTTTATTTAAAAAACTTTAGTAATTGCAGCAATTAATTCAATAGTTATTCAATGTAAAGTAAATAATTACCTATTGAATTGTGGAAAAAAATCACCATATCTAAGCTATGAAAAATGAGCCTACACTTCAAAATTTAGCTGATTTTGAGAATAAATCCCTATTAATTGTCGATGATGACAACCCTTTTAGAGAAAGGTTGGCTAGAGCTATGGAAAAAAAGGGATTTGAAGTTATTCAAGCTGAGGGTGTGAAAAAAGGCATAGATACAGTAAAAGCAAAAAAACCTGGATTCGCTGTTGTTGACCTTAGACTTGGAGATGGAAATGGCTTAGAGGTTGTGAAAGAGATACAGTCATCTAATTCAGAAAGTAGAATTATAATGCTTACAGGATATGGTAATATTCCAACTGCAGTAGCAGCAATCAAAGAAGGGGCGATTGATTATTTAGCAAAACCTGCAGATGCAGATGATGTTGAAAAAGCTCTTTTAGCTGATCCAGAAAAAAAAGCTGCTCCACCTGAAAACCCGATGTCTGCAGATAGAGTTAAATGGGAACATATACATAGAGTTTTTGAATTATGTAATAGAAATGTTTCAGAAACTGCTAGAAGATTAAAAATGCACAGAAGAACTTTACAGAGAATTTTGTCTAAAAGATCCCCTAAATAAGACCTCTAATTTTAAGAATTTTTTTAGCTAGAATTGTTAATAGAACCATCTTAAATAATTCAGCAAGTAAAAAAGGCATTACACCTAATTCAAAAATTGGCTTATCCCATCCTATTAATGTTCCTAACCACAAAATACCAAAAAAATAAATCGTAGAAACTGATAAGACTAATTTAAGGAAAATTATAAAATAATTATCATCATTTTTTATAAAAGAAGCTAAAAAACATGCTGAAAGAAACCCAATTAAATATCCCATTGTTGGCCCAACAAAATATGTTAAACCTATTCCTCGTTCTGGGGAATTTGAAAAAACTGGCAAACCAAGAATACCCTCCAATAAATACAAACCTACTGAAGCAAGACCAATTTTATATCCAAAACCTATTCCAATAAACAGAACTATAAATGTTTGCATAGTCATAGGAACTGGATAAAAGGGTATCTTGAGCTTTGCGGAAATTGCTAGCATCACTGAGCCTAAAAAGATTATTATTAATGATTTTATTATTTGAGTTTGAGTATTTTGCTTTATTAGTTCCATAAAAAATAATACTCTTATTTTAATTGAGAATCTATATTAATTTATAATGAGTAAAATTCAAAAAACAGATCATTTTTATCTAATTGATGGTTCAGGTTATATTTTCCGAGCATATTATGCCCTACCTCCTCTGTCACGAAAGAGTGATGGACTTCCTACTGGAGCTGTGAGTGGCTTTTGTAGTATGCTCTTTAAACTTTTAGAGGACTCTAAGTCAAATCAAAATTTACAAAAACCAACACATTTTGCTGTTATATTTGACTCAGCTAGAAAAACTTTTAGAAATGAGATTTATAGTGACTATAAAGCAAATAGAGCAGAAGCTCCAGATGATTTAGCCCCTCAATTTGAATACATTAGAAAATCCGTTCTTGCATTTAATTTACCGTCTGTTGAATTGGTTAATTATGAAGCAGACGACCTAATCGCAACATATGCAGATATGATTTTAGATAAAGGTGCCAAGGTAACAATAGTATCATCAGATAAAGATTTGATGCAATTGTATAAGAAGAACGTAAGAATTTTTGATCCTATGAAAAATAAATTTATTTCAGAGGATGATATTAAAAATAAATTTGGTGTAGATTCTAGCAAAGTAATTGATGTTCAAGCATTAGCAGGTGATAGTAGTGATAATGTTCCTGGCGTTCCTGGAATAGGTGTAAAGACTGCAGCAGAATTAATAAATAAATATGGCAATTTAGATAAACTTTTAAAATTTGCTCATGAGATTAAACAAAACAAAAGAAGAGAAACACTTATAGAAAATAAAGATAAAGCTTTGATTAGCAAAAAATTAGTTACATTAAAACATGATGCTCCAGTAGAAAAAGAGTTAAGTGAATTCTTATTAAAAGATATTGATAAAAACAAACTTTACAAATTTTTAAGAGAAATGGAATTTAATAGATTATTAAGTTCAGCAATATCTACTTATGGAGAACCTAAATTAAGTAGTGATAAAGTTGAAAAAAAACCTTCGGAAAGAAAAAAAGAAATTAATAAAAAAGAATATTTTTTGATAACAGATTTAAATAAAATTGATGATTGGATAAAAGAAGCAGAAGAAACTGGTGAAATAGCAGTCGATACAGAAACTAATTCATTAGATCCTCACCAAGCTGAATTAGTAGGAATATCCTTAAGCACTAAAATTGGCAAAGCATGCTATATCCCAATAGGACATGACTCAAAAAAATGTCTTAGTAAAGAATTAGTTTTGAAAAAATTAAAACCTTTACTTGAGGATCCTAGTATTAAAAAGATAGGGCAAAATATTAAATTTGATTTTATTGTGTTATACAAACATGGAATAAACATATCATCAATGGAAGACACAATGTTAATGTCATATGTGCTTGATGCAGGTAAAAATAGACACAACATGGACACCTTATCAGAAATACATTTGGACCATAAAACAATTCCTTTTAAAGATTTAGTTGGATCTGGAAAAAAAGAAATAAATTTCAGTAAAGTTGATATTGATAAAGCCAAAGATTATGCAGCAGAAGATGCTGATATAACTTTTAGATTGTATAAAAAATTCTATAAAAGTCTAAAAGAGGAAAAAATGATTAATATTTATGAAGTTTTTGAGAAACCAATGATAAAAATTTTGGCTTATATGGAAATAGAAGGAATTAAAGTTGATAATAAATTTCTAAAGATACTGTCATCTAAGTTTGAAAAAAAAATTGAAAAAATTCAAAAGAATGTATTTAAAATATCTAATAAAGAATTTAATATTGCATCCCCAAAACAACTTGGAGAAATTCTATATAATGAATTAAAAATAGCAGATTTAAAAAAAACTAAAAAAGGAAGTTTTGCTACTAGCGCATCTGTACTTGAAGATTTAGCTTTTAAAGGTCATAAATTTCCAAAATTAATTTTAGATTGGAGACAACTTTCTAAATTAAAAAATACTTACTCAGACTCTCTTCCAGGTCATATAAATCCAAAAACAATGAGAGTTCATACATCCTTTTTACTTGCAGCTACTACTACAGGAAGATTAGCATCAAGTGATCCAAATTTACAAAATATTCCTATTAAGTCTGAGGATGGAAAAGATATTAGAAAAGCCTTTGTAGCAGAAAAAGATAATGTTTTGATTTCTGCTGATTATAATCAAATAGAAATGAGAATTTTGGCGGATTTAGCAGACGTTAAAGAATTAAAGAAAGCATTTAAAAATAATATTGATATTCATTCATTAACAGCAAGCCAAATATTTAATATTGATATTAAAAAAGTCAATGAGGATCAAAGAAGAAAAGCTAAAGCTATAAACTTTGGAATAATTTATGGAATCTCACAATATGGACTTGCTAAACAAATAAATGTATCAAATTATGAAGCAGAAAACTTCTTAAATGCGTATTTTGCTAGATTTCCAGAAATAAAAGTTTATATGGATCAGACAATTAAATTTTGTAGAAAAAGTGGTTATGTAAACAATATTTTTGGAAGAAGATCTCACTTTATTAATATCAATGATAAAAATTATAATGTTAGAAATTTTCAAGAACGTGCAGCTATTAATGCTCCTATTCAAGGTTCTGCAGCAGAAATTATGAGATTAGCTATGATAAGATTAGATAAAAAATTAAGTGATAATAAATTCAAAAAAACAAAAATGTTACTCCAAATCCATGATGAACTAATTTTTGAGACCCATAAAGATGAATCTAAGAGAGTCAGTAAAACCATAATTGAAGAAATGTCGAGTGTTGCTAAAAGCGATCAGCATTCTTTTTCTATACCTCTAACTGTGGATCTGGACATGGGTGAAAATTGGGGCACTCTACACTAATTTAATTTGATTGCCCAATTTGTGACAATTTAGTATTTTTATAATAGTCTATGCAAAAACAAACAATTGCCCTTGTCGATGATGATAGAAATATATTAACAAGTCTCAGTATTGCTTTAGAGAAGGAGGGCTTTAATGTTCAAACATTTATTGATGGTGAAAGTGCATTAATTGGATTGTCAAGATCTCCTCCTGACTTAGCAATAATTGATATTAAAATGCCTAAAATGGATGGTGAAGAGTTACTTAAAAAGCTTAGAAAAAAAACATCAATGCCAGTTATTTTTCTTACATCAAAAGATGATGAAATTGATGAGTTACTTGGCCTTAAACTTGGTGCTGATGATTTTGTCAAAAAGTCGGGTGGATTTTCTATTAAAGTTTTAATTGAAAGAATAAGAGTTCAACTAAGAAAAAAAGACAATAGTAATTCAATTGAGGAAAATAAAACTATAATATCACATGGAAAATTAAAGTTAGACCCATCTCAATTAGAATGTGAATGGAATGGAATGCAGTTACCTGATAAACTTACTACAACAGAATTTTTAATTGTGAAAGAATTAGCTAAAAGACCAGGAATAATAAAAGAAAGAGCTCAATTAATGGATATAGCATATAGAGAAGACACAGATATAGAAGACAGAACAATAGATAGCCATGTTAAGAGAATAAGAAAAAAATTTAAAAAAGTTGACCCTGAGTTTTCAGCTATAGAAACAAGATACGGAAGCGGGTACAGGTGGAATGTTAATTGATGTTCAGCAGTCTTCTCAAAAACTTATCAATTTTAAAAAAATTCTTATTTATAAATTTAATTTTTTTTACAATCATGGGGCTGTTTACATTTGCTTACATTAAAAATGTACAACCAAATTTAATAAAAAAAAAATCCTCAAATCATATTGAAGTTATCAATAATACAATTGATAATCTAATCAGATTAGATGTAAAATTTATTGAAGAAGATATTAGAAGATTTTTATTTTCTACAAGATTTTTATTTCAAAACTTAGATAGAGTAATATTTTTTGATAATGAATTAAACTTAGTAGGTGATACTGATACTTTAGATTTAGATCCCAGATCATTTTCAACAAGGTTAGATACTGTTGAATTGGAGATATTGAGTGAAAAAAAAACTAAAGAAATTACAGAAAAAAAAAATATAAATATAGGAAGTGAAAACGCAGTTTCTTTAAGTGATATATTGTTTAATTACGCCGGGTCAAAAAATTTTGGAATTCCATTTACATTTACTCAAGAAGAATTTAATAAATTTAAACTAACAACAATAAAAAATGTGATGCAAGATGGACAAAATATAGGCTATTTAGCTATTACAGAAAATGCAAATGATATTAAAGCAGCGATAGACGAGAGAAAAACTTTCATAATTAGAACTGCGTTTGCTGTTGGTATCGTGATATTAATCTTTTCCTTTGTATTAAACAGGTACTTTCTTAAGCCAATTAAAAATTTAGTTAGTTATACAAAAACAATAAAAGATAAAAATCCAAAAACGACAAATATAGATACATTAAAATTGAGAAATGATGAACTCGGATTACTTTCAAATTCTTTAGATGACATGACGTTAGAATTACAAAAAAGAATTACTCATGCAGAAAATTTTTCAACTGATCTTGTTCA
This sequence comes from uncultured Pelagibacteraceae bacterium, assembly GCA_902533075.1. Classification (GTDB taxonomy): domain Bacteria; phylum Pseudomonadota; class Alphaproteobacteria; order Pelagibacterales; family Pelagibacteraceae; genus Pelagibacter. The sequence continues at coordinate 24,382 of CACAKN010000008.1, forward strand.
TGAAATAAGAAATCCTCTTGCTTCGCTTAAAAGTGCATCAGAAATTTTACATGATACTACTGATTTGGATCAAAGAATAAAGTTAATTGATATATTGAGCCATGATGTCCAAAGAATTGAAAGACTAATTACAGATTATTCTCAAATGTTGAAGGATGAAGTTGCATTAAGTAAAGAAAAAATTAAAAAATTAGATGTAGAGCCTATAGTAAAATCTGTAGTGGATGATTTTAATAATATATACAAACTTAAAAGAGGTATCAAAATTTCATATGAAAATGATGGTAAAAATAAATATTTCATTAATGGAATAGAAAATAGGATTGAACAAATAGTTGCAAATCTTTTGGAAAATGCAATTTCATTTAGTAAAGATAATAGTGACGTTAAAGTAAGAATCTCTAAATTAAATGATAATAAAGTTATAGTTAATGTGTTAGATGAAGGTCAAGGATTTAGGGAAAAGGACACTAATAAGATATTTAAAAGATTCTACAGTAATAGACCTGATAAATTTGGTCAGCACTCTGGATTGGGTCTAAACATAGTTAAAAATTTAGTTGATTTACATAATGCTTCTATTAAAGCATCAAATAGATTAGATCGTAAAGGAGCAAGTATGGAAATAATTTTTCCTAAAGTGTAAATAGTTCTATTGATTAATTAATCCTTTATTGCTAGAAAACTCTTCATGAATGATTTCAAAGTAAAAGATATATCTCAAGCAGAATTTGGTCGGAAAGAAATATCAATAGCTGAAAGTGAAATGCCAGGACTAATGGCTTTGAGAGAAGAATACTTAGGAAAGTCACCTCTAAAGGGAGCTAAAATTATTGGTTGTTTACACATGACTATTCAAACAGCTGTTTTAATTGAAACGTTAGTAAATTTAGGCGCTGATGTAAGATGGTCTTCTTGTAACATTTTTTCAACTCAAGATCATGCAGCAGCTGCAATCGCTAAAGTTGGGATACCTGTTTATGCTTGGAAGGGTGAAACAGAAGAGGAATATCTTTGGTGTATAAAACAAACAATAGTCGGTAATAAGGATTGGAAACCAAATATGCTTTTAGATGATGGTGGTGATCTAACTGCCATTATGCATAACGAATATAAAGAATTAATAAAAGATGTAAAAGGCGTTTCTGAGGAGACAACAACTGGAATCAAAGCTTTAAATAAAATGGAAAAAGATAAATCTCTCTTAGTTCCAGCAATAAATGTCAATGATTCAGTCACTAAATCCAAATTTGATAATCTTTATGGGTGCAGAGAAAGTTTAGTTGATGGTATTAGAAGAGCAACTGATGTTATGATGTCAGGAAAAATAGCTATTGTAGCTGGGTTTGGTGATGTTGGAAAAGGAAGTGCTGCATCTTTAAGACAAAGTGGTGCTAGAGTTTTAGTTACTGAGGCAGATCCAATTTGTGCTCTACAGGCTGCAATGGAGGGATATGAAGTAGTCTTAATGGAAGAAGCCATTAGTAAAGCAGATATAATTGTAACTGCAACTGGAAACAAAGACATTGTTACTGCAGACCATATGAGAGAAATGAAAGATAGAGCTATATTATGCAATATCGGACATTTTGACAATGAGATCCAAGTCGAGGCACTGAAAAACTACAAATGGACAGAGGTAAAACCACAAGTACATGAAATAGAACTTCCAAGTAAAAAAAGAATTATTCTTTTAGCCGAGGGAAGATTGGTAAATTTAGGTTGTGCAACTGGTCATCCAAGTTTTGTAATGAGCGCATCATTTACTAATCAAGTTATTGCTCAAATTGAGCTTTGGAATAATCATAAAAATTATGAAAACAAGGTATATGTTTTACCTAAACATCTTGATGAAAAAGTAGCTACATTACATCTTAAAAAGGTTGGTGCAAAATTAACTAAATTATCTAAAGAACAAGCGGACTACATTAGTGTTGAAGTAGAGGGTCCATTTAAACCTAATGCCTATCGCTACTAGTAATGAAAAAGTTGATTTATTTTCAGAAAATCAAACAAAAGAATTAGCTAATAAATTTTCAAGAAAAATCACAGCAGGTGATATAGTATTTTTGTATGGTGAGATTGGGGTAGGTAAAACTACTTTTATTAGATATTTAATAAATTTTTTACAAAAAAATAATAAATTAAATATTACTGAGGTTACAAGCCCAACGTTTAATATATTAAATGAATATCAGATTAATGAAATTAAAATCTATCATTACGATTTATTTAGACTGAAGTCTACAGCAGAAATAAAAAATCTAGATTTATTTGAGGAAAATTTGAATGTAATTACATTAATAGAATGGCCCCAAATTATTGAGAAAAAACCCCAAAATTTGATAGAATTAATTTTTAATTATGAGGGGGATCACAACAAAAGATCTGTACAAATAAAAGGCCTTAAGATCTAAAATTATAATGAAAAATTTAAAAAAAATAAAAGGAGATGCATCTTTTAGAAAATTTTTCAGAAAGAAGAATAAACACCAAAATACAATTATGGTTTTTGCAAAAAAAGATAAATTTAAAAATCTAATTGTATATGATGCAATAAATAAAATTTTTAATAATAATAAAATTTTAGCCCCGAAACTTTATTTTGAGAATTATAAAAAGAATTATATTGAAATTCAGGATTTTGGAAATAGGACAATATTTAAAGTTTTAAATAAAAAAACAAATAACAAACTCTTTTATTTTAAAAAAATAATTGTGATATTAAATAAAATACAATTAATAAAAGATAGAAATGTTTTTAATTTTAAAAAAAAAAATTATAAGATTCCAAAATATAGTAAAAAAATACTCATTGAAGAGGCTAACTTATTTTGTGATTGGTATGTAAAAAAGAACTTACCAAAAGCAATTAGGTCTAAATTTACAAAAAAATATGAAAAAATAATTAAAAAATTAATTTCAAGCCTTAAATTAAAAGATAACACTTTTGTTCATAGAGATTTTCATGTTTCAAACTTAATGCTAGTAAAAAATCAATTGGGGATCATAGACAGTCAAGATGCATTGATTGGAAATAAAGCTTATGATTTAGCATCATTAATAGATGATGTAAGGTTTAAAACGTCTTTATCCTTAAAAAAAAAGATCTATGATTTTTATGTTAATAAACAAAGGAAATTAGACAAACTTAAATTCAAAAATGATTTTCAAATATTATCAATTTTAAGAAATTTAAAGATAATTGGAATTTTTACTCGTCTCGCGGCAAGAGATAGAAAAAAAGGTTATCTAAAATTTATACCTTATGCATGGAAATTAATATCAATAAGAATAAATGAAAATAAAATATTTAAAGACTTAAGAGATTTATTGTCAAAAAATTTTGAAAAAAAAATAAATGAAAATTAATACAGCTTTAATTTTATGTGCTGGATTTGGAAAAAGATTAAATCCCTTAACTCTTAAAACTCCAAAACCACTCCTCGAACTAAAAAATATTACTTTGCTAGAGAATTGTATTAATACAATAAAATTCTCAGGAATTCAGAAGATAATTATAAATACTTTTCATCTTGAGGATCAAGTTTTAGATTTTATTAATAATAAAAATTTTCAAGTTGAAATTCAAATAGTAAAGGATGGAGATAAAATCTTGAATACAGGTGGTGGAATATTAAATATGATAAATCACTCTCAAGATGATGATTTTTTTGTTTTTAATCCTGATACTATTTGGAGTTTAAATTATGTTAATGAAATAAAAAGAATGCAAAAATTTTACTTTGAAAAAAAATTAGATAATGTTCTTTTGGTTATCAATAAACAACTAAGTTTTGATAAAAGTCTACAAGGTGATTTTAAGTTAGAAGATTATTTATTAAGTAAAAATGGTGATAGAAATTTTGTTTATACTGGTTGTCAAATTTTGAGTAAAAGTTTATTTAAGAATAATAAAGTATTTAATTTTCCGATTCTAGATGTATGGGAAAAATTGCTAAAAAAAAATGAGTTGAATGGTTTTGAAAGTTTAAATAAATTTTATCATTTGACTAATTTAGATATATTTAAAAAATTAAAAGATCTTTAGATCTTTCTACATCAAGATATTTACAATTTAATATTTTAAGCGATTTATCAAATTCTATCACCAATGGATTACCAGTGGGTATTTCCAAACTTGAAATTTGATTATTATCCAATTTAAATAAATATTTACAAAGAGCCCTAATAGAATTTCCATGTGCAGAAATTAAAACATTCTTATTAATTAATTTTTCCTCAATTTCATCTTTAAAGTATTTAAAAACTCTTTCATAAGTATCTTCTAATGATTCTGTATCAGGAATTATTTCTTCCGGCAGATCTTTATATGTGTCAATATTTATTGGATGATAGGGACTTTCTTTGCTAAGTGCATCTGGTTTAATATTCCAAGATCTTCTAAATTCATGAATTTTTTTTTTACCAAGTTTTTCACTCATTTCAGTTTTGTTTAAACCTGTAAGAATTCCATAGTGTCTTTCATTTAGTTGCCAGGCTTTAATAAAATCCTTTTTATCGTTTAAAACACTTTTTATTATTTCTAATGTATTATTTGCTCTCAATTGAAGAGATGAATAATAATATTCAATAGTTATATTTTTATTTTTAATAAGAAATCCTGATTTTTCTGCTTCTGATTTGCCTTTTTCAGTAAGACCTATATCAACCCAGCCAGTGAATCTTTTTTCAAGATTCCAAATACTTTGACCGTGTCTAACTAATATTAAAAAACTCATATTGTTATTTCTAAGATATATTTATAAATAAAACTATATAATTTAATGATAAAATTTTTTTCAAAATACAAAATATTATTTTACACTGTAAATTTTTCGTTTATTTTTATTTATCTTTATCCTGGTAGTTTAATTGGATTAGCTTTGTATGATGATATAAAATTACAACCTCAAATAACACCTAATTTTGTAATTTCGTCTAATCATTTTTATGCCTTTATAATTATTTCTATGATTGGTTTTTTTACCTTTTTAAAGTCAAAAAATATTACCAATTTATTTATTTATTTAATTTTTCTGTCATTAATTCTTGAAATTTTACACTTATTTATACCAGGCAGAAGTTTCCAGTGGTCAGATTTATTTGGCAATTTACTTGGAGTTGTTGTTGTAATTTTGATCAACAATTTTATAAATAAATATGAGCACTCTAAAAAATAAAATATTAATATTATTCTTCTTTTTTTTAACCGGTTGTTCTTCAATCCCTTTAAATACTTCAAATAGTTGTTCAATTTTTGATGAGAGATACCTTTGGTATAAACACACTAAAAAAGTTGAACAAAAGTGGGGAACCCCTATTTATATTCAGTTAGCAATAATTAAAATGGAGTCCGATTTTGATTGGCTAGCAAAACCTGCTAGGCAAAAAATTTTTAAGGTGATACCCTATAAACGACCTTCAAGTTCATTTGGTTATTCACAAGCAGTAAAAGGAACTTGGGATCAGTATAAAAAAGAAACAGGTAATAAATTAGCAATGAGAATGCGATTTAAAGATAGTGTCGACTTTATTGGTTGGTATACAAATAAGACAGAGTCTATTTTAAAGATTTCAAAAAAAAATGCTTTCAAACAATATCTTGCTTATCATGAAGGTTGGGGGAATTTCAAATATTACAAAAAAAACAAAGATGTGATAAGATTAGCTAAAAAAGTTGAAAAACAATCTAATATTTATAAAAAACAATTATTAAAGTGTCAAAATTCTCTTAATAAGAATAAATATATTATTTTTTAGTAAGTTCTTTTTTTAATTCTAAATCTACAACATCTATTCTTTTGGTATTTTTTGCTAAAGCTAAATACATTGATGGAGTTACATATAAAGTAAAAAATGTTGAAATTATCATACCTCCTAAAATAGTTGATCCAACAGCTAATCTAGAACCTTCACCTGCTCCAGGACCAATATTTCCTATCACTAAAGGCATCATAGCTATCATTGTGCTAAGAGAAGTCATTATAATAGGTCTAAATCTTACAGCACAGGCTTCTTTAACAGCAGCTTCTATATTTTTTCCAGTAGTTCTAATTTGATTTGCATAATCCACAATTAAAATACTGTTTTTTGTTGAAATACCTATCAGTATAATAAGTGCAATTTGAGAAAAAATATTTACTGAGCTATTGAGAAATAAAATGAATATTAATCCACCAAAAATTGCTAATGGTACTGTTAAAATAATTATAAATGGGTGAATAAAGGAGTTAAAGGTTGCAGCCATTACTAAATATGCAGTTAGTAAAGCTAAGGCAAAAATTATAAATAATTCATTACTTGTCTCTTTGATTTCTTCAGATTTTCCTTTCCAAGTAATCTGATTTTCTGGGGCTAATTTAGACATTACTTCTTCAAAATATTTTATAGCTTCAGTCAAAGTATACCCTTCATTAATATTTGCAGATATTGTCACTGCTCTTTGTCTATTGTATCTAGCAAGTTCTTTTGCTGAACCTTCTTCTTGAAAACTAACTAGATTTGCTAAAGAAATTAGTTTTCCAGTTGTCTCTGAGCGAACAAATATTTTTGAAACACCTTCTTTGTTTCTTCTATCTGATAAATATTGTTGAACAATTATAGGATACTCTTTACCTAATTTATTAAAAGTTGTTATTTTTTTACCACCATAAAGAGTCTCAAGTGTTTCACCAATTGATTTTGTAGAAACACCCAAATCTTTAGCTTTATTTTTATTAATTATTAATTTTACTTCTGGTTTATTTCTGTTGTAATCAGACTCTATTCTTGAAAGGTTTTTATTAGATCTTAGTTCCTTGATAATTTTTTTTTGTATTTCTTCAAGTTCTTCATAGGTACTTCCATAAATAACCATTTGCACTGGTTTATTGTAATTAGATACTCTTATTGATTGAGGAGAAATAGGAAATGCTACTGCTTGAGGTAAAGTTACTATTTTTCCAATTGCTTCTCTTAAAACAACTTCTTGTCCCTTTTTTCGATTTTTCCAGTCATCTAATAAAGCAATTATTATAAAACTATTATATGAATTAGCTGAACTTCCAAACCCTGGAACCCTCATAATAAATCTTGAATATGGACTATCCTCAGCTTGAAGAAGTGGAAGAAGCCTAGCTTCTACTTTCTGAGCTTGTTCTTGCGTATATTCGAAAGAAGTTCCTTCATCTGTGAATCCAATAATTAAGTAGGCACCACGATCTTCCATGGGCAATAATTCTTTCTTAGAAAAGTTAAATAATAATACCGATGCGACTAATATTAAGATTATAAAAAAACTTACAGCTTTTGTCTTATTTACAATTATATCTAAAGTCTCTTTGTAAAAGTTTGAAAAGCTTAAGAAAAACTTTTCAAACTTTCGGATAAAAAGTTTTTTTGATGTCTTTTTATATAAAAATTTACTAGCAAGCATTGGAGATAGTGTTAACGCTACAAACGAAGACACAACTATTGAAAAAGACAAAGCAATGGCTGTTTCTCTAAATAAAGTTCCAGAAATTCCTTCAATAAAAATTAATGGTAGAAAAACAGCAACCAGAATTAATGTCGTAGCTACAATAGCAAAAGAAATTTGTTTAGAGCCTTTGTAAGCTGCAACCAATGGAGTTTCACCATTTTCTATTCTTCTGTATATTGCATCTGTCATTATAACAGAATCATCTGTTATTATTCCTATAGCTAAAATAAAACTTAAAAGAACGAAAATATTTATTGATAATCCAAATATATATAAACCTAAAAAAGAGGCTATAAGGCTCACTGGGAGGGCTATAGCTGGTACTATTACAGCCTTTAAATTTCCCAGAAATAGATATATTATTAAAACAACTAAAACAAAAGCTATTAACAAAGTTTTATACACCTCTTCTATAGCAGCCTCTACATAATTTGCTCTGTTGAAAGAAACTCTTAAATCTAACTCTGTTGGTAAAGATTTTTTAACTTGAATAATTTTTTTCTTAATATCATTTGAAAGCTCAACTGTTGAGGCACCACTTCTAGCATAAATACCAATTCCAACAGTTTTTAAATTTATTTGATCTTTAGTTTGAGCTTTAAAAAGAGTTTTTTCTGAAACAGGACCAAATTCTATGTTAGCAACATCAGATAATAAAATAACTTTATTACCAGTTTTTTTAATTGGTAGCTGTTTAATTGAATTAATATCAGTGTATGACTTATCTAAATTAAGTGTTAAATCAATATTATCTGCCTCAAGTGTACCAGCCGGAAGACTTATATTTTCTCCACGCATTGCAGTTTCAACTTCTTTAATTGTTAAATCATTAGCTGCAAGTCTAATAGGATCTATCCACACTCTAATACTCAATTCCCTTAATCCGCCAACTCTTATTCTTCCAACATTTTTTATACTTGAGAATTGATCGACTAAATATCTTTCAGCATAATCTCCTAACTCAAGGTCACTCCAAGTTGATGATGATAGAGATAACCACATAGTTGTAGTAAAACCAGCTGCTCTTTTAAGTATTTGTGGAGGATCAGATTCGGATGGCAGGTTATCAACAACTCTAGCAACTCTTTCTCTAATGTCATTAGCAGCATTATCTAAGTCTATACTTGTATCAAATTCTACATTTATTGTGCTTCTTCCATTTTCTGATTTAGAGTCAATATTCTTTATTCCTTCAGCACCACCAATAACATCTTCAACAACCTGAGTTACTTCTTGATCTACTATCGAAGCTGCAGCAGACTTATAATCTACTTGAACTTGTACGACAGGTGGCTGTATACCATTTGGTAGTTCTCTAACTGGTAATTTCCAAAAAACAAATAAACCAAAAACGATCAAAATTAAAGACATGACCCAAGATATTGTTGGTCTTTTTATACTTAATTCGGTAATAAACATTTATTTGTTGATAGGTTTTATTTTTCCACGCGGTCTAACTTTTTTTAATCCTTCGGCTACAATAATATCACCTTCAGTTAGGCCAGAGATTATTTCTATACTTTTATCAGTTCTTATACCTGTTGTTATTTCAGTTTTATTAGCAATATTCTCTTTGTTGATTTTATAAACATATGACTTGTCCCCCTCAATCATGATGCTTGTATCAGGAACACTTAAAGAATTTCTCAAATCAAATTTAACCGCAACTTCTAATAATGATCCTGAAATAAGCTCTAAGTCCTCGTTATCTACTTTTATTCTAGATAATAAACTTCTAGTATCAGCATTAATTCTACTTGAAACAAAGTCTACTTCACCTCTAAATATTTTATCTTTATAGCTAGTTAACTTAATTTCTACTGGCAGGCCTTTTTTTATAGATGCAGAATAATTTTCAGGTATTTTTACATCAGAATAAATAACAGAGTTATCATCAAGCGTAATAATAACTATATTATTTGACGCAAGGATATCTTCAGTCAGACTTGTGTATCCCAATACACCACTGAATGGTGCTATTATATTTCCACTTTTCAAATTTATTAAAATTTCCCCCTTTTTAACAAAATTCTTTAATTTAAGGTCTTCAAATAGATCATCTTTTTTTATCTTAAATGTTTTTGATTTTTTCGAAATTGCTGTTCCAAAAGTTTCTACTTTTTCTGAAAATTCTTTTTTAACTACTTCTGTTACAATTATCCCTGGAGGTGGTCTTTTACTAAATTTTTTTTTGAAATGATTTCCAACCATTGTTCTTCCAATAATCACAATTGCTATAATTAGAAAAAATACCAATATTATGGAAATAGTTTTTGTAGATCTTTTCATATTTAATTTAAATTATGCCGTATTCAGCCCAAGAGCCATCATAAATACAAGGAAGATATTTATCATTAATTAAAGAATAAGCTAGTGCCAAAACACACGCAGTAACTCCAGAACCACAAGAAAAAACTATATTTTTTTCATTTATATTTTCTAAACAAGTTTCAAAAATCAGCTTAAGATCTTCTGCGGTCTTAAACGTTTTGTCCTTGTTTAAGCATTGATTAAAAGGTATGCAAAAGGAATTTTTGATATTGCCGCTCCTTAAACCTTTTCTTGGTTCTTGGACTTTTCCATCAAATCTCTCTTTGTTTCTAGCATCTATCAATTTAAATTTTTGTTCATAAATATTTTGATCAATTGACTGTTTATTTTTAACAAGTTCCTTTTTTTCAAAGCCCTTATAGTCAGATGGCTGAATACTTATAATATTATTTGTTACTTCGTTATTTTCTTTAATCCATTTTTTAAGTCCACCATTTAAAACATGAACTAACTTTGGATTATGTCCAAAATAAATAAAATTAAACCAACATCTACATGAGCTAATTACATCAGAGTTATCATAAATAACAATTTCATCATCCTTTTTAATTCCCATTTTTGAAACTATTTTTTCCCACTCATTTATGTCTACTAACATGTGAGGTAGATCAGTATCTTTTCTTGAATTTTCGTCTAAATCAAAAAAAATAGCATTTGGAATATGTTGATTTTTATATTCAGTAAAACCATTTCTTTTAGTCATGGGCATATGCCAAGAGCAATCAATAATTTTAACATCATCTAACTTTTCTTCTAACCAATTTGTTTCAATTAAAGGCATTTTATCTTTTTTCTAAATATTTTTGATGGTATTCTTCAGCAGGACAATAATTTTTCAATAAAGAAATTTTTGTAACTACTTTTTTCGAAAGTCTTTCATTTACCTCTGTTAAAACTTTTTCAGCTATTTTCTTTTGATTATCATTTAGATAAAATATTTCACTTCGATACTGGGTTCCAAAATCAGGTCCTTGAGAGTTAAGTGTAGTAGGATCATGAATTTGAAAGAAAATTTTTAAAATTTTTTCATAAGAAATAACTTTTTCGTCAAAATCAAGTTTTACAACTTCAGCATGATTAGTATTGCCAGTGCAGACTTCTTTATAGGTTGTTCTTGGACTATTACCCCCACAATATCCGACTTCAGTTTTAATGATGCCTTCAATTTTACTAAATTTTATTTCAGGTCCCCAAAAACATCCAAGAGCTAATACTGCTATTTCCATTGATTATGATTTAAATTAATTTACAAATTATTCATATGCTAAGTAAAAATCAATTAGGATTTTTGTACATGTTTCTATCCATTTGTGCGTTTTCGTTGATGGATGTAATCGTAAAATGGTCAGTTGACTATCCAATAGGGCAAGTTTTATTTTTTAGAGGATTTTTTGGGATGATTTTTTATTTTTTTATAATTCCAAAAGATAGACTTTATAATTTTTACAAAACCAAAAGACCAGGACTCCATACCTTAAGATGCATTTCTGGTTTAATTGCTCTTGTTGCAATTTTTATAGCCCTAAGAAAATTACCATTAGCAACAGTAGTAAGTATCTCTTTTGCAGCTCCAATATTTACAACAATCTTTTCAATATTTTTACTGAGTGAAAGAGTTGGTTTTTTTAGATGGCTTGCGGTCTTAATAGGTTTCGTAGGAATCTTAGTCATAACAGAGCCTGGAATTAGTGAATTAAATATTTATTATATTTTCCCGATAATATTTTGTTTAGGACTTTCTTACGTAGCAATTGCAATAAGACAATTATCTTCCACAGAACCAGTTTGGCTGATTTCCTTTTATTTTTCATTATCTATAACACTTTTGAGCTTTCTAACTATTCCTCAGGGCTGGGTTATGCCAAGTTTTAATCATTTTATTATTTTGTCTTTAGTAGGTATATTTGGTGGGGTAGCAAATTTGTGGTTAAGTCAATCTTATAAATATTCGGAAGTATCCCTTGTAACACCTTTAAAATATCTAGCATTAGTTTTTGCAATAATTTTTGGATATTTTATTTGGGAAGAAGTGCCAACGATTAAATCATTAATAGGTGCTTTTTTAGTGATTATTTCAACATTAATAATTTTTAGAAGAGAAATTTATAAAAAGAAAATAATTACGTCCAAAACAATCAATGACTAAAGTTCCAAAATATTGGAATAAAGCAAAAAAATATTTGTCTAAAAAAGATAAGATAATGTTAAAATTAATTAATGATTATAAGAGTCCTGCAGAAATTATTTTAACATCAAGAAAAGATATTTTTTTTTCATTATGTAAGAGTATTATTGGCCAACAAATTAGTGTTGCTGCAGCTAATTCTGTTTTCTTAAGATTTAAAATAAAATGTAAAAATAGAATAAATGCTAAAAATGTATCAAAATTAAGTTTTTCTCAACTTAAAAGTTGTGGGTTGAGTCGTCAAAAAGTAATTGGAATTAAAAGTTTGACAGAACAAATATTAAATAAGTCTTTTAATCCAAAACTTATCTCAAAAATGAATGATGAGGAAGCAATTGTTTATCTTTCAAATTTAAAACAAATTGGTAGATGGTCTGCTGAAATGATACTTCTTTTTACCTACAACAGATCTAATATATGGCCAGTACAAGATATTGGATTATTAAGAGCTATTTCTAAAAATTATAAAAAGAAATATTTACCACCAGAGAAGTTTGTTAAATTATTAAAAAAGAGATTTTCACCATACTGTTCAGTTGCAACTTGGTATTTATGGAGAAGTATAGATCCTGAACCTATTCAGTACTAAATCCCTCTATTATTTGCATATGTCTTTTAGTTGTTTTTTTAGCCAGATCCCATCCAGCTTGATACTCTTTTGAATTATGACATTCCAGGGCTTTTTGATAATTGGGGAATTCCCATATCACTGTTCTAACGAAATCATCTCCATCATAAGTTTGATGCTCTCCACCTCTAACTAATGGAATTCCTCCAAAACCTTTAATGATAGGAGTAACAGTTTCAGCATATTTTTTTAAATTTTCTAGACTATCTACTTTGAAATACAAACTAATCCAATAACCTTTTTTCATTTAATCAATCCAATCTCTAAATTTTTCAATATTATCTTGCAAAAATTTTGGTAATTTGTCTAAAGAATAATTCTCAAGTTTGCTACCTTCTCCAATCTTATTCACTCTTTTATCAACTTTTAGATCATAAATTGCTTGTTTATTTTCAATTATTTTATTTATTTCATCTTTAGACATTGGATTTTCATCGAATTCTCTATGATGAAGATATGATTTTAATTTATGTTCAATTTCTGCAGCTGTTTTAATATTTGAAAAATGCCAACCACCATTTTTGATAAACTTAATATCTATGTATTTTGTTTGAGAAAAAACTATATCCAATCTATAAAAATTATATTTCTTATCTTTTATATTTCTTAGCCATTGTGGAGATTTAAGGTGTTTTTTTTTACACGCTTTTGTGCCAGTCCACTCCATCTCTGGTAATTTAAGATTAAATTTATAATAAAACATATCTTGTTTAAAAAAAATTATTTTTTGTTTAATTTCAAAAAAATTTAATTTTTCAAGGTTTGGTATCTCATCAACATCAGATATTAAAATAATATCCTCGTTACCTGCTTTATCTAAACCTTTGCAAATAAAATTTCTTTGACCATTTTCTCTATAGGCTGCATTTAATATATATTTTCTGGATTTTTCATCATTAGTATCATTCTCTAAAATTAATTCGACATTACTTGGATGCTCCTCATAAATGAGATAAATAATTTTATCTTTAAATTTTTCAAATTTTTCGTGATTAAATTTCAAATCTCTTTTTTCACCCTTATGATTAAAGGTACTTTCGACTATTACAAAGTAATCTACATATTTATTAAGGATATTTAGTCTAAGGTCCAAAACAACCTCTTCATCAAAATACATAAAACAATCAAAAATTTTCATAATTACTTTTTAATCTTTTTTAATTATTTTTATATGATAAAAAAATCCATGGCAGATAAATTAATTATAAGCTTTGAAGAGTATACAGAAATTGTTGAAAAATTAGCAATTCAAATCCATAAAAAGTATAATCCAACAGTTCTAGTAGGTATAATGAGAGGTGCCGCGCCAATAATCGATATACTCTCGAGAATTTTAAAACTCCCGATAGCATATATAGTTATTCAAAGTTACTCCGGCAAAGGTATGGAGGATCAGCAGGGTCAGCTGATGTTCGCTAGAGAAATTAGTTCTTTAGCAAATAATGAAGATTTTAATAAAGTTCTTCTGATTGATGATTTATCTGACACAGGTTTAACCCTTAACAAAAGTATTGAATGGTTAAGAAATTATGGACCAACTAAAAATTTTATCAAGGAAGTAAAAACAGCGTGTTTATGGAAAAAAAAATCGTCTACTTTTGAACCAGATTTTTGTTCAGTTAGACTTAACTCAGATCCTTGGATTGTTCAACCTACAGAACATTATGAAGAATTATCTATTGAGGAAATAATTAAAAAAAATAAATAGGGCTAGTTAATTACTAGCCCTATAAAATTATTTTTAAGCAACTGCAAAACTGACTACACTTAATATTGCTATAATCCATATTGCTGGTGAAGTGGTAGAGAATTTACCAGTAAATATTTTTATTAAAGCGTATGAAACAAAAGCTAATGCAATACCATTACTGATACTATAAGTTAATGGCATAGATATCATGGCCAATATTGCGGGTGCTGACTCTGAAATGTCATTCCATTCTATATCAGTAATATTTCTAATAAAAAGAACTGATACAAAAAGCAGAGCTGCTCCATCAATTTGTTTTGGTAAGCTCGTTGCTAAAGGGGCAAAAAATATACATGCCAAAAATAATATTCCTATTACAAGAGAGGTCATTCCAGTCTTTCCACCAGCTTTAACTCCAGCACCAGACTCAACATAACTTGTAACAGTTGTAGTTCCCATCATAGCACCTGCGACTGTACCAACACTGTCAGATAACATTGCTTTGTTAATATCTTGGACTTTTCCATCTTTCGAAACTTTACCTGCTACATTGGCAACGGAAGTTAAAGTTCCAGCTGTATCAAAGAAGTCAATAAATAAAAGAGTAAAAATTACAGTTGACATTCCAGCAGTCATTGCAGCTGACAAATCAAATTCAAATAAATATGTCATTGATGGTGGTGAACTTGCAATACCATTGAATTTAGCGAGACCAGTGACCCAAGCAATAATACTAAAAACCAATATACCAATAATAATATTTCCTTTGATATTCATTTTATCTAAAACTATTATTGCAATGAAAGTAGCACATCCCAATAGAACCAAGGGATCACCAAGATTTCCTAATTGGACTAATGTTACTGGATTATCAACAACAACTTCCATTATTTGAAGACCAATTATAGCAAGAAACAAACCTATTCCTGCTCCAATCCCTAATTTTAAACTTTTTGGTATCGAGTTGATTAACCAGGCTCGAATTGGTGTTAAAGATATAATTAAAAATAGTACACCGGCAACTAACACAGCTCCTAAAGCTTCTTGTGGTGTATATCCCATTCCCGCACAAACCCCAAAAGCCACGAAAGCATTAATTCCCATACCTGGCGCAAGTCCTATTGGCCAAGTTTTTCCATAAAAAGCCATAATGAAACATGCTAATGCTGTAGCTAAAATTGTTGCTGTATAAACTGCGCCGAAATCAAAGAAACCTTTTTCGGGTCCGGCAAATTCTCCCGATAAAATAAATGGATTTAAAAACATTATATAAGCCATAGTTAGAAACGTTGTAGTTCCGGCTATAACTTCTGTTTTAAAATCTGTTTTATGTTTTTTGTAATTGAAATAATTTTCAAGCATTTGTCCTCCTAATATACGATAATTATTTGATTCTTTTTGTAATTACCTTTTAAAACTAGGCTTTATTCACACATTTCAACTCAGAAGTTTATATTTATGCCACAATTACCTTGTTATCATAAGAAAATGCAAAAACTTAAAATTATTTTTGCGACACTACTATTGTCAATTTTAATTAGCAGTTGTGAGACAATTAAAAAAAAGACAGATTCTATTGTTGAAAAAGAAAATCAAAAGTTAAGTAAATTTATCGGTAAATCTTCAAATGACCTAAAAATAGAAATGGGTGAACCAGACGAGGATTTTAGAAATGAAAAGGGAAATGTTGTATTTGTGTATAATACAAAAAAGTATGGAATACCATGCGAACGAAGATTTGAAATTGACTCTATTTCAATGATAGTAGGATTTGTGTCTAATGGATGTTTTTAATTTACCTGCGGAGAATTAATCTCCGCAAGCAAGGTTTTACTTATTTAATCTCAATAAGTTTCTTTTTTTTATGTTCTGGAACAATTCTTTCACAAGATATTGTCAAAAGACCATCTTTAAGTTCAGCACCATTAACCCTTACATCATCAGCTATGGTAAATGATCTCGCGAATTGTCTTTGAGAAATGCCTTTATGTATAATTTCTCCATTTACATTATTCCCATCAGATTTATTAACTTGTTTTGTTCTAACAGTTAATAAATTATCTTCAAACTCTACTTCAACATCTTTTTTGTTGAAACCAGCTAATGCTACCTCAATAGCATAATTGTCTTTACCAGTTTTTCTGATATTGTAAGGCGGATAGTTTGATTGCATGGTTAATGCACCATTGTCCAACATGTTTTCAAACTGGTCAAACATATCGTCAAAACCAATCGAAAAAGGCCTTAAAGAGTTAAATATAGATAGATCCTTACTTGTCATAATTTCCTCCTTTTAATAAGCAAGTTTATAAATGTAAGCCCCATGAGGCGACTTACTAGATTTATATAGTAACTTGTTTAATTTTTTCAATACTAAGGTTAAATTTTTTTTGAAATTTTTAGAGCAAAAGAGTAATCGAAAGCAATTTCCTCTATGGCTCCGTCACGACCTGATTTACCTCCATGGCCAGCATTCATTTCAGTTTTTAAAAGTAATAAATTATTATCTGTTTTAAAATCTCTGAGCTTAGCTGTAAATTTTGTAGGCTCGTCAAACAAAACTCTATTATCACTTAGACTTGTAGTAATTAATATATGAGGATAATCCATTTTTTTAATATTATTATATGGTGCATATGAAAATATGTAGTCAAAATGTTCTTTATTATCTTTTGCATTACCAAATTCATCAAATTCACCAACAGTTAGAGGTAGTGAATGATCAAGATTAGTTGTTAAAGAGTCAACGAAGGGAACTGCCATAATAATCCCTAAAAATAATTCTGGTTTTTTGTTCACAACCGCTCCCATTAATAAACCACCAGCTGATCCTCCCATGCCTATGATTTTTCCTTTCGAAGTGTATTTTTTATCTATTAAATATTTTGCCGCATAAATGTAATCTTCAAAAGTATTTTTTTTATTAGTTAGTTTTCCTTCTTTCCACCATTTCATACCTCTTTCCATACCCCCTCTAATATGGGCAGTTACCCAAATTACATCTCTATTTATAAGACTTAATCTAGTTGATGAAAAATTAGGAGTCATCGAACTTCCATATGAACCATAACCATAAAGTAATAAATTTGCAGAACCATCTATTCTAGTTTTTTTATGTCTAGTAATTGTTAAAGGAATCATTCTTCCATCATGAGATTTACACTCGACTCTTTCAACGATGTAGTCATCAGAATTGTGACCTGATGGAATTTCTTGTTCTTTAATTAATTCCTTTGTTTTTTTTGAGAGATTATATAAAAAAACTTTAGAAGGTGTTTTTGGCGAAGAGTATCCTAAATATACATTATCAGTGTCTTTATTTTTTTGAGTTAAAGAAATATTTGGTACAAAAACTTTCTCATCAGAAAAAACTAATTCCTCTTCTATATTAGTTGATATATTTCTTACAAATAATTTATCTAATGCGTTAGAAGTTTCAGAACGAATTATCCAATTTTTTAAAAAAATACAACTTCCAATTAGAACTTCATCTTTTGGAGAAATAAATGATTTCCAATCTTGTTTTTCTAAACTATTAGAAACATCTATTTTGAAATCTTCTGCATCCTTATTTGTATGATTATAAAATTTATCATTCCAAGAATTAATTGAGTATAAGATTCCTCTATCTCTTTTCATTATAAGTTTTGGTTTTGGCATCTCCTCTGTAACATCAAAATAATATTGTTCAGAAGTATTATGATCTGAAGTTGAGATAAGATAATATTTTTCATCTGAGCTTAAGCCTATACTTACAGTAAAAGCATCACTTTTCTCCTCAAAAATTAATATGTCTGAATCTTTATAATTTCCAATTTCATGCCTAAATATTTTTCTTGCTCGGTGATTTTCATCAAGTTTTGAGTAAAAAATAAATCTATCATCTAAACTGAAAGTAATATTGCCTGATGTATCTTTTATTTCCTTAGAAACTATTTTGTTCGAAATTATTTCTCTTACAAAAATTGTATAATATTCAGATCCTTTTATGTCTAAAGAATAAGCAAGTAATTTATCGTCATGACTTACCTCCAAATCACCGATACCAAAATACTCTACACCCAATCTTTCTTTTTCCTTATCCCCATTCCATATCTCTTCAATTTCATTAGAATTAATTTTTTTACGAAGTTTTATGGAGTAATTCCCTTCAGCAGTGGTTTTAGTCCAATAATCATAAGTGTGATCTCTGTATGGAAGAGATTCGTCATCTAATTTTATCCTTCCTTTGATTTCATCAAACAATTTTTTTTGTAGAAACTTAGTATCCTTTAAGTGATATTCTGCATATTGATTTTCTTGATTGAGATAATTTTCGACTTCAGGATTCAATTTTTTCTTATCTTTTAAAACTTCTAAGATATTTTTTTGATGTATCCAACTATAATTATCTTCCCAAGTAACATTGTGACAAGATTTTATTTCAGTTTTTTTTCTAAGTTGTGGTACTTTCATAATTAAGAAGAAACATATGAATATAATAATTTATACAATAATAATATTAATAGTTTTTTATTTTTTACTAAGACTTATTAGTAATATTTCTTCAAAAAAGATATCAAAAAGTTTAAGATTTTTAATAATTTTAGGACTAATCTTTTTAGCAATCTTGTTTGCAATTGGTGGAAGATTTTTATTAACTTTACCGCTTACCTTGGCGAGCATTGCGCTATTAAAACTAAAAGGCATGTCTATTTTTCAAATGATATCACTTTTTAGATTAATTCAAACTTTAAGAAGATCAGGAAGATTTTCTTTTAATCAATCGTACTCAAGAAACTCATCTTCAATATCTGTTTCTGAAGCTTATAAAATTTTAAATTTAGATATCAAAAAAAAAGTAACTAAAGACGAAGTCAATAAAGCATACATTAAAATTCAAAAAAAAATACACCCTGATGTTTCACCAGAAACATCTAGGCTATCATCAATAGTTAATGAGGCTAAAGATATAGTTTTAAATGATATTTCTTAATTAATAATATCAATCACCTTATCAAATATCTTTTGAGGATTAATTCTATCTTTACCTAAGGTATTATGTTTAACGGTATTTTCACCATCAGGAATTATAGGAAACATTTTTGAATTATAATTTCCATAAATTAAAGGTGTGTCTGCCATTAAAGTAATAGTTTTTATGCCTAAAGCTGCAGATAAGTGACCAAAACTAGAGTCATTACAAATTGATAAATTACAACATTTTATAATCGGCAAAGTATCTTTTATTGTAAAATTATCTAAAGGAAAACAAAAATCTTTAAATTTAGAGTTTAATATTTCATTTAATATATTTTGTTCCTCCTTGTACCTTCCTGTAGCTAAAAAGAATTTACACTTTTTTATTTTTGATATCTTTTCAATCACATCTAAAAATATTCTTGCAGGTATTCTTTTTGTTGGACCTGATCCTCCAATTCCTAAAAGAATATTAGTCTCGTCTTTTTTAATATTAAATCGATTTATATTTTCTATAATTAATTTGTTATTAATTTGTATTTCGGGGTCTTCACTCACTTCTATATCTAAATTTTCTTTTATAAAATTTCTTGGAGTTTCAGTGATATGTTGCTTGGTTTTTTGAAATAATGGATATTGATAAACCTCTGGTATACCAGAAAATCTAGCAATTAAGCTAAATCTTAAAGAAGAATTAAAAATAAAAATTTTATCAAAATTATATTTTTTTATATCTTTAATTAAATTTAAACTTCCTAAAAAACCACTATGCCTATTATTATTTTTTTTATCTCGATCTAGATGGATAATTTCGTCTACATAATTTGTTTCATACAAATATTGGTCAGCTTTTGAGCTTTCTTTTACAAGTAAACTTATAGGCGAATTAAATTTTTTGTATAAAGCCTTTATATAAGGTAAAAAAATTACAGTATCTCCTATACCCATTCTATTTTGAACTGCTAATATTTTCATATAGTATTTATAATCTTTACTAGATATATTTTTTATATAAATTTTTATTATGACAAAAATAAGTGGAATATTTGCGGCATCAATGTCAGTTTTAAATTCTGATTTAAGCTTAAACGTTGAAAAAACGATAAATCACGCTGAAAAATTAATTGATCAAGGTTGTCACGGAACTGCAATATTTGGAAGCACAGGCCAATCCCAACTAATTCCTATTTCTGAAAAAATTGATTTATTAAATCAGTTATCAAAAAGTAAATATAAAGATAATCATTTAATTGGGACAGGTTTAAATTCATTAGGTGAAACAATAAATTTTATGAAAATAGCAAAATCTTTAAATTTTGAAAAATTTTTAATTATGCCTCCAGCTTACTACAAGTATGGTGATAAAGAAGTTATCGAGTTTTATACAAGAATAGTAAATTCAATTCCTGAATGTAGAATTATTCTTTATAACTTTGAAAAACTTTGTGGTTATAAATTTAGTATAGAATGTGTTAATGAACTTGTAAAAAAGTTTCCAAAACAAATAATAGGAGTTAAAGATAGTTCATATAATTTGTATGAAAATTTAAAATTAGATAATTTTTCAATTTTTCCTGGTTCAGAATTAAAATTGTTAAAAGGTTTAGAATTAGGATGTTCTGGAATTATCACTGCCACATGTAATGTAACGTCTGAAATTTCTAGAAAAGTTTATGATGATTTTCACTTAGGTATAAAACAAACCCTCAATCAAAAATTATGTGATGTTAGAAGTGCTTTTGATAAATATAATTTGATTTCAGGATTACATAGTTATTGTTCACAAGAAAACAAAATTTATCAAAATATTTTACCGCCTTTAAGTCTTTTAAATAAAAGTGATGAAAAAGAACTGATTAATACTTTAAAGGATTTAAGCTTTACGAACAAATCATCTTTGGCGGCTTAGTATGCAACTTGCTAATTTTTTAAATAATGTTTTTAAAAAAGACGGTTTTATTTTAACAGATGCTGAGTCCAAAGATCATATTATAGGAAATCCAAAAAATAATCCTCTAAAATTGAAAATTTTAAAAAAAAATCTTCATTACAAATTATTACTTCATCCCGATCTATATTTTGGTGAAGCTTATACTAATGGAGAAATAATAATAGAGAATGGAACTTTATCAGATTTCCTAGACTTAGCTTTAATGAATTTTGGTAGAGGGGAATTAAATTTTTTTAGTTATTTAATTAATAGACTCAGAGGATCATATAGATATCTAACAAATTTTAATTTTATCAAAAAATCTAAAATGAATGTCTCTCACCACTATGATATTAAAGATAATTTATATGATTTGTTTTTAGATCCAAAAAGACAATATTCTTGTGCATATTTTAAAAATAAAGACGATAGTCTTGAAACTGCTCAAAACAATAAAATTAGACATATAATTAAAAAACTAAATATAAAACCTAATCAAAAAGTTTTAGATATTGGTTGTGGCTGGGGTTCATTAGCAATTGATATTGCAAAAAGTGCAAATTGTGAAGTTACAGGTATAACTCTTTCAGAAAATCAATTTAAGTACT
>CACAKN010000009.1 GCA_902533075.1 uncultured Pelagibacteraceae bacterium
ATTAAATTTTTTTTATTTTGAAGTCTTCCAGCAGTATCAATTAAAATTTGATTAAAATTATTATTCATAGCTTCTTCGATAGCTTTATAGGCAACAGAGGCTGGATCAGATCCCTGTGATGATTTAGTAATTTGAACATTTATTTTATTAGCCCAATTTTCCAGTTGTTCAATTGCTGCAGCTCGAAAAGTATCTGAAGCTGCAAACATAACTTTATTACCATTACTTTTTAAAATTTTTCCAATTTTACCAATGCTTGTAGTTTTACCAACACCATTTACTCCAGAAATTAAAGTTGTATTAAGTTTTTCTTTTTTCGAAAAAAAGGAACTGTTCTCCAATGGTTTCATTAATGAAATAATATATTCTTTTAAAATTAGATTTATTTCTGATGTTAAATCTTTGTTAGGATCTACTTTCTTAGTTGAAATTATTTCCTTTATTTCAGAAGCAGCTTCAATTCCAACATCAGATTGGATTAAAAATTCCTCAATTTTATTTAAATTTTCATCATCTATTTCTTTTTTTACAATTATTTCTTTAAGACCAGATGAAAATGCCAAAGCACTTTTTTGAAAACCTTTTTTAAATTTATCGAATATTCCCATTATAATTTTATTGAGATTTCTTTTATATCTGAAACAGGACCCTTCATATGAATAGAATTTTTTTCATCTATAAAAATTGATAATTTTCCAGTTTTAAATTCAATATCTGTATTATTATCAGTAAGGTTATTTAATTTGCCAGCAAATGCTGTTGCACATGCTGCAGTTCCACATGCCTTAGTTAATCCAGCACCTCTTTCCCAAACTTTAACTTTGATTAAATTTCTATTTATAACCTCCGCGATTGTAACGTTACATTTTTCTGGAAACATCTTGTGATTTTCAATTTGAGGACCAATTTTTTTAATATTAAATTTTTTAATTTCATCAACAAAAAAAATAACATGAGGGTTTCCAACATTTACAGAAGTCCCACCAGAATATTCTTTTTTATTTAAATCATTAATTTTGATATTTAAATTTTTTGTATCTACGTCAACAGAAAGAGGAATTTCATTCCAAGTAGTTTTTGCATTTCCAATTTCGGTTGTGACAAAGTTATTTCCTAATATCTCTGATTTTAAATTTCCAGATAGAGTAGTTAGAGTAATATTTTTCTTATCCTTTTCTTTTGAAATTAAATCTGCAACACATCTTGTGCCATTACCACATGCACCAGACTCACTTCCATCAGAATTAAAAAACTTTAAACGAGCATCAACATTGTTGTCATTTTCAATTAATATTAATTGATCACATCCAATAAAATTTCTATCACAAATTTTAATTATCTGTCCTTTTGTTAAGTCAGTAACTTTTTGTCTATTGTCTATGATAACAAAATCATTACCTAATCCATCCATTTTATAAGCTTTAATGTCCATATATAGTTATTTAACTTATTTATTGACTTTTTGAACCTCTATTATAGTTTGTGGCAGTTTCCGCAAAAATGTTAAATTTGCGGTGTCTTTGGAAACAAAGAGATCGACACTAGTCAGCGAGGGTTCGCCCACTAGTGCGATTACTGCTGTGTGTAATAAATATGTTTGAAAATTTGACAAATAAATTCGAAGAAATTTTTTCTTCTTTAAAAAAGGCCCCTTCACTTGATGAAAATCAAGTTGACGAAGGCTTGAGAAGTATTAGACAAGCCTTACTTGAAGCAGATGTTTCTTTAGATGTAACTAAAGAATTTATTGAAAAAGTTAAGCCAAAAGCTTTAGGAAAAGAGATAATTAGATCTACATCACCTGGAGACATGGTGGTTAAGATCGTTTATGATGAATTGGTTAGTCTACTTGGCGAAAAAAATAACGATGTGAATCTTAATGCAGTTCCGCCAGTACCAATGATGTTAGTTGGATTACAAGGTTCTGGTAAAACAACTACAACAGCAAAACTTGCAAAGTATTTAGAGAGTACAAAAAAGAAGAAAGTTATGATGGTTAGCTTGGATATTTACAGGCCAGCCGCTCAAGAACAATTAAAATCTCTAGGGGAACAAAATAATATTTTAACACTTCCAATTATTGAAGGTCAACAACCAGCTGACATTTGTCAAAGAGCTATCAGTACAGCAAATTTAAATGGTGCTGACATTATACTATTTGATACTGCAGGTAGGACACAGATTGATCTACAAATGATGAGTGAAATCAAACAAATTGAAAATACAATAAAACCTGCAGAAACATTTTTGGTTGCAGATTCTCTTACAGGACAAGTGGCTGCGTCAGTAGCAAAAGAATTTAAGAACACTGTAAATCTCTCAGGGATAATTTTAACTAGAGCGGATGGTGATGCGAGAGGTGGGGCAGCTGTAAGTATGAAATTCGTTTCTCAAATTCCAATTAAATTTTTAGGAGTAGGTGAAAAAATTGAAAATCTTGAAGTATTTCATCCAGATAGAATTGCGAATAGAATTTTGGGAATGGGAGATATTGTATCTCTTGTAGAAAAAGCAGCACAAGATCTAGGTGAAGAAAATATTAAAAAGGCTGAAGAAAATTTAAAAAAGGGACAATTTTCAATACAAGATTACTTAACTCAATTACGACAAATGAAAAAAATGGGCGGAATAGAAGGTGTGATGTCTTTTATGCCAGGTGTATCTAAGGTTAAGTCCCAAATGGATGCTGCAGGTATAGATGAGAGCGTTATTACGAAAAATGAAGCAATAATTTTGTCTATGACTAAAAAAGAGAGAGAGAACCCAAAAATGATAGACGGTTCTAGAAAAAAAAGAATTGCTAATGGTTCTGGAACAGATCCAGCCACTATCAATAAATTGCTTAAACAATTTAAAATGATGTCTGAAATGATGAAAAAGATGTCTAAAGGAAATCTGAAAGGTATGTCTGATAAAGGAATACCACCAGAATTATTTAATCAACTAAAATAAAAAAAGGAGAGTAAATGTTAAAGTTAAGGTTATCAAGAGGAGGTACAAAGAAAAGACCTGTATACAAAGTTGTTGTAGCAGACAGTCGTTTTGCAAGAGATGGAAGATTCATTGAAAAAGTAGGTTTTTTTAATCCATTACTTCCTAAAGAAAAAAAAGAAAGAATTGGACTTGAAGCTGAGAGAATTAAGTATTGGTTAGGTCAGGGTGCGCAACCAACAACAAGGGTAGCAAGAATTTTAGGTGAAAATGAATTAATGCCTATGCCTGCCAATGGAAATAATCCTCAAAAAGCAATTCCAAAGAAAGATAGAAAAAAAGAAGGATCTGAAGAAGGTAAAAAAGAGGAAGCTCCTAAAACAGAGGCAGCACCGGCAAAAAAGGAAGAAGCTCCTAAAGCAGATGCTAAAACAGAGGCAGCACCGGCAAAAAAGGAAAAAGCTCCTAAAGTAGAAAAAAAATAATATAAAGTTCGCCTATGTTTCAAGCTCAAGTATTCACTCTTTATCCAGAAGTTTTTCCCGGACCTTTATCTAAAGGTCTTTATGGAAAGGCCTTGTCTAATAAATTGTGGGATTTAAGTGTAATAAATATAAGAGATGCAGCTACTGATAAACACAAAACAGTCGATGATACTCCTTATGGAGGAGGTACAGGAATGTTGTTAAGAGCTGATGTTTTAGCAAATTCACTTGATAAAAAAGTTAAAAAGGGAGAAAGAGTTTTTTATCTTTCACCTAGGGGTAAAAAATTTGATCAAAAACTTGCTCAAGATCTGTCTAAAGAAAAATCTATATCTTTAATATGTGGTCATTTTGAAGGGGTGGACGAAAGAGTTTTAGCCACAAGGAATATTGAAGAAATAAGTATAGGAGATTATGTTTTATCTGGAGGTGAAACTGCTGCATTAGTAATACTTGATAGTATTCTAAGACTTTTGCCTGGGGTATTAGGAAATGATAAATCTTCGCTTGATGAAACCTTTGAAAATGGTCTTTTAGAGTATCCTCAATATACAAAACCTCAAATATGGGAGGAAAAATCAGTGCCAGACGTATTATTATCTGGAGATCATAGTAAAATTAAAGACTGGCGTTTATCTCAATCTGAGGCTATAACACGCGTCCGAAGACCAGATTTGTGGCAAAAATATAAGAAAGATTAATTTGTTAAATATTAAAATGAAAACAATAGAAGAAATAAACCAATATAATGTAAAAAAAATTCTTTCAGAAAAAAAAATTCCTGATTTTTTTCCTGGAGATGTGGTCAAAGTTGGTGTCAGAATTACAGAAGGTAAAAAAGAGAGAATTCAATATTTCGAGGGTGTTTGTATAGCTAAGAAAAGTAGAGACCTAAATTCATCTTTTACTGTAAGAAAAATATCTTTTGGAGAAGGCGTTGAAAGAACTTTTCCATTATATGGTACAGTAATTGATACAATTAAAGTAATTCGATCAGGAAAAGTAAGAAGAGCAAAACTTTATTATTTAAGAGATAGAACTGGTAAATCAGCAAGAATTGCAGAAAAAATTAGAAAAAAAATTGGAATTGATATTGATGCAAAACCAGAAACTGTGACTGAAGAAAATTTAGCTCAAGTTACAAAAGAAATGGAGACTGAGGCAAAAACAGAGGCTCCTACAACTACAGAGGTTAAAAAAACTGATCTTGCTAAAAAAGAACAGCAAAAAGAGGCTTCTATTTCAGAAACTAAAGTAGAAAAAAAACTTGAAAACCCAACAGAAAAAAAATAATTTTTTTTTCAATGCCCAATACTCTTTACGATAAAATTTGGAATGATCACTTGGTCGATCAACAAGACGATGGTACAGCCTTGTTATTTGTTGACAGACATTTAGTTCATGAAGTAACTAGTCCCCAGGCGTTTGAAGGACTAAGAAATTCTAATCGAAAAGTTAGACATCCAAAGTTAACACTTGCAGTTGCAGATCACAATGTTCCAACAACCGATAGATCAAAAGGTATCTCAGATGAAGAATCTAAAATTCAAGTTGATACCTTAGAATCTAACTGTAAAGAATTTGGTATTCAACTATTTGGGATGGGAGATAAAAGACAGGGCATAGTACATATCATTGGACCAGAGCAAGGTTTTACTCAACCTGGAACAGTAATTGTTTGTGGTGATAGCCATACAGCAACACATGGGGCATTTGGCGCATTAGCATTTGGAATTGGAACTTCAGAGGTAGAACATGTGTTAGCAACACAAACTCTAGTTCAAAAAAAAGCAAAAAACTTTAGAGTAAATGTTGATGGCAAACTTCCATTAGGGGTTACTTCCAAAGATGTAATTCTTCAAATAATCGGAAAAATTGGTACAGCAGGTGGAACAGGATGTGTAATAGAATATGCAGGTGACTTAATTAGGTCTCTAAGTGTTGAGCAAAGAATGACCATTTGTAATATGACTATAGAGGGAGGTGCAAGAGCAGGATTAATAGCACCTGATGAAAAAATATTTAAATATTTAGAGGGCAAACCAATGTCTCCAAAAGGTGAAACATGGTATAAAGCATTGGAATATTGGAAAAACTTAAAAACAGATCATGGTGCTAAGTTTGACAAAGAGATAAATCTTAAAGCAGAGGAAATTTTACCAATGATAACTTGGGGAACATCTCCCCAAGACGTCATTACAATAGATGGAAAGGTTCCAAATCCTCAAAATGAAAAAGATGAGGATAGAAAAAATTCTTTAGAGAGATCTTTAAATTACATGGGATTAAAACCTAACATGGCAGCTAAAGATATTAAGATAGATAAAGTGTTTATAGGAAGTTGTACTAATGGAAGAATAGAGGATTTGAGAGAAGCTGCAAAAATTCTAAAAGATAAAAAGATAGCCACTCATGTTCATGCTATGGTTGTTCCCGGTTCAGGTTTAGTAAAAGAACAGGCAGAGCAAGAAGGTTTAGACAAAATCTTTGTAAATTCTGGATTTGAATGGAGAGAGCCAGGGTGTTCTATGTGTTTAGCTATGAATGCAGACAAATTAAAACCCCAAGAAAGATGTGCTTCTACATCAAATAGAAATTTTGAGGGAAGACAAGGAAGAGGTGGGAGAACTCATTTAGTAAGCCCAGGTATGGCAGCCGCAGCTGCTATTTCTGGAAATCTTGATGATGTTAGAAAGTATCAGAATTAAGATGCAAAAATTTAATTCATTGAAAAGTATCCCTGCTTATTTGCCAATCGTTAATATTGATACAGATATGATAATCCCAAAACAATTTTTAAAAACTATTAAAAGAACCGGTTTAGGCAAGAACTTGTTTTTTGAGATGAGATATGATGACAATGGAAATGAAATTAAAGACTTTGTTTTAAATCAAAATCCTTTTAGTAAATCAAAAATTTTAATAGCAGGTAAGAACTTTGGGTGTGGTTCCTCAAGAGAACATGCTCCATGGGCGCTACTAGATTTTGGGATTACTTGCGTTATTAGTTCAAGTTTCGCTGATATATTTTACAGCAATTGCTTTAAAAACGGAATTTTACCTATTATTCTTGATGATGAAAAAATTAAAGAGCTTTCAGAATATGCAAACAGAAAAGAAGAAATTTCAATAGATCTAAGTGAAGAAAAGATTATTTATGGAAACAGTGAAGTTAATTTCAAAATAGACTCATTTAAAAAGAAATGTTTATTAGAGGGATTAGATGACATAGCTTTATCTTTAAAAAGATCAGATAAGATTCAAACTTTTGAAAATGATTTAAAAGGTAGAAAGCCCTGGATTTTTAATGATTAAAGTTAAGAAAAGAAAAATTTTATTGTTACCAGGTGATGGTATTGGACCTGAAGTTATCGAAGAAGTAAAAAAAATAATTAATTGGTTTAATGGTAAAAAATCTCTCGATTTTGAAATAGATGAAGATCTTGCTGGAGGTTGTTCGTTTGACAAACATGGTACTCCCATAACAGACGAAGTATTTTATAAAGCATTAGAAAGCGCAGTAGTAATGCTAGGAGCAGTTGGTGGGCCGAAATGGGACAATGTTGAGTTTTCAAAAAAACCTGAGAGAGCATTATTAAAACTTAGAAAAGAATTGAAATTATTTGCAAATCTCAGACCCGCAATATGTTTTAAACAATTAGTTGATGCCTCAACCTTAAAACCAGAAATTGTTTCAGGTTTAGATATAATGATTGTAAGAGAACTTACAGGTGGAATATATTTTGGTGAACCAAGAGGAATTAAGCCGATTGAAAATGGTGAAAGAAAAGGAATTAATACTCATACTTACACTAGTAGTGAGATAATAAGAGTAGCAAAAGTAGCCTTTGATTTAGCAAAAAAAAGATCAAATAAAGTTACATCATGTGAAAAATCTAATGTAATGGAGGCAGGACAACTTTGGAAAGAAGAGGTTCAAGCTTTACACGAAAAAGAATATAAAGATGTAGAACTAAGTCATATGCTTGCTGATAATTGTGCAATGCAATTACTTAGAGATCCAAAACAATTTGATGTGATCGTAACTGACAATTTATTTGGAGATATGTTATCCGATCAAGCATCCATGCTAACAGGCTCATTAGGCCTTTTGCCTTCTGCATCATTGGGAGCTAAAAATAAAGATGGAGAAATGAGAGCAATGTATGAACCGATCCATGGATCGGCCCCAGATATTGCTGGAAAAGGTATTGCGAACCCCATTGCAACAATATTAAGTTTTGCTATGGCATTAAGGTATTCTTTAGATTTAGATAAAGAGGCTGAGGCACTAGAAAAAGCTGTTCAAGACGTACTAAATGATGGATTGAGAACAAAAGACATTTTATCCGATGGAACAAAGGAAGTATCTACATCTCAAATGGGTGATGCGATAATTTCAAAATTGCAATAATCAATTAATTATTTTAAACTAATTATATGCCAAGCTATACTGCACCAGTAGAAGACATGATGTTTCTTTTTGATAAATTAAGAAACAATAAAAATTATAATGAGTTAGAAAAATATAAAGAAGTAAGTTCAGACCTTGTAAAAGATATCTTACAAGAAGCAGCAAAAATTAATCAAAACCTTATTTTACCACTTGCAAAAGCTGGTGATGAAAATCCAGCAGTTTTAGAAAATGGAGTTGTGCGAACACCTCCAGGATATAAAGAAGCATATAAAAAATATATTGAAGATGGTTGGACATCTTTATCTTGTGATCCCAAATATGGTGGACAAGGCATGCCAAAAACAGTAAGTGCATTTTTTGATGAAATGCTATCTTCTGCAAGTTTATCCTTTAAACTTTATAGTGAATTAAGCATAGGTGCATATAATTGTATTAATCATCATGCTTCAGATGAATTAAAAAATAAATATTTACCAAAAATAGTTGAAGGTAAATGGAGTGGCACTATGTGTTTAACAGAGCCTGTTTGCGGAACAGATTTAGGGCTTTTAAAAACTAAAGCAGAAAAACAAAATGATGGAACATATAAAATTAGTGGACAAAAAATATTTATTACCTCAGGAGATCACGATTTAACTGAGAATATTATTCATTTAGTGATTGCCAGAGCGACTGACTCACCAGTGGGTACGAAAGGCATCAGTTTATTTTTAGTACCTAAATTTGTAGTAAATCAAGATGGAAGTGTTGGTCCAAGAAATGGGATTTCAACAGGATCTATCGAAAGTAAAATGGGTATAAAAGGTTCTGCGACGTGTGTATTAAACTTTGATGAGGCCACTGGTTATATGATTGGCAAAAAGGATAAAGGTTTAAATGCCATGTTTACAATGATGAATCTTGAAAGAATAGTTGTTGGTATTCAAGGTTTAGGTATTTCAGAAATTGCTTATCAAAACTCACTTGCTTATGCAAAAGAGAGAAAACAAGGCAAGACTAATAAAACTAAATCTGCTAATGGTGCTGATTTTATAATTGAACATGCAGATATAAGAAGATCATTATTAAACATGAAATCAATTATTGAAGGTGAGAGAGCTTTATGTTTTTGGTTATCACAGCAAACTGAAGTTAGTTTAAATCATCATGATGAAAAAGTACGTCAGGAAGCATCTGATTTTGTTTCACTGATGACACCAGTGGTAAAATCATTATTTACTGATTTAGGTATGGAAATTACTAATGATGCTATGCAAATTCATGGAGGTTATGGTTATACAAAAGATCAAGGAATAGAACAATTGTATAGAGATAATAGAATAACTCCAATATACGAAGGTACAAATTCAGTACAAGCTGCAGATTTAGTTTTTAGAAAATTATCTAATAAAAATGGAGACATAATTAACAAATACATAGATTTAATAAAAACTGAAACTGATTTAGATAACGAAAAAATTAAGCCATTTATCAAAGAATTTAAGTATTATTTGAATATTTTAATTAAGTTTAGTCAATGGATAAAAGAAAAAACCAAAACAGATAAAGATGATGTTAGCGCTGCAGCTAATGATTATCTGAAAACTCTTGGTTTTGTTTCAGTAGCATATGCCTGGATAAAGGTTCTAGATGTGAGTTTTAAAGATTATAATGAGAACAAAAACTTTTATGATGATAAAATTAATACCGCAAAATTTTATTTTGATAAAGTTTTACCTAGAGCTGAACAACATTATAAATCTGCTATTTCTGGAAGCTCAAGTATAATGAATTTTAAATTTAATTAAAATGAGTCATTACGATACAAATTTAGATAAGAATGCTGCAAATTATGTCCCTTTAACTCCTTTATCTTTTTTAGAGAGAGCAAAAGATGTTTATCCAAATTATCAGGCAATAATATATGAAGATAGAAAATATACTTGGAGTGAAGTTTATAAGAGAGTTACCAAATTTGCTAGTGCACTAGAAAAAATTGGTATTAAAAAAGGAGATACTGTTTCGTTCCTAGCCTATAACACTCCAGAAATTTTTGAGGCTCATTATTCAGTTCCAATGACAGGTGCAGTATTAAATACAATTAATATTAGATTAGATGCAAATACTATCTCATATATCTTGAATCATAGTGATGCAAAAGTATTGGTAGTTGATAGACAGCTTCATCTAGAAGTGAAAAAAGCTTTAAGCAAACTAGACAAAAAAATAACAATCATTGATATTCATGATAAATTTGCTGATCAGTCAAAATTAGAAAAAATTGGCGATTTAGAATATGAAAATTTTCTTAATACAGGTGATGATGATTATATTTGGAATATGCCCGAAGATGAGTGGCAGGCTATATCTTTAAGTTATACCTCAGGTACAACAGGAAATCCTAAAGGTGTTGTTTATCATCATAGAGGTTCTTATTTAATGTCAACTGGAAGTGCTGTTGCTTGGAATATGCCCAATAGATTAAATTTCTTAACAGTTGTTCCAATGTTTCACTGTAATGGTTGGTGTTATCCCTGGACAGTTCCAATGTTGAATGGAAGAACTATTTGTTTAAGAAACATAGATATCAAAAAGATTTTTGAGTTAATAGATAAATATAATGTTACTCATTTTGGGGGCGCACCGATTGTATTAAATATGATAACAGGTGCCCCTGAAAATGATCGAAAAAAATTAAAGAATAAAGTTCATGTGCTTACTGCAGGTGCTCCGCCTCCAAGTATAATTTTTAAAAAAATGAAAGAACTTGGTTTTGAAGTAATGCATGTTTATGGTTTAACCGAAACCTATGGTCATGTCACACAATGTGCTTGGAATGAAGATTGGAATGTATTTGACGAAGAAAAACAAAATGAAATTAAAGCCAGACAAGGAGTTAGATATCCTAATCTTGAGGGAGCAGCGATCATGGATCCTGAAACTATGAAAGAGGTTCCAAAAGATGGAAAAACAATTGGTGAGATTATGCTTAAAGGAAATGTAGTCATGAAAGGTTATTTCAAAGATAAGGTTGCAACAGATAAAGCTATGGCTGGTGGATGGTTTCATTCTGGAGATTTAGCGGTTATGCATCCAGACGGATATGTAAAAATACAAGATAGATCAAAAGATATAATTATTTCTGGTGGAGAAAATATTTCATCAATTGAAATAGAAAACACTTTAAGCAAACACCCTTCTGTATCAATTGCTGCAGTAGTAGCTAAACCTGATGAAAAGTGGGGAGAAGTTCCTTGTGCATTTATTGAAATGGTTAAAGATAAACCTACTACAGAGAAAGACCTAATAAGCTTTTGTAAAGAAACTTTGGCTGGTTTTAAGGTTCCCAAACAGGTTGTTTTCTGTGAATTACCAAAAACTTCTACAGGTAAAATTCAAAAATTTGAGCTTAGAAAAAAATTTTAGGTAATTAATTGATAATAAAAATTGAAAATAAAAGTGTTCATGCGTCTGATGCTGGACAAGGAATTGATAGTTCAAAAGAGACAATAGTTTTTCTCCATGGAAGTGGTCTTTCTCATATTGTCTGGTCTTTAACAGAACAGTTTTTTTCAAATAGAAATTTTAATGTTTTATCA
Source organism: uncultured Pelagibacteraceae bacterium (assembly GCA_902533075.1). GTDB lineage: Bacteria > Pseudomonadota > Alphaproteobacteria > Pelagibacterales > Pelagibacteraceae > Pelagibacter. The sequence continues at coordinate 11,412 of CACAKN010000009.1, forward strand.
ATTGATTTACCTGGACATGGAAATTCTGAAGGACCATGTTTAGATAGCATAGAAAAAATTGCAGATTGGTTAGAAAAAGTATTTGTAATGTTAAAGTTGAATAATTTGATTCTTGTAGGGCACTCTCAAGGCTGTCTAGAAATTCTTGAATATTCTTTTAAATTTAAAGATAAATTAAAAAAAATAGTTTTCATGGGAGGTTCTTACAAAATGCCAGTTAATAAAGATTTAATTGATTTGGCATCAAACGGAGACTCTGACGCTGTTAAGTTAATGATGAAATGGGGTTATGAGGGGTCAAAAAAATTTATTGGTGGAAATCCCATAGAAAGAATAATCCAATCTCCTGGTGATATAAAAGAAATTTTAGCAGTCGATCTTATTGCTTGCAATGATTATGCGAATGGATCAGAAGCAGCTAAAGCAATTAATTGTCCAACACTGTTAATACTTGGTCAGTTAGATAAAATGGTAAATTTAGAAGTTGGAAAAAAATTTGCAAAGATAGTTAAAAATTCGACAACTCATATAATTGATGGATGTGGACATATGATTATGATTGAAAAAGCGTTTGAAATGAGAGAAAAGGTCTTAGAATTTTTAAAAAAATGAAAAACTTTCAAATTGTAAAATCTAGAAGATTAAGAAGCACTCCTTATACAGACAGGATAGAGTCTCATGGTGTGAGCAGTTACACTGTTTATAATCATATGCTACTACCAGCAACATTTAAATCTTTAGAATCTGATTATGAACATTTGAAAAAATTTGTTCAGGTGTGGGATGTTGCTGCAGAGAGACAAGTAGAAATTTCAGGAAAAGACTCAGCAAAATTAGTTCAATTGATGACTTGTAGAGATTTATCAAAATCAAAAGTTGGTAGATGCTATTATGCACCATTAATTGATGATGATGGTCTTTTAGTTAATGATCCAATTATAAATAAAATAGCTGAAGATAGATGGTGGTTGTCAATTGCAGACTCAGATGTAATTTTTTTTGCCAAGGGACTTGCAGCGGGAAATAAATTTGATGTTCAAATTAATGAACCTAATGTAAATATTTTAGCAGTTCAAGGCCCACTCTCTAACGATCTGATGGCAAAATTATTTGGTGAAGAAATAAGACAATTAAAATTTTTCAATTTTAATTACTACGAATTTAAAGGTAAAAGATATTTTATTGCAAGGTCGGGATGGTCAAAGCAAACGGGATTTGAAATTTATGTTGAAGATGATTTAGCTGGGCAAGATTTATATGATTATTTATTTGAATTTGGACAAGAATTTAATGTTAAAGCAGGATGTCCTAATCTGATAGAACGAATAGAATCAGCATTACTATCTTATGGAAATGATTTTGATAACAGAGATAATCCGTTCGAAGCAAATTTTGATAAGTATATTAATTTAGATAGTGAGATAAATTTTTTAGGTAAAGAAAAACTTAAAAAAATAAAAGAAGATGGAATTACAAGAAAATTAATGGGTGTTAAAATTGATCACGATAAAATTGATATGTATTGCGAAAAGACACTACTTGATGACAATAATAATATTGTAGGCTATGTTAGATCTGCAACTTATTCACCATCTTTTAAAAAAGTTATAGGTATTGCTATGATTAATAAACCTTATTGGGATAATAAAACCCAATTTAAGATAGATATTGATGAAAAAATATTTGTAGGAACAGTTTGCGATTTACCTTTCATTTAGTATAAAACTTACATCATGGATATTGCAATAGTTGGAGCAACAGGAAATGTTGGAAGAAAAACCTTAGAAGTTCTTGAAAAAAAAGAACTGTCCATTGATAGTCTTTATTTAGTTGCTTCATCAAAAAGTGTGGGTAAAAAAATTAATTTTAAAGGTAGGGATCATGAAGTTTTTGATTTGGAAAGTTTTGATTTTTCCAAAGTTAGAATTGCTTTTTTTGCAGCCGGAGGAAAAGTTTCAGAAAAATTTGCCGAAAAGGCTGCAAAAGATTGTATTGTAATTGACAATTCTAGTTTTTATAGAATGGATCCAGATGTACCTTTGATAGTCCCACAAGTTAATTCAAATCATTTAGATAGAATAAAAAAGAATATTATTGCTAACCCAAATTGTTCAACAGCACAATTAGTTATTGCCTTAAAACCTTTACATGATTTATTTACAATTAAAAGAATAGTTGTCTCAACGTACCAATCAGTATCTGGTGGTGGTAAAGCACCTATGGATGAATTAATTGAACAAACAAAATTGGCTTTAGATGGTAAAAAAGTAAAATCCAAAAATTTTACAAAACAAATAGCTTTTAATGCTATTCCTCACATTGATGTATTTTCAAATGATGGTTATACAAAAGAAGAATTGAAAATGACCAACGAAACAAAAAAAATTTTAGGTGATAAAATTGATTTAACAGCAACATGTGTGAGATTACCAATATCCGTATCACATTCTGAGTCAGTTAATTTACAATTTGAAAAACCCTTTTCTCTTGAAAAAGTGAGAAACGCATTAGATAGTTTTGAGGGCTGTAAAGTTATTGATGAAAGAATTGATGGTGGATACTTAACACCATTAGAAGCTGAGGGAAAAGATGAAACATTTATTTCAAGGATTAGAGAAGACAAGACTGTAAAAAATGGATTAAACTTGTGGATTGTTTCAGATAATCTTCTAAGGGGTGCAGCTTTGAATGCAGTAGAAATAGCTGAGACATTAATTAAAAATAATTTTTATGGAAAATAAAACGCCACTATCTCCTCACATTCAAATTTATAAATGGCATATTTCATCATTAGTATCTATATCGCATAGAATTACAGGAATAATAAATATAATTGCAATTACATTTATTTGTTTATTAGCTTCAGCGCTTATTTTTGGTGAGAGTAATTATGAATTTATTAATTTATTTTTAAGTTCTTTTTTAGGAAAATTTATCATGCTTGGAATTACATGGTCATTTTCTTTTCAAATTTTGAGTGAGATTAGACATTTAATTATGGATTTTGGTTATGGTTTTGAACTTAAAACAACAAAGATAACTGGATTGATTGTAATATTTGGGTCAATAGTTCTAACAATATCTTTTTATTTAATTGGAAAAAATTTTTTTTAAAATGATTAATGCAACAAAGAAATGGATTTTTTTAAAGATTAGTGGGGGAACATTAATTCCATTAATGATATGGTTTATAATAAATTTTATTATAATTTATGATCAAGATTACTCCATTATTGTAAAATTTTTTTCAGATCCATTTTCAAAGTTTTTGTTTAGCTTGTTTATTATTAATGCTTATTTTTTTTCAGCATTGAGTATTAGTGAGGTTTTTGAAGATTATATCAAAAATGGTAAAATCAAAAATGTCGCAAATAGACTTTTATATGCATCGGCGGTGGTAATTCCATTAATTACAATTATATTAATAACTATGTTATGAGTTCATACAAAATTATAGATCATAAATATGATGTGGTAGTTCTTGGTGCCGGTGGTTCGGGTTTAAGAGCTGCAGTCGGCCTAAGTGAGGCAGGATTAAAGACGGCATGTATTTCTAAGGTATTTCCAACAAGAAGTCATACCTCAGCTGCTCAAGGAGGTATTTCGGCAGCTCTTGGTAACATGGGAGAGGATGATTGGCGTTGGCATATGTATGATACAGTTAAAGGAGCAGACTGGTTAGGAGATCAAGATAGTATAGAGTATCTTTGTAAAGAGGCACCAAAAGCAGTAATCGAACTAGAAAAATATGGTGTTCCTTTTAGTAGAACAGAAGATGGAAAAATTTATCAAAGACCATTTGGGGGAATGACGAAAAATTATGGAAATGGGATTGTTCAAAGAACTTGTGCAGCAGCTGATAGAACAGGCCATGCAATTTTACATACTTTATATGGACAAGCCTTAAAACATAAAACTGAATTTTTTATAGAATATTTTGCGTTGGACCTCTTAATGAAAGATGGTGAATGTAAAGGCTTGATTGCTTGGAATTTAAATGATGGAACAATTCATAGATTTAGAGCACACACAGTAATTATTGCAACAGGTGGTTATGGTAAAGTTTACTACTCAGCGACATCTGCACATACCTGCACTGGAGATGGAAATGCAATGGTTTTAAGAGCTGGATTGCCTTTACAAGATATGGAGTTTGTTCAATTTCATCCAACTGGAATATATGGACATGGTACTTTAATAACAGAAGGAGCAAGAGGAGAGGGAGGATATCTTACGAATTCTAAAGGAGAAAGATTTATGGAAAGATATGCTCCAAAAGCAAAAGATTTAGCATCTCGAGATGTAGTGAGCAGATCAATGTCAATCGAAATTAATGAGGGAAGGGGCGTTGGTAAAGAACAAGATCATGTTCATTTAAACTTAAATCATTTAGATAAAGAAATTATTGAAAGTAGATTACCAGGCATAACTGATGCAGCAAGATTATTTGCAAACGTAGATGTAACTAAAGAACCGATTCCTGTTGTTCCAACAGTCCATTACAATATGGGGGGTATTCCTACAAATTATAAAGGAGAGGTATTGACGGTTAATGGATCAGAAAAAACCGTTCCTGGTTTAATGGCAATAGGTGAAGCGGCGTGTGTTTCAGTTCATGGAGCAAACAGATTGGGATCTAATTCTTTAATTGATTTAGTCGTATTTGGGAGAGCAGCAGCAAAAAGAGCCTCAGAGCTAGTTAAACCTGGAACACCACATGAAGAAATTAGTGAGACCGAAACGCAAAAATGTATTGATAGATTTGATAAAATAAGAAATGCAAAAGGTGATACAGGAACAGCAGAACTAAGATTAGCAATGCAAAAAACAATGCAGTCTAAATGTGCTGTTTTCAGAACAGAAAAAACTCTTAAAGAAGGAGTTGAAGAAATAAGAAAAACATATGATGGTTTAGATTCATTGTCAGTTAAAGATAAGTCATTAATTTTTAATACTGACTTGGTAGAAACTTTAGAGTTTGATAATTTGATTAGACAGGCGGTAGTAACTGTAGACTCTGCATATAATAGAAAAGAAAGTAGAGGAGCGCACGCTAGAGAAGATTATCCAAAAAGAGATGATGAAAAATTTATGCAACATACACTTGCTTGGTGTGATGGAAAAAACACAAAAATAAGCTATCGGGAGGTTCATAAGTCTACTCTCACAAATGAAGTTCAATACTTTCCGCCTCAAGAAAGAGTTTATTAATGGTTCAGATTAATTTACCTAAAAACTCTCAAGTTCAAAAAGGTAAATATTTCAAAGACAAAACTGGTTCAAAGAATTTAAGAAAAATTAATGTTTATAGGTGGGATCCTTCGACGGGAGAAAACCCTAGAATTGATACTTATGAAGTTGATATGGATAATTGCCCTTCCAAGGTCTTAGATATCTTAAATAAAATTAAAAATGAGATTGATCCTACTGTTGCTTACAGAAGATCTTGCGCACATGGAGTTTGTGGTTCTTGTGCAATGAACATGGGTGGTAAAAATGGTTTAGCATGTACCACACCTCATGCAGAAATCAGTGGCGATATAGACATTTACCCATTGCCACATTTAAGAGTCAAAAAAGATTTAATAGGTGATTTAGATGGTTTATACAGACAGTACCAATCAATTGAGCCGTGGTTAAAATCAAATTCAAAATCTGATAAAACAGAAATTATTCAATCTAAAAAAGATAGGAAAAAACTAGACGGAGCTTATGAATGTATTATGTGTGCATGTTGCTCAACTTCCTGCCCAAGTTATTGGTGGAATGGAGATAAATACTTAGGTCCAGCTGTATTATTACAAGCATATAGATGGATTGTAGACAGTAGAGACGATGAAAGAGAATCCAGATTAAAAAAAGTTGCCGATGAATTAAAACTTTACAGATGTCATACTATTTTGAATTGTACTAGTGCATGTCCTAAAGGATTAAATCCTGCAAAAGCAATTGCAGAAATAAAAAAAATGTTAGCAACTGTTAATCTTTAAATAAAACTTTTTTGAGATTGTTAGCTGCTGTTTGCATTACTGGTAAAATTTTTTTTAGATCATTAATATCTTTTCTACTTTTAGCTGTATGTGTGGAGAGACAAAAGCATAATTCTTTATCTGAATTGAATATTGGAACTGAAATTCCAGCCATTCCATTAAACCATTCTTCGTTATCAAAAGCATAGCCTTGACTCTTTATTTTTTTTAATTCTTTTTTAAATTCTGAAAGATCAGTGATTGTATTTTTTGCAGTTTTTGGTGTTTTAATATTTTTAAAAATTTGAATTACTTTTTCTTCAATTATAGAAGATAAATATAATTTTCCTGAAGCAGATGCGTGCAACGGGAGATGATCTCCAGCTTCTAAATTTAGTTGCATTGGCCAGTGAAATTCAATTCTATCAAAATAAACAAGTTTTGTTCCTATAGGTATAGATAAACTTACTGTCTCCTCAATATCATTAGTTAATTTTCTTAAGTATGAACGCCTAAGTGTAAAATTTGGTTCGTAAGGAAGACTTTTTAAAATTATGTTTCTAATTTTCGGACCTGGTAGATATTTTTTTGAACCACTTGCTACTAAATATTTTTCTTCGCACAAAGTTTCTATATGTCGATAAACTGTTGGCAATGGTATTTTCAATTTATGAGAGATTTTTTTAGCAGTGAAACTATCAGGATCAACAATAATTTCTTCAAGTATATTAAGTATTCTTCTTGGAGAGGTTCTTATATTTGTATCTGTCATTAAAAATTTAATTAGTTTTAACTCAAGATAAAACTGGAATCGTGAATTCAGGACCAGCGTTATCCTCAACCCAAGTTACTGTCGCAGTTTTAAGTTTAGTATAAAATCTTACACCCTCAGGTCCATGCATTGAATGATCTCCAAATAAAGATCGCTTCCAACCACCAAAACTGTGATATGCGACAGGAACTGGAATGGGTACATTAACCCCAATCATACCTATTTTAGCATTTTCAGTAAAATGTTTAGCAATATTTCCACTTTTTGTGAATACAGCTGCTCCATTCCCTAGCTCATGATCGTTTACTAAATTTAAAGCTTCTTCATAAGTTTCAGTGGTCATCATACTTAATACTGGCCCAAATATTTCCTCTTTATAAATTTTCATATCAGGTTTTACGTCATCAAAAATAGTTGGTCCTACAAAATAACCATTTTCATAACCTTGTTTCTTAAAATTTCTTCCATCAGTAAGAAGTTTTGCTCCTTCCTTCTCTCCAGTATCTATGTAACCTAAAACTTTTTCAAAGTGTGTTTTATTATTTAAAGGTCCAAAATCACTTTTCTCATCTGTATAAGGTCCAACATTTAGCTTAGCTGTTTCCTCTAATAATTTTGTTTTGATTTTTTCTTTAGTTTTTTTTCCAACACAAACAGCAACAGAAATTGCCATGCATCTCTCACCTGCTGAACCAAAAGCTGATCCTATTATCGCATCTGTTGTTTTATTTACATCAGCATCGGGCATTATAACCATATGATTTTTTGCACCTCCTAGAGCTTGCACTCTTTTATTGTTTTTAGTCCCAGTATGATAAACATATTCAGCTATGGGAGTGGAACCAACAAAACTTATTGCTTGTACAGTTTTATTTTCTAACAATGTGTCTACAGCTTCTTTATCTCCATTAACAACATTTAAAACACCAGCTGGTAGACCAGCTTCGATAGCTAATTCTGCTAATCTCATTGGACAGCTGGGATCTTTTTCTGATGGTTTTAATACAAATGTGTTTCCACATGCTATTGAAACAGGATACATCCACATTGGAACCATTGCTGGAAAATTAAATGGGGTAATACCTGCACAAACCCCAAGTGGCTGCCTTAAAGTGTGAGAATCAACATTCGTTCCAACACTTGTAGAATGATCCCCTTTCAAAGAGTCTGTTATTCCTGTTGCATACTCCACTACCTCTATACCTCTTTGAATAGAACCTTTAGCATCAGCAATTGTTTTACCATGTTGCTCAGAAACCATTACAGCTAGTTCTTCCATATTTTTTATTAGAAGATCTTTATATTTAGATAAAATTCTAGATCTACTTATAGGTGTAGTTTTTGACCATTTTAAAAAAGCTTTTGAAGAATTTTCGATTGCTTTTTCTACAGTTGTTTTATTTGCTAATTCAACTTCAGCAATTTGTTCACCGATAGCAGGATTAAAAATTGGACCCTTTCTAGATTTACTATCACTATATATTTTTCCATCAATAAAGTGGCTTACTGTTTTCATTATAGTTAAATTTATAAAATAAATTATAACAAGTTTTTTTTGATTGCAACATGTATTCCTTAAATGAGAAAAATATTATCAATTAAAGATTATATGCTGTTGACTCCTAAATTTACATAAGCTTAGATTGATCTAATAAAAAGAGGTAATAACTTGATTAAAAGAGATAATGTCAGAATATGTGTGCCAAGATATATGCAAATTGGCAAGGGCAGTTTAAATCAACTCCCAGAAATTATAAAAACTTTAGAATCAATAAAATCATTTTTAATTGTAACAGATAAACAAATGGTTGAGTTTGGTTATGTAAAAAAACTTCAAGATATTTTAAATAAAGCAGGTTTAAAATCTAATGTTTTTGATGATACAATTCCTGATCCAACAGATACTGTAGTTTTAAATGGAATTAATTATTTAAAAAAATTTAAAAATGAAGCTGTAATAGGTTTTGGAGGTGGTAGCCCGATAGATACTGCCAAAGCTATTGCTGTTATGGCAATTCATAGTAAAAATATTCAAGACTACAAACCACCATCAACATTCGATAAACAAGGCTTACCAATTATTGCCATACCCACAACAGCTGGAACAGGATCAGAAGTCACCCATCATGCTGTAATTATAGATTCAAAAAATAATGAAAAAATTTCATGTAGAGGTGAAGGATTCGTTCCAACGTGTGCAATTGTTGATTATGATCTGACATTATCAAAACCTAGAAGATTAACTATTGATAGTGCTATCGATACTTTAACGCATGGAATAGAGGCTTATGTTAGTAAAAAGGCTACATTATTTTCAGATAGAATGGCTTTAGATACAATCAGGCTTGTAACACAAAATATCTATGCAGTTGATAAAGATCCCAAAAACCTTAAAGCTCGAGAGGGATTAATGCTTGCCGCAACTTTAGGAGGTCTTGCTTTTTCAAATGCATCAATATGCTTGGTTCATGGAATGAGTAGACCATTAGGCAGTAACTTTAAGGTACCTCACGGATTAAGTAATGCAATGTTGTTACCAACCATAACGGAATATTCTATTGATCATGCTAAAAGTAGATATGCTGATTGTAGTAGAGTTGGAAATTTTGCTATGCCAAATGATGATGATAATGCTTCATGTGAAAAATTGATTAAAGGTCTTTATCAAATGAATAAAGATTTTGATGTACCTTCTATGAAAACATTCGGAATTGATAAAAAAAATTTTGAGGAGAAGCTGGAAAATATGGCAACTGATGCTGAAATTTCAGGTGCGCCAAACCTCAATCCGAGAGTGCCTTCTGTAAATGAAATGGTTGATCTTTACGGAAAAGCATGGAGAGCGTTCTAAAATGAGTTGGGAATGTTCTTTAATTTTAAAACAACTCAAAACAAGAGAGGGGAATATGAAAAAACTAATAAAAGCATCTTTTAGTTTTTTTGCTGTATTTACTTTAATGATAACTTTTTCATTACAGCAAGTTACTGCAGCAGAAAAAATTAGATGGAAAGTACAATCTACTTTTAATACTGGTTGGCCTGCACTAGGAGATCCTGTTGCACGATTATCAGATACATTAGATAGAGCGACTGATGGTAGAATCAAACTGAAGGTTTATGAACCTGGAAAAATACTTCCACCATTAGAAATCTCACCTTCAATAAGTAAAGGTGACTTGCCTGCAGCTTACAACTACATGGCATATGATCAGGGAAGAATACCGGCAGCTGTATTATTTGCTGCTGTTCCATTTGGAATGGAGCCATGGGAATATGCTGCTTGGTGGTTTGAAGGAGAAGGCGCTAAGCTAGCTAATGAAATATACAACAAGCAAAATATTCAAGTTTTGTTGTGTAGCACAATTGGACCTGAAACAGCTGGTTGGTATAGAAATCCTATAACTAGCCTTGCAGATCTAAAAGGTTTAAAAATTCGTTTCTCAGGATTAGGAGGAATGGTTTTAAATGAAATTGGAGCTTCTGCTACTTTGATGGCTGGTGGTGAAATTTTTGCTGCTCTAGAAAAAGGAACTTTAGATGCAACTGAATATTCAATGCCTGCAATTGATGAAGTATTGGGTTTTCATAAAATAACTAAATTCAACCTTTTCCCAGGTTGGCACCAAGTATCAACTTCTACTCATTTCATGATCAACTTAGATTTATGGAAAAAAATGGGTGCAGCTGACCAAGCTTTATTCGAAATGGCTTGTACAGCGGCAGCTATGAGAGCAATTACCACTGGTGAATTTTTACAAGGAAAACAAATCGGAACTTTTCCTTCTAAAGGTGTAACAGCAGCTAGATTGCCTGATAGTGTATTGAGAGAGCTACAAAAAGTTAGTGCTAGAGTAATGAAAGAAGAATCTGCTAAAGACGCTGACTTTGCTAAAGTATGGGCTTCTCAACAAGCATTCATGAAAGAGTACGATGTTTGGCAAAAATGGGGATATTTACCTCGAAACTTTTAGTATTTAATACTTAAAAAGTTGATTATAATAATAAAAGCGGCCGGTTTTACCGGCTGCTTTTGTTTTAAAGGAAAAAATTATGTCTAAAGATTTTACATCTGTAGAAAGTTCTCTTGATAAAAAACTACAGCTTAGGCACACACCTATCACAATGAAAATTGATAATTTTGTTTTAAAGATAGGAGAAATTTTTAATTGGTTCTGGGTAATATTAATTGCAGTTATCATTCTAAATGTAGTCTTAAGATATGTTTTTAGAAATGGAATGATTGAATTAGAGGAACTGCAATGGCATCTTTATTGTATAGGTTGGTTAATTGGTTTATCTTCTACATATATAGTCGACTCCCATGTTAGAGTAGATGTGTTAAGTGAAAGATTGAGTTATAGAAAAAAACTATGGTTTGAATTATTTGGTATTTTGATCTTATTTTTACCATTCGTAATTCTCGTTCTTTATTACGCAGTCCCTTTCTTTGAATTATCATGGGCTTCAAGCGAAAGATCAACATCAGCCAATGGATTGCCAGCTAGATGGTTTGTAAAAGGTTTTTTAGTAATCAGTTTTTTCTTACTCTTAATTTCTGGTTTCTCAAGGATCGTAAGAATAATAGAAACACTTCGATTTGGATTAGAGGATAAAAAATGATTTCATTAGTTACAGAATATTTTTTAGCAATTGCTCTCTTTTTTAGCTTTATAACGTTAATATTTTATGGATTTCCTGTAGCTTGGACAATGGGCGGTTTAGGAGTTCTGTTTATTTTTATCTCAATGCTTTCCGATAATTTATTTGATACATTTTATGGTGTTGATTTTGGATTTGCCTCGATGGTTGTATACAGGCTTTATGGTGTAATGGCCAATTGGGTTTTAGTTGCATTACCAATGTTTATTTTTATGGGAATAATGATGGATAAATCTGGTATAGCAGAAGATCTTATGACCGATCTGTCTAAATTATTTGGTAAAACAAGAGGTGGACTTGCAATCTCAATTGTATTCATTGGAGTTTTACTTGCCGCTTCTACAGGAATTATTGGTGCAGCAGTAGTACTTCTAACAATTTTAGGTGTGCCATTGATGTTAAAGAATAAGTACAATCCAAATTTAGCTTGTGGAGTTGTTTGTGCAACCGGGACTTTAGGAATTCTTATACCTCCAAGTATCATGCTCGTAATTATGGGGGACCAAGTAAGAATATCAGTTGGTGACTTATTTATGGGCGCTGTATTTCCAGGATTGTTGCTAGGTTTATTATATACAATTTTCATTGTTGTTTATGCTTACATGAATCCAAAAGCTGCCCCTTTACCAAAGGATGCTGAACCAGTAGATTTTAGAATAGTCTTAAGAGTTTTAAAATCTATTATTCCACCAGCTCTATTAATTGTTGCAGTTTTAGGAAGTATATTTATGGGGATTGCTACCCCAACCGAAGCATCTGGAGTTGGAGCCTTAGGTGCATCTTTATTAGCAATACTAAGAGGCAGATTATCATTTGCAGATTTAAAAATTGTGATTAGAAAAACAACTCATACTACGGCCTATATATTTGCACTTTTTGTTGGAGCGACGATGTTTGCTTTAATTTTAAGAGGTTTAGGTGGTGATGAGCTAATAGAAGGAACTCTAAAAGCCCTACCTTTTGGGACAAATGGGGTTGTAATTGTAGTTTTAATTTTTGCATTTTTATTAGGATTTTTTCTAGATTGGATTGAGATTACTCTAATCATCTTACCATTTTTGGCGCCAGTAATGGTGGATCTTGGAGTTGATTTGGTATGGTTTATTGTAATGTTTGCTGTAGTTCTACAAACCTCATTCATAACCCCACCAGTTGGTTTTGCTTTATTTTATATGAAGGGTGTTGCTCCTCAAGGAATTTCTATAACAAATATATACAAAGGAATAATTCCATTTGTTATCCTGCAAGTAGTAGCAGTTGCTATTGTATTTAATTTTCCCGAAATAGTTACCTGGTTACCTAAAGTGGCTTACGGCCCTTAAAATTTATAAATTTATCAAAATGAAAATAAAAAAACTAATATTTATTATGATAGCTATGTCGTTCCTGACAAGTTTTGCAAAAGCTGATTTGAATATTTCTTTAAAAAAATATTTAGATGAAAATGATTTAGATAAGAGTCTAACCCAAATATACTTATTAAAAAGATGTAGTGCAGTTTACGCATATGCATCAGGTATAGTTCTTAAATTAGATGCAGTTTCATCAAAAAATTTTATAGAAATTTCAAATAATTTGTTATTTAAAGCTGTTGAATTAAAAGTCATTGAAGAAGAGAAAAAACTTGAAGAAGCTCAAGAAGAGGCTGAAAAAAATAGAAAAGACATATTCAATAATTACATAGCAGATGGTAAAAAAAATTGGGAAAAAAACAAATCTCATTTTAAAGGTTCTTATATATCTGATGATATGGCTATCTGCTCTAAGTTAACTGAAGATAATTAACATATAAATCTAGATTTTTATTGAATAATTATTAGTTATCAATAAAAGATTATTTCAATTATGAATAAAAAAATTTCTTTAATTGGAGCGGGTCAAATAGGAGGAACTCTTGCACATTTAATTGGAACAAAAGAACTAGTAGATGAAGTAGTATTATTTGATGTTGCAAGTGGAGTTGCTAAGGGAAAAGCTTTAGATATTGCTCAATCTTCATCAGTTGATGGTTTTAATGTAAAATTTTCTGGAACTGATGATTACAAAGATATTAAAGATTCAAATGTAATCATTATTACAGCAGGAGTGCCAAGAAAACCAGGCATGAGTAGAGATGATCTTCTAGGTATAAATTTAAAAATTATTAAACAAGTAGCTTATGGAATAAAAGAAAACGCTCCCAATGCATTTATAATATGCATTACGAACCCATTAGATGTCATGGTCATGGCTCTTCAAAAATTCTCTGGTCTTCCTGCTAATAAGATTGTTGGTATGGCAGGTATTTTGGATAGTTCACGATTTAAATTATTTTTATCATTAGAATTAAATGTTCCTGTGAAAGAAATAGATGCAATGGTAATGGGTGGACATGGAGATACTATGGTTCCAATGCCTAGATTTACAAAAGTTTCTGGAAAACCTTTATTAGATTTAGTTAAAGAGGGAAAAATAACAAAAGAAAGATTAGAAGAAATAAATCAAAGGACAAGGGATGGTGGTGCAGAGATTGTTAAGTATTTAGAAAAAGGTTCAGCATTTTACGCTCCAGCAGCTTCAGGTGTTCAAATGGCAGAAGCATATTTAAATAATGAAAAAAAATTATTACCATGTGCTGTGCAATTAAATGGTGAATATGGTGTTAACAATGTTTATGCGGGTGTACCAGTAATTGTCGGTAAAGATGGTGTTGAAAAAATAGAACAGATTGATTTAGATGAAAAAGAAAAAAAAGAATTTATGCATTCTATTGATGCAGTAAAAGCCCTTTGGGAAGCGGCATCTAAAATAGACCCTGATCTTTCAAAATAATAATGAATATTCACGAGCATCAAGCTAAACAAATATTAAAAAAATATGGAGCAGTTGTTCCAGAAGGAGTTTTTGCTTTAACTGTCGATGACTTACTAGAAAAGGTAAAATCCCTAAAGACGAACAAATATGTTTTAAAAGCGCAAATTCATGCTGGAGGCAGAGGTAAAGCAGGTGGAGTTAAAATCTTAAATACTATTGATGAATTAGCAACTGCTGCAAAAGAATTATTAGGTAAAACTCTAATAACGCACCAAACAGGTCCTGAAGGACGAGAAGTAAAAAGATTATATGTGGAGGAGTCTTCAAACATTAATAAAGAATTCTATTTATCATGTTTAGTTGATAGAGCTAGTTCAAAAATTGCTTTCATATCTAGCGACCAAGGTGGAATGGATATTGAAGAAGTAGCAAATAGTTCTCCAGAAAAAATTATAACAACAAAAGTTGAAATGAATAATGAAATTTCAGATAAAGATTGTGATAAAATAATTAAGATCTTTAATTTAACAGGTAAGGCCAATAAGCAAGCTATATCTTTAATCAAATCAATTTATAAAATGTTTATTAGTACAGATGCAAATATGGTCGAAGTAAATCCTTTAATATTAACTAAAGATGAAAAAATTGTATGTTTAGACGCAAAAGTAAATTTTGATTCTAATGCATTATTTAGACATTCCGAAATATTAGAATTAAGAGATCTCAATGAAGAAGATCCAACAGAGATAGAGGCTAGCAAACACGATCTTTCTTATATTAAATTAGATGGCAGCATTGGATGTATGGTTAATGGTGCTGGATTAGCCATGGCTACAATGGATATCATTAAGTTATATGGAGAAGAGCCAGCAAACTTCTTGGATGTTGGAGGAGGAGCATCAAAGGAAAAGGTTTCAGCTGCACTTAAAATAATTCTTTCAGATAAAAATGTTAAAGGAATTTTAATTAACATTTTTGGAGGGATAATGAGATGTGATGTTCTTGCTCAAGGTGTAGTAGAAGCTGCCAAAGAAATTGATATTGAGGTACCACTAATAGTCAGATTAGCTGGAACTAATTTTGAGGAGGGAAAAAAAATACTTGATAATTCTGGTCTTAAATTAATATCAGCTGAAAATTTAGATGATGCTGCAAAAAAGATAGTCAAGGCTATTAAATAGATGTCTGTATTAGTAAATAAAAATACAAAAGTAATTTGTCAGGGTTTCACAGGTTCTCACGGAACTTTTCATTCCGAACAAGCCATTATGTACGGCACTAATTTAGTTGGTGGAGTTACACCAAAAAAAGGTGGTCAAAAACATTTGGATAGACCAGTCTTCAATACTGTTTTGGAAGCAAAAAATAATCTAGGAGCTGACGCGACAATGATCTATGTGCCTGCAAAATTTGCTGCTGCAGCAATTATAGAAGCGATAGAGGCATCCATAAGTCTTATAGTTTGTATAACTGAAGGAATTCCTATTTTAGATATGTTAAAAGTTAAGAAAAAACTAAATGGATCAAAAAGTAGATTAATAGGACCCAACTGTCCAGGCATAATAACACCAGAAGAATGTAAAATTGGAATAATGCCAGGAAATATTCATAAAAGAGGATCTGTTGGGATTGTTTCTAGATCAGGAACATTAACATATGAGGCAGTAGCACAAACTACAGAAAATGGCTTAGGTCAATCAACATGTATTGGTATTGGTGGAGACCCAATCAATGGAACAAATTTTATAGATTGCTTAGATTTATTTCTAAATGACGAAGAAACACAATCTATTTTAATGATTGGAGAAATTGGAGGTACAGCTGAGGAGGAAGCCTCTGAATTTGTAAAAAATCATAAAATAAAAAAACCAATTGTAGGATTTATAGCAGGTATAACCGCCCCTCCTGGACGTAGAATGGGTCATGCAGGAGCAATTATTTCTGGTGGAAAAGGTGGAGCTGAAGACAAAATTAAAAAAATGGAAGAGTCTGGAATAACTGTTGCTAAATCTCCTTCTATAATTGGAAAAACTTTACTAAATAAACTGTCTAATTGAAAAATTTTAATCTAAGTCTATATTAAACTAAATAATGTCATCAATTAAAAATCTAGATTTTGAAAAAACAGCATTTTTAAGTAAAGCAAATAGTGCTTTTATAGAAGAAATGTACACTAAGTTTGTTGCCAATGATCCGAATTTACCTGAAAGTTGGAAAAAATATTTTGAAGAAATTGGAGAAGAATTAGATGTTATTGTAAACGAGTTAAACGGCCCATCATGGAGTCCTACTCAAAAAGTTACTGTAAAAAAAGATCAAAAACCGATTACTCAAATTGATAAATCAATTGATCAAGAAATCGCAAATTCAAATGCAATTAAGGCAGTGGCCATGATTAGGTCTTATAGACAAAGAGGACATCTAATTGCAAAATTAGATCCTTTAGAAATGCTTAAAGCAGATTATCTTGAAGAACTTCATCCAGAGTCCTATGGATTTAGTAAAGATGATTATTCGAAAAAAATTTTTCTAGATGGAGTAATTAATAAACAACATTCAAACATAAAAGAAATTCTTCAATTTTTGAGGGATAAATATTGTGGCTCTATTGGGTATGAGTATATGCATATTGCTAACCCTACAGAAAGGAAATGGTTTAGAGATAGAGTTGAAAAAGTAGATGATTTCAAGTTTACTCAGAATGGAAAAAAAGCAATTCTTAATAAATTAATACAAGCTGAAGGTTTTGAAAAATTCTTACATACAAAATATGTCGGTACAAAAAGATTTGGTCTTGATGGGGGTGAGAGTTTAATCCCAGCCCTTGAACAAATAATTAAAATTGGTGGTCAATCAAAAATTAAAGAAGTAAAAATTGGAATGTCGCATAGAGGTAGATTGAATGTATTGGCCAATGTTTTGCAAAAGTCATATAAAAGAATATTTAATGAATTCGCGGGGGAGATAAATTCTGATTCAGAAGATGATACTGGAGATGTTAAATATCATCTAGGTGCTTCGTCAAATAGAGATTTTGATGGAAATCTAGTTCATGTGAGTTTGACTGATAATCCATCTCATTTGGAAGCAGTAAATCCCGTTGTTCTTGGTCAAACAAGAGCTAAGCAATTTTTTCACAAAGATAAGGAAAGAAAAAAAGTAATTCCAATATTAATTCATGGTGATGCAGCTTTTGCAGGACAAGGAGTTGTAGCAGAATGTTTTGCTATGTCAGGTCTACCTGGACATAATACGGGGGGAACAATTCATATAATTATAAATAATCAAATAGGTTTTACTACAAGTCCGAGATTTGCTAGATCTTCTCCTTACCCTTCAGATGTAGCAAAAATGGTTGAAGCGCCTATTATTCATGTAAATGGTGATGACCCCGAGGCAGTAGTATATGCTGCCAGAATAGCAACGGACTTTAGATTAAAATTTAACAGAGATGTAGTAATAGATTTAATTTGTTACAGAAGGTTTGGTCATAATGAAGGAGATGAACCTTCTTTTACTCAACCTCTTATGTATAAGAAAATACGTTCCCATCCATCTTCAATAAAAGTTTATGGTCAAAAGCTTGTTGATGAAGGTTCTATATCAAATGAATATTTAAATATCGAAATTAAAAAATTTAAAGATTTATTAAATGATCAATTTAAAAATGCTAAAAACTACAAACCAAAAATAGAATGGTTTGAGGGCACATGGTCTCGGTATAAACCTGAAAAAGGTAAAGATAAAAGAGGTATATCTGGTTACAATACTAATAAATTAAAGGAAATTTCTAATAAAATTAATACGATTCCTTCTGAAATAAATATTCATAAAACTATCTCAAAAATTTTTGATAAGAGGAAGCTGTCAGTTTCAAATGAAAAAAAGATTGATTGGTCAAATGCAGAATCCCTTGCTTTTGGTTCATTATTAGAGGAAGGCTATCCAGTTAGGTTGGTGGGCCAAGATTCTGGTAGGGGAACATTTAGTCAAAGACACTCAGTTTTAAGAAATCAATTAGACAATTCAAGATATGTACCACTGAACAATATATCATCAAAGCAAAAAAATTTTGAGGTGGTAGATAGTTTTTTATCAGAACTAGCTGTTTTAGGTTTTGAATATGGTTATAGTTTAGTAGAACCAAATACTCTCACATTGTGGGAGGCGCAATTTGGTGATTTTGCAAACGGTGCTCAGGTTGTAATTGATCAATTTATTGCATCAGGAGAAAGAAAATGGTCTAGAGCATCAGGTTTAGTTATGTTACTGCCTCATGGATATGAAGGTCAAGGTCCAGAACATTCATCGGCTAGATTAGAAAGATTTTTACAATTATGTTCAAATGACAATATGCAAGTAATGAATTGCACAACACCTGCAAATTATTTTCATGCATTAAGAAGACAAATGCATAGAGACTTTAGAAAGCCTTTGATAATAATGACACCTAAATCTTTATTACGTCATAAATTCTGTGTGTCTGACTTGGTCGAATTTAGTAAAGAAAATTCGTTTCACAGAGTTTTATGGGATCATGCTATTGATCCTAAAATTAAAGGATTTATAAAATTAAAAAAATCTAAAAAAATAAAAAAAGTAATTTTGTGTTCAGGTAAAATATACTTTGACTTAATTGAAGCCAGAGAAAAATTAAAAAGAGATGATGTTGTTTTTTATAGAATAGAGCAACTTTATCCTTTTCCAGCAAAAAGTCTTGTAAATGAGCTAAAGCCATATGCTAAAAATGCTAAATTTTATTGGTGTCAAGAGGAACCAAAGAATATGGGTGCATGGTTTTCTGTAAGAGATTATATCCAATGGACATTAGATAATATAAAGGCTAATAATAATCAGATTTCTTATATAGGAAGAAGTCCAGATGCATCACCTGCAACAGGATATGCCAAAAGACATATTTCTCAGCAGCAAGAAATTGTAAAGAAAGTTTTTGAGTAATTAGTAATGAGTGAAAAAATAATAGTCCCAGCGCTTGGTGAAAGTATAACAGAAGCCACTATTGCAAAATGGTTAAAAAATGAAGGAGACACAGTTGAGGCAGATGAGCCTATAGTTGAACTTGAAACTGATAAAGTAAATTTAGAAGTTCCTTCACCTGTTACAGGAATATTAACTGAAATAAACTCTAAAGATGGTTCAGTTGTTAAAGTCGGATCTCTTTTAGCATCTGTATCTGAAAATACTTTTGGCTCAGATGAAACAGATAAAGTAAAAAAAATTGATCCCAAACCTCAAGTTGAAGATGACAATATTATAAAATTTGATACTCAAAAACAAAAAGAAGAACCAGATATTTTTGATAAAAAAGATGAAGACAAACCTTTAGTTCTTACACAAGAAGTAAAAGAAGAAAAAAAAATTGAATTAAAAAATAACGACACTCTATCTCCAGCAGTACGAAAAATTGTAAATGAAAATAATATAGATGTTAGCTTTGTAAAAGGATCAGGAAAGGATGGAAGAGTTTTAAAAGGTGATTTAATAAATTTAATGGGTATAAATCCACCTCCATCAGAAAGAAAAATTAAATATGGTCAAGAAGAAAAAATTAAAATGACCAGATTGAGACAAACTATTGCCAAAAGATTAAAGCAAGCCCAAGAAAATGCTGCATTGCTTACAACATTTAATGAAGTTGACATGTCTAGTGTGATGGAGATGAGGAAAGAAAATCAAGAGGATTTTCAAAATCGATATAACGTAAAATTAGGTTTCATGTCTTTTTTTGTAAAAGCTTGTATTGTTGCTCTAAAAAACTTCCCTGTAGTAAATGCAGAAATCGAGGGAGACTCAATTATTTACAAAAATTACTATAATATAAGTTTTGCGGTTAGTACTGATAAAGGATTAGTGGTTCCGGTGTTGAAAAATGCTGATGAATTATCTTTTGCAGACATTGAAAAAAATATTAAAGAAGTTTCTGATAAAGCAAGGGAAGGAAAATTAACGATTGAAGATCTCCAAGGTGGAACTTTTACAATTAGTAATGGCGGAATTTATGGTTCAATGTTATCAACACCAATATTAAACTTACCACAATCAGCAGTACTGGGAATGCACAATATTGTAGAAAGACCAATAGTCATAAAGGGTGAAATAAAGATAAAACCGATAATGTATTTGGCACTTTCTTATGATCACAGAATAATTGACGGAAAAGAGTCAGTTTCATTCTTAAAAATGATCAAGGAAAACTTAGAAGATCCAAGGAGATTATTTTTAGATATTTAATGATAGAAAAATTTCAAGCAGTTGTAATCGGTGGAGGTCCTGGGGGTTATGTTTGTGCAATTAGACTTGCTCAATTAGGCTTGAAAACAGCATGTATTGAATCTAGAGGTTCACTTGGTGGAACTTGTTTGAATGTTGGATGCATACCATCAAAAAGTTTGCTTAATTTGTCTGAGGAGTTTAACAAAGTTCAAAATTTATCGAATAAAGGAATAGAAATAGGAGAAGTAAAATTAAATTTACCTAAGATGATGAAAAGTAAAGATAAGGCAGTTACAATATTAACCAAAGGAGTAGAATTTCTATTAAAAAAAAACAAGATAACTTATTTTAAAGGAGTTGGTAGTCTTAAGTCTAAAAATGAAATTTCAATTATAGATAATAATAAAAAAGAGGTATTGGTTAAAGCTGAAAAAATAGTTATTGCAACAGGCTCAGTTCCTATTTCTCTACCTGGTATAGAATTTGATGAAAAAATAATTGTTTCATCTACAGGCGCTTTAAAATTAGAGGCAGTTCCAAAAAAAATGTTAGTCGTAGGTGGAGGTTATATAGGTTTGGAAATGGGGTCTGTTTGGTCAAGACTTGGAGCAGAAGTACACGTGGTCGAATTTCTTGATCACATTACCCCTGGTATGGATAAAGAAATCTCCAATGAATTTATGAAAATTTTAATAAAACAAGGTATAAATTTTCATATGCAACATAAAGTTGAGTCAATTAAAAAAAATAAATCTGGCGCTGTAGTTTCAACTTTAGATAAAAATGGAAACAACAAAGACTTTGAATGTGATGTAGTATTAGTTTCTGTTGGCAGAAAGCCAAATACGAATAATTTAAATCTTGAAAAAATTGGTGTTGAATTAGATGAACGAAATAGAATAAAAACAAACAAGAATTTCCAGACAAATTTAGAAAATATTTATGCTATAGGTGATGTGGTAAATGGACCTATGCTTGCACATAAAGCTGAAGATGAGGGAATAGCTGTAGCTGAAAATATTACAGGTCAATCAGGTCATGTAAATTATAATACTATTCCAGGAGTTATTTATACAAAACCAGAGGTAGCATCAATTGGAAAAACTGAGGAACAATTAAAAGAGGAAAATGTAAAATATAAAATTGGTAAATTTTCATTCATGGCTAATTCAAGAGCTAAGGCAATCGACGATGCGGAGGGATTTGTTAAAATTCTTGCTGATGAAAAAACTGATAAAGTGCTGGGTGCGCATTTAATAGGTCCACATGCGGGAGAGCTTATAGCTGAAATCGGAATTGCTATGGAATTTGGTGCTAGTTCGGAAGACATTGCTAGAACATGTCATGCTCATCCAACTTTTTCTGAGGCAGTAAAAGAGGCAGCACTGTCTGTTGACAAAAGAGCAATACACTCATAGAAAATTTAATATAGTTTATAGAAGTGAAATTATCAAAAAAATATAAAATAAGTTTGTTTTTTATAATTGGTATCTTTTTAACTTTATTAATTTTTTTAAAATTTAGTGATGAACAAAAATCTAAAAATTTTGTTAATAAGTATATTTGGCCTTATACACCAATTAAAATCCAGGTTATTGTTAAAACAATTTTTAAAAAGAAGTACCTTAATCAGTTTTTAAATGATTATAATGTAAAATTTATTCCTGAAACTCAAACTACTAATTTAGATTTTAAAAAATACAAATTAGACTTTATAATTGGAACTTCAGGGATTTATAATAAAAACACAACAAGGAAAACTTTTTTTATTGAAAAAATAAATAATCATATCTGGATAATTGATATTAAAGGCACAGTTTATGAGCTTGATAATTTAAAGGAAGTCAAAGTAAATAAATCAATTAAGAACTACAAAAAAATACCAAACAATTTAAAGTCTTATCAAGTGTTAGACACATTTTCTGATAGTGACAAAATTTATATTTCTTATGTAAGTAAAAAAGATGACTGTTTTCAATTTAATATTTCATCAGCTAAAATAAATGATCAAAATCTAGAATTCGACAACTTTTTTTCTCCTAAAGAATGTATGAAATCAACAGTCCAAGGTGGAAGAATTCAGAAATATATTCTTAATGATATTATTGGTTTGATCTTTACAATTGGAGATAGTTCTACTCCAGATTTTATTGGTGGTGATGCTCAAGACGATAAATCTATTTATGGAAAGATCATTTTTAAATCTTTAGCTGATGTTGACAAAGAAAAATATATTTTATTTTCAAAGGGACATAGAAATCCTCAAGGTCTTTACGTAGATGAATTTAATAACATATTATCTACTGAACATGGACCAAGAGGTGGAGATGAAATTAACAAAATAATATTTAAAAAAAATTATGGTTGGCCGGAAGCATCATATGGAGAGTCTTATTTTTCAAAAGATATTGAGTATAAAAAAAATCATGAGGAAAATGGCTTTTATGAGCCAATTTTTTCTTTTATTCCATCAATAGGAATTTCAGAAATAATTTTAGTGCCTAATGAATTTAGTAAAAAATGGGAGAATAATTATCTGGTTGCTTCTTTAAATGACAAAAGTGTGTATAGGGTAAAGTTCTCTAAAAATTTTAATAAAATTCTATATATTGAAAAAATTTTTATTGGAGAAAGAATAAGAGATTTAAAGTTTGATAAAGAATCTAATAAAATATTACTAGCTTTAGAGACTCATGGTAATTTAGCGACATTAGAGAATAACAAAAAATGAAATAATAAAATCGCCCATGTAAGTAAATATAAATTACTGCTAAGTATATGAAGGCATGAAATATCCGATTCTCCTACCAAATATATTCAACTATCCGTTTACTTATGAAAGTGAAATGGAGTTAAGTGTTGGAGAATTTGTTGAGGTCCCGTTTGGTAAATCAAAATTGGCAGGAGTAGTTTGGACTGAATTTGAAAATAAAACTAATAAAAATTTCAAGATTAAAAAGATAATTAAAAAACTTGATATTCCAAAACTAAAAAAAAGTACGTTAGATTTTTTAAATTGGTTTGCAGAATATAATATTGTCCCCAAAGGAATGGCATTAAAACTAGTTTTATTGAGTGGTAAGCCAGTGCAAAAATTTGAATCAAAATTTTACAAAAATTTTAATGAAAAAATTCAGCAGAAACAGTTTGAATTAACATTTGAACAAAATAATGCTTTTAAAAAAATTAACAATTTAAATAAAAAATTTAATGTACATGTTTTGCAGGGAACAACCGGATCAGGAAAAACAATTGTATACTTTGAAGCTCTAAAAAGAGTAATTGAAAAAGATCAACAAGTTCTGATAATGCTACCTGAAATTGGATTAACTAATCAATTTGAAAAAAAATTTTTAGATTTTTTTGGTTTTAAGCCTGCTATCTGGCACTCAGCAATTACTAAAAAAAAAAAAGAACATATTTGGAGTGGAATATTAGATAATCAAATAAAAGTTGTGTTAGGTGCTAGATCGTCATTATTTTTACCATTCAAAAATTTGGGTCTCATCATTGTTGATGAGGAACATGATCAATCTTATAAACAGGATGAGGGAGTAATTTATAATGCACGCGATATGGCTATAGCTCGAGCATCATTTGAAAATATACCAATTAATTTAATTACATCAGTTCCATCAGTTGAAACATATAAAAATATAAAAAAAGGAAAATATAGTATTTCAAAATTAAACAAAAGATATCAAAATGCATCTCTGCCTAACTATGAAATAATTAATTTAAATAATGTAAAATTAAAAAAACAGTGTTGGCTAACTAATGAAATTATTGCAAAAGTTGAATTACATTTAAAAAAAAAAGACCAAGTTTTATTTTTTTTAAATAGAAGAGGTTTTTCTCCAAATGTGTTGTGTAAAAAATGTTTTAATACTTTTTCATGCCCTCATTGCTCAATAAATTTAGTTTTTCACAAAAAGAATAATAATTTGCTTTGTCATTATTGCGGTTTTAAAACATCATTAATTAGAAATTGTCAGAAAGATGGAAACTGTGAATTAATTTTTAGTGGTCCAGGTGTTGAAAGAATATCAGAAGAGGTAAAAAAAATATTTCCTTTAAAAAAAATTGAAATTTTTTCGAGTGATACAATGAACAAAAAAGATTCAAAAGATAGATTAGAAAAGATAATCAATAATGAAATTGATATTTTAGTTGGAACTCAATTAATTTCTAAAGGCTTTCATTTTCCAAGTTTGAATTGTATTGTTGTAATTGATATTGATTTATCTTCCCAAGGACATGACTTACGAGGAGCCGAAAAAAACTTGCAACTCTATCATCAGTTATCTGGTAGAGCAGGACGTACTGGTCAACCATCTACAGTATATTTTCAAACTTATAATACTAATACAAAAATAATCTCAGATATTACTAACCAAAATCCAGATATCTTTTTAGATAAAGAACTTAAAATAAGAAAACAAAATAACCTCCCTCCTTTCCAGAGATTTATTTCATTGATTTTGACTGGAGAAAGAGAAAATAAACTAGAAAAAGAGGCTTTTAAATTTAAGCTGTATGCTGAAAATAAGATAATTGGAAAAATATTAGGACCTGTTAGTGCCCCCATATATAGAATAAAAAAAAAATATCGTTTGAGATTATTAATTAGAGGACCAAAAACTTTAAAGTTACAAAATTCTTTAGCACAAGTAATTTCAAAATATAAATTTCCATCAGGAATAAAACTTTCAGTTGATGTTGATCCAATAAGCTTCAATTAAACTGTAAAAAAAGCTCATTTTTGCTAATGTGTTACTTGAAGACCATTTGGTCATATGTTAATTAGAGCGTAATTTTAAATTTATCATCAACATTTTGAGGTAATAAGTTGAGTAAAAACAAAGTATTTTCGAACACTTCGGCTGATAGATATTCTTTAGCTTTGTATGAGCTTGCTAAAGAGACAAACTTGTTAATTCAAATAGAGGCAAATTCTATCGCTTTTTTGAATTTGATATTAAATAATAAAGAATTTAATGATTTAGTGAAAGATCCGACAATTAATAGAGAAGTATTAACTAAAATTATAAATGAAATTTCTAAGAACTCTAAATTGGAAGTTTTATTTAATAATTTTTTAAACTTATTAGTTGCTAAAAGAAGGTTTTTTTACGTAGAAAAAATTTTAAATAGTTTTTTAGAAATTTGTTCAAAAAAAAGAGGTGAGCTTAAAGCAGAAATAAAATCTGCAAAAAAATTAAGTCAAGATGAAATAATTAAGATCACTGATGAATTATCGAATAATTTTAAATCAAAAATAAAATTAAACTATACTTTTGATCAAAGTTTAATTGGAGGCTTGGTTGTACAAATTGGAAGTACGATGATTGATACCTCTATTAAAAATAAATTACAACAAATTGAAAACAAAATGTTAGAGGCATAAAATGGAAATAAACCCGTCTGAAGTTACAAAAATTTTAAAAGAACAAATCAAAAATTTTGGAGAAAAAGTAGAAATTTCTGAAGTTGGACAAGTATTATCAGTTGGAGATGGTATAGCCAGAATCTACGGTTTGGACAATGTGCAAGCTGGAGAGATGGTAGAGTTTTCTGATGGTTCAAAAGGAATGGCTCTTAATTTAGAAAGTGAAAATGTAGGAGTTGTTATTTTTGGTGATGATCGAAATATTAAAGAGGGTGATGTTGTGAAAAGAACAGGAAATATTGTAGATACACCTGTTGGTAAAGAGCTTCTCGGAAGAGTAGTTGATGGATTAGGTAATCCAATAGATGGAAAAGGTACTTTGGAAAAAAGTATTAAAAAAAGCAGAGTTGAGGTTAAAGCTCCTGGAATTATTCCAAGACAATCTGTCAGCCAACCAATGCAAACAGGTTTAAAATCAATTGATAGCCTTGTTCCAATTGGCAGAGGACAACGGGAATTAATTATTGGAGACCGTCAAACAGGAAAAACTGCTGTTGCGATTGACGCAATTATAAATCAAAAAAAAATAAATGAGTCAGGTGATGAGAAACAAAAACTATATTGTATTTATGTTGCTGTGGGACAAAAAAGATCAACTGTAAGACAGATACAAAAAACACTAGAGGAAGCTGGAGCAATGGATTATACAACTATTGTTGCGGCAACAGCATCAGACTCGGCGCCATTACAATTTTTAGCACCCTACACAGGATGTGCAATGGGTGAATATTTTAGAGATAACGGAATGCATGCATTGATAATTTATGATGACTTGTCAAAACAAGCAGTAGCATATCGACAAATGTCACTTATACTCAGAAGGCCTCCAGGAAGAGAAGCATATCCTGGTGATGTCTTTTATTTACATAGCAGACTATTAGAAAGAGCAGCAAAGTTAAGCGATGAGCATGGCGGAGGATCTTTAACTGCTCTTCCAATTATAGAAACTCAGGGTGGAGACGTATCAGCTTATATTCCAACAAATGTAATTTCAATTACCGATGGACAAATATTTTTAGAAACTGAACTTTTTAACCAAGGTATAAGACCTGCTATAAATGTTGGTTTATCTGTATCAAGAGTTGGATCTGCAGCTCAAACCAAAGCAATGAAAAAAGTTTCTGGCTCAATGAAACTTGAATTAGCACAATATAGAGAAATGGCTGCATTTGCTCAGTTTGGCTCTGACCTAGATGCTTCTACGCAGCAACTTTTAAACAGAGGCTCTAAATTAACGGAACTTTTAAAGCAAAAACAATATTCTCCAATGACTGTTGCGGAACAAGTGATTTCAGTATTTTGTGGAGTAAAAGGTTATTTGGATGATATTGACTTAAAAGATATTGCAGAATTTGAAATAAAAATAATCGATAAGTGTAAATCTGAAAAACCAGATATAATTGACTCTATATTAAGTTCAGGAATACTTGAAGAAGGTCCTGAAAAAAACCTAATAGACCTTATTACAAATTTAAAAAAGAATTTTAAATCTTAAATTATTTTTTATGGCAAGTTTAGATGATCTAAAAAAAAGAATAACAAGTGTTAAATCTACACAAAAAATTACTAAGGCTATGAAAATGGTTGCAGCAGCTAAATTAAAAAGAGCCCAAGAAAGTGCCGAGAAAGGGAGGCCTTATTCTGAAAAAATGAATAATGTAATTTTAAATCTATCAAATGGAATATCTGATAAAAATAATGCGCCTAAACTATTATCTGGGACTGGAAAAGAGCAAATTCATTTATGTGTAGTTATGACCTCAGATAGGGGATTGTGCGGAGGTTTTAATGCAAACATTATCAAAAAAGCAAAAAACCATTTTATGAGACTATCAAAAGAAGGAAAAGAATTGAAGATTATTACAGTTGGCTCTAAAGGAAATGACCAATTGAAAAGAGCCTATGGGGAAAAAATAATACAAAATATTTCCTTTAAAAATTCAAAAAATGCAAATTATTTTGATGCTGAAAAAGTAGGTAAAATTATTATTGAAAAATTTGTGAAAGATGAATTTGATGTTTGTACAATTTTTTATAATCAATTCAAGAATGTAATAACACAAATACCCCAAGTTCAACAAATTATTCCTTTGAAGACAGAATCCAGTTCTGAAGATAAATCAGAGGATATTTACGAGTTTGAACCAGATGAAGATGAAATTTTAAGTAATTTATTACCCAAGAATATTTCAACCCAAATATTTAAGGCAATGTTAGAGAATTCAGCTAGCGAGCAAGGTGCAAGAATGAGCGCAATGGATAACGCAACTCGAAATGCAGGTGAAATGGTTGACAAACTTACTATTGAGTATAATAGAAGTCGTCAGGCAGCAATTACAAAAGAACTAATAGAAATTATATCAGGAGCAGAGAGTTTATAATTATGAGCACAGGAATAATTACACAAGTAATAGGAGCAGTAGTCGACGTAAAATTTGAAGGAGAACTACCAGAAATTTTAACAGCTTTAGAATGTAAAAATGGTGATAACAGACTTGTTTTAGAAGTTGCTCAACACTTAGGCGAGTCTACAGCTAGAACAATAGCAATGGATGCTACGGAGGGATTAAAAAGGGGCGATGAGGTTATTAATACAAAGGCACCTATTAAAGTTCCAGTTGGACCAGAAACATTGGGAAGAATTATAAATGTTGTTGGAGAGCCGATTGATGAAAGAGGAGAAGTTAAAACAAAAGAAAGCTGGCCGATTCATAGAGCTGCACCAGAATTTAATGATCAATCTACAGAAACAGAAATATTGGTAACAGGTATTAAAGTAATTGATTTGCTTGCTCCCTATGCGAAAGGGGGAAAAATTGGATTGTTTGGTGGGGCTGGAGTTGGAAAAACAGTTTTAATTATGGAATTAATAAATAACGTTGCAAAAGCACATGGCGGATTTTCTGTCTTTGCAGGTGTTGGGGAAAGGACAAGAGAAGGAAATGACCTTTATCATGAGATGATGGAGTCAGGGGTAATAAAACCTGAAGGTCCTGGATCTAAGGCTGCATTGGTTTATGGCCAAATGAATGAACCTCCTGGGGCAAGAGCTAGAGTTGCATTGACAGGTTTAACAGTAGCTGAATATTTTAGAGATCAAGAAGGACAAGACGTTCTTTTTTTCGTTGATAATATTTTTAGATTTACTCAAGCTGGTTCTGAAGTTTCTGCTCTTTTAGGCAGAATTCCTTCAGCTGTTGGATATCAACCAACATTAGCTACGGATATGGGAAATTTACAAGAAAGGATTACAACAACTAACAAAGGATCAATTACGTCAGTTCAGGCAATTTATGTTCCTGCAGATGATTTAACCGATCCTGCTCCCGCAACATCTTTTGCTCACTTAGATGCAACAACTGTACTTTCGAGACAAATAGCAGAAATAGGCATTTATCCCGCTGTTGACCCATTAGATTCTACATCAAGAATTTTAGATCCTAGAATAGTTGGAGATGAACATTATAGAGTTGCGCGTGAAGTTCAAAAAATTCTTCAAACTTATAAATCATTGCAGGATATTATTGCAATTTTAGGAATGGATGAACTTTCAGAGGAAGACAAATTAACTGTTGCAAGAGCAAGAAAAATTCAAAGATTTTTATCTCAGCCGTTTTTTGTTGCAGAGGTATTCACAGGCTCTCCTGGAAAACTTGTTGATTTAGAATCAACAATAAAAGGTTTTGATGCAATTTGCAAAGGAGAGTATGATCATCTTCCAGAATCTGCTTTTTATATGGTTGGTACAATTGAAGAAGCTATTGAAAAAGCTGAAAAAATGACCAAAGAGTCCGCCGCATAATGAGTGAAGAGTTTAAGATTGAAATAGTAAATCCAGAAAAATCTTTTTTGTTAAAAGAAGATGTCACAGAAGTTATTATTCCAGCTTTTGAGGGCGAAATGGGAATACTTAAAGATCATATTTCAATTATTTCATTTTTAAAACCAGGCTTAATCATAATTAATGCAAAATCTGGAGAGGAAAAATATTATGTAGAGGATGGGGTAGTTGAATTTAAGAATAATAATTTATCTATTCTCACAAGCTCTGTATATAATTTAAAAGATCTTGAAAAAAGTAAATTACAAAATTTATTAAAAGAAGCTGAAGAAGCTGCTAATAATGAAGAAATTAATGATCAATCTAAGTATTTAATTGATCAAAAAATCGAAGTTTTAAAATCACTTAATTAAAATTTTTTTAATTTTTTCTTTAAGTTCTTCATAAACATGAAGTTTAAAGTTAACAACAGTTTCTGTTATCATATCTAGATCTATCCATTTCCATTCTATAAACTCTGGATTTCTCGTTTTTATATCAATTTCATTATCATTTCCTAAATATTTCATTAAGAACCATTTTTGTTTTTGCCCTCTAAATTTCCCTTTCCAAATTTTACCTAGTAAATTTTTTGGTAGATCATAACTTGTGGAGCCATTAATTTCTTTTAAAAGTTTAACATTTTTAATTCCAGTCTCTTCCTCTAATTCTCTATATGCAGCTGACAAATGATCTTCACCATCATCAACTCCACCTTGAGGCATTTGCCAAAAATTTCTTTGATTATCTATTCTTTTTCCTACAAAAACTTTGTTGTCTTTATTCAGCACAACTATACCCACTCCATTTCTTAAAGGGAGGTTTTTAAATTTTTCTTCCATTTTATCCGTTAACTAATTTGATAGCGTAATTTAGTTGATTATCTGTTTTAGTTTTTATTTTAAAATCATCGCTTTCTTCAGTAATTTCAATGTCTGGTGATACACCAACCTCAGAAATTGACTTTCCTGATGGAAGATAATATTTTGCAACTGTCAATCTGATTGCTCCATTATTATTTAAAGGAATAATAGATTGTACCGAACCTTTTCCATAACTGTTTTCACCTAATAGAATTGCTCGTTTATGATCCTTAAGAGCACCAGCAACAATTTCTGATGCTGAAGCTGATCCATAATTTATTAAAACAATAATTGCTTTTCCATTGGTTAAGTCACCCTTTTTTGCAAACCATTTTCTATTTTCAGAATTTTTTCTACTTTTCGTGGAGACTATTTCTCCGTCATCTAAAAAAAAATCAGAAATTTTTATTGCCTGAGAAAGTAGTCCACCTGGATTATTTCTTAGATCTAAAATATATGCTTTGATATTTTTATCTTTTTCAAAATCTTTTATTTTTTTTTCGATTTGTTTACCACTATTTTCATTAAAAGATGTTAGTCTAATATATCCTATATTTTTTTCTAAAAGATCAGCTTTGACCGATTGAATTTGAATGATTTCTCTAATAATATTAAAAGTTAATGCTTTCTTTTCACCTCTTCTACGAATAGTGAGCTCAATTCCAGATCCTACAGCCCCTCTCATAAGATCTACCGCTTCACTTAAAGATTTGCCTTGAACCTGAATATTGTTTATTTTGACAATATAATCACCTGCTTTTATTCCAGCTCTAGAAGCTGGCGTGTCATCAATGGGCGAAATTACTTTTACAACTCCCGACTCCATACTGACTTCAATACCAAGCCCTCCAAATTCACCACTTGTTTCTGTTTGCATTTCATTAAAAATTTCAGGTGACATATAAGCAGAATAT
>CACAKN010000010.1 GCA_902533075.1 uncultured Pelagibacteraceae bacterium
AAGCAAAAATTGCAGGAATAACACCAGCTTGATTTATTTTTAAAGGTAAATGTGATGACTCTCCACCATACATTTTATTTCCCATTTGTCTTTTAGGATAATTAATAAGAATTTTTCTCAGAGCTCTTTCCATAAAAACAATAAATAAAATTGTAACAATTAACAAAACAAAAATTGCGAGTAACATTATTGTTGAAACTGCACCTGTTCTTCCTAATTCAAAAGTTGTAACTAATGCTCTTGGTATTTCTGCAACAATACCAGCAAAAATAATTAAAGAAATTCCATTTCCTATTCCTCTTTGTGTGATTTGTTCTCCAAGCCACATTAAAAAAATTGTTCCTGCAACTATTGTGGTAACAGTAGAAACTTTAAAAAAAATTCCTGGATTTATTACTAAATTTGCTGATGATTCAAGTCCTACTGCTAAACCATAACCTTGTACAGTAGCAAGTAAAACTGTTCCATATCTTGTTATTTGGGTTATCTTGGATCTTCCAATTTCTCCTTGTGACTTTAAATTTTTAAAATAGTCTGAAACACCAGTTAAAAGTTGCACAATAATAGAAGATGAAATGTAAGGCATTATCCCTAAAGCAAAAATAGCCATTCTACTTACAGCTCCACCAGCAAACACGTTAAACATACCTAGCAGACCCTTTTGATTGCCTTCCATCATGATTTTTAACTGCTCTGGGTCAATTCCTGGTAATGGAATAAAAGTACCAAATCTATAAACGGCTAAAATAGCTATAGTAAATATTATTCTGTTTCTTAAATCATTACTTGATGATGAAGAGCTCATTTAAATAGTAATTATTTCTTTAATTGTATAGATCCACCAATTTTTTCTAGTTTTTCTACAGCTGATTTGGAGGCTAAATCAGCCTCTATTGTTATCTTGTCTTTTATAACTCCAGAGCCCAGAATCTTTAATTTGATGGAATTTTTATTTATTAAGTTTAATTTTTTTAATAAATCTGAGTTAAGAGTATCTGATGATTTAATACTTTTTTTATCAATATATGATTGAATCTTATCTAAATTTAAAATTGCAATATTATTTTTTTTTATAGGATTAAATCCTCTTTTAGGTAATCTCCTGTAAAGAGGCATTTGACCACCTTCAAAACTTTTAATAGCTACTCCAGAACGAGATTTTTGACCTTTTACACCTCTACCTGAAGTTTTGCCTTTTCCAGAGCCAATTCCTCTACCAACTCGGATTTTTAATTTATTAGTTTTTGATCTATTGTTAAGTTTAGTCATTATCCCCTTTTTTCAACAATTTCAGAAATTTTTTTATTTCTAATTGTTGATATTTGTTTTGGTGAATTTTGTTTTAATAAAGCTTTCATTGTAGCTCTTATTACATTATGAGCATTTGATGTTCCCATTGACTTAGCAACAATATCTTTAACACCTAATACCTCACATACAGCTCTAACCGGTCCACCTGCTATTATACCTGTACCTTTTGAAGCTGCTCTGAGAACTATTCTACCTGAGCCATCTTTAGCTTTAACATCATGATGGATTGTTCTACCTTCTCTTAATGGTATATGAATTAGTTTTCTTCTCGCCATTTCATTGGCTTTTTTTATTGCATCTGGAACTTGTTTAGCCTTAGCATGAGCTATTCCAATTCTTCCAGCTTGATTTCCAACCACAACTAATGCAGAAAAACCAAATCTTCTACCTCCTTTAACTACTTTTGTAATTCGGTTGATATGAACAAGTTTTTCTAAAATATCATCTGTTTTTTTATCTTTATTGTAATCCATAATTAAAATTCCATTCCATTTTTTCTAAGTGTTTCTGCAAAAACTTTGACTCTTCCATGATACTTATAAATACCTCTGTCAAAAAATATTTTTGTTATTTTTTTTTCTTGTGCTTTTTTAGCAAGTTTTTGAGCAACTATCTTTGATAGTTCAGTTTTATTAACTTTTGCTCCAGATCTAATATCCTTTTCAACAGAGGATGCTGAGATTAATGTGATAGATTTTGA
This sequence comes from uncultured Pelagibacteraceae bacterium, assembly GCA_902533075.1. Classification (GTDB taxonomy): domain Bacteria; phylum Pseudomonadota; class Alphaproteobacteria; order Pelagibacterales; family Pelagibacteraceae; genus Pelagibacter. The sequence goes on from CACAKN010000010.1 coordinate 2,012, forward strand.
GTCATCAATTATTTGAGCGGAAATATTCTTAGAGGATCTAGAAATAGATAATCTAAATCTATCTTTAGGCGCTGCACTTTTAACCTTATTTGTTACTCTAAACCTTTTTCTTTTACTTGTGTTTAATTTCATTATTTTTTCTTACCTTCTTTTTTAAGAACACGTTGTCCTTTTTCTCTAATACCTTTACCTTTGTAAGGTTCAATTTTTCTTAGAGTTTTTAACTTAGAAATTACTGCACCAACTTGTTGTTTGTCAGGACCAGAAATTTTAACTGTTGTTTGTTTTTCTACAACAACTTTAATGCCTGTGGGTATATCAAAATTTATATCATGGCTATAACCAAGCTGTAAATTTAATTGATTTCCTTTTAATGCCGCCCTATAACCAACTCCTATTAACTCTAAAACTTTTTCATATCCTTGACTTGATCCAATAACAGCATTATTAATCAAGCTTCTTTTCATTCCCCATAATCTTTTTATATCTTGATCAATTTTTTTTGGTTTTAAAGATATTTCTTTTCCATCTTTAATATCAAGATTAAACAAGTCTAAATCTATATCTATTGATTTTTTACCTAGTGGTCCTTCTATGTTCAAATTATTCCCAGCTAAAGCAACTTTAACTTTTTCGGGAATAGATATATTAATTTTACCAATTTTAGACATTTAAAATACCTTACAAATTATTTCACCACCAACACGTTGTTTTCTTGCATCTATATCTGTCATTACACCCTTAGGAGTTGAGATAATAGCAATACCTAAACCATTATTAATCTTAGGTAATCCCTCGGCACTTGAAAAAATTCTTCTACCTGGTTTTGAAACTCTTTCAAAAGCACTTATAACTGGATTTCCAGAATGATATTTTAATTCTAGAGACAATATTGATTTATTATTTTCAGAATTGACTGTAAAATTTTTAATAAATCCTTCATTTTTAAGTATATCTGCAATTTTTGTTTTAAAATTTGAAGAAGGAAGCTCAACACTTTTATGATTTCTAGATTGAGCATTTTTAACTCTTGCTATCATATCACCTATCGGGTCACTTAAACTCATATATTCCTTTCTACCAACTTGATTTAACTAAACCTGGAATTTTTCCTTGTAATCCAAGTTGTCTTAAAGCGATTCTAGATATTTTCAATTTTCTGTAAACTCCATGAGGTCTACCTGTAATTTGACATCTGTTCATTACTCTTGTTTTTGCTGAATTTCTCGGCAATTTCGATAATTTCTGTTGTGCTTTAAATCTTTCCTCTAAAGGAAGTTTTTTGTTCATTATAATTTTTTTTAATTCACTTCTTTTTTTATAAAATTTATCTGAAAGTTTAATTCTTCTATTATTTTTATTTATAGAACTTAATTTAGCCATTAGTTATCTCCTTTTTTTATAAATGGAAAATTCAATTTTTCTAGGAGAGCAAAAGAGTGTTCTTTATTTTTTGATGACATAACTATAGTTATATCCAAACCTCTTACTTTATCTGCTCTATCAAAGCTTACTTCTGGAAAAATTATGTGTTCTTTGACTCCAAATGTATAATTTCCAAATTTATCAAAACCGTTTGAAGATAATCCTCTAAAATCTTTAATTCTTGGAAGGGCAATATTTACCAACCTGTCTAGAAATTCATACATTTTATCTTTTCTCAATGTAACTTTTAATCCAGCATTAGTTCCTTTTCTAGTTTTGAAATTTGCAACTGATTTTTTAAATTTTGTGATGACAGGTTTTTGTCCAGTAATTTTTGACAAATCCTCTTCACAAGATTTTAAAATTTTTGAGTCATTTCCGTCTAAACCTAGTCCCATATTCAAAATTATTTTTTCAATTTTAGGTCCCATAAATAAGTTTTTAAAACCAAATTGTGATTTAAGTTCTGGTTGAATTTGTTTGTAATAAAGTTCTTTAAGTCTTGGATTCATATTATTTCTTTACCTCTGACTTTTTACTTTTTACTTTAGTATCAATTATTTTGAGGTTAGACATATGTATAAAACTCTCTTTAGAAATTATTCCACCTTTTTTTTCTTTAGTAGTTTTTACATGTTTTTTAACCATATTAATTTCTTTTACTTTAGCTCTGTTAGCAGATCTATCAATTTCTATAATTTCACCTTCTTTTTTTTTATCCTTTCCAGCTAAAACTAATACTTTCAAACCTTTTTTAATCATTATAAAACCTCTGGTGCTAAAGAAATTATTTTCATTTGCCCTCTATTTCTTAATTCTCTTGTTACTGGTCCAAAAATTCTGGTACCAACAGGTTCGCCTTTATCATCAACTAAAACTGCAGCATTATTATCAAACTTAACTTTTGAACCATCATCTCTATGAATCCCTTTTTTTACTCTGACAACAACAGCTTTATGAACTGAGCCTTTTTTTACTTTACCTTTTGGTATAGCTTCTTTGACAGCTATAACGATTGTATCACCAATACTTGCATATCTCCTTTTTGATCCACCTAATACTTTGATGCATTCTATTTTTTTCGCTCCAGTGTTATCAGCAACAAATAATTCTGTTTGAACCTGTATCATTATTTTAAATTCTCCATTACTTGAAATTTTTTATTTTTTGAAAAAGGCTTACTCTCAATAATTGAAACTTTATCACCAGTCTTAAATTTATTATTTTCATCATGAGCATTGTATTTTTTTCTTACCTTAATTACTTTTTTTAATAAGGGATGTGAATATTTTCTTTCTACAATTACAGTAATTGTTTTATTAGGTTTATCGCTCACAACAATTCCTGTTAAAATTTTTTTAGGCATTTAATTTTCCTCTCAATTTTGTTTTTAATCTTGCTATAGTTTTTTTTGTTTCACTAATTTTAGCAGGGTTTGTTATTTGAGAATTTATTTTTTGAAATCTAAAATTAAACAAATCTTTTTTTAATTTATTAATATTTTTCAAAACTTCATCCTTTGACAATTTTTTAATTTCTTGTTTTTTCATTTAAGCAAACCTTTTAATAGTTTTTGTTTTGATTGGTAATTTTGCTGAGGCTTTATAAAGAGCTTCTTTAGCTATTTGCTCTGAAACACCATCTACCTCAAATAAGATTCTTCCTGGCTTAACTCTACAAGCGTAGTATTCAGGTGATCCTTTTCCTTTACCCATACGTACTTCAATAGGTTTTTTTGATACAGGAATATTTGGAAATATTCTGGTCCAAACTCTTCCTTGTCTTTTCATATGTCTAGTTAAAGCAACTCTAGCGGCCTCTATTTGTTTTCCTGTAACTCTTTCAGGTGTAAGCGCCTTAAGAGCATAAGCTCCATAATTGATAAAGTTAGCTCTTGATGCAGTCCCATGAATTCTACCTTTGTGCGCTTTTCTCCATTTTGTTCTTACTGGCTGCAACATATTATTATTTTCCTTCTTTAGGTGTTATTTTATTTGTCTCTTGACTAAATTCTTTAGCAAAAACTTCGCCCTTATAAATCCAAACTTTAATACCAATAATACCATAGGTAGTTAATGCCTCTGCTTCTGCATAATCTATATCTGCTCTCAATGTATGTGAAGGTATACTTCCATCTCTTAGCCATTCAGTTCTCGCAATTTCATTTCCTCCTAATCTTCCACTTATAGATACTTTAATACCCTTAGCTCCCAATCTTAAACAAGACTGCATAGCTCTTTTCATAGCTCTTCTGTAAGAAATTCTTTTTACTAATTGCTGTGCTATATTTTCAGCGACTAAATATGCATTAGTTTCAGGTTTTTTAACTTCTTTTATATTTAACGTAACTTCATTTGTAGTAAATCTGGAAAGATTATTTTTAATTTTGTCAATATCACTACCTTTTTTTCCAATTACAAAACCTGGTCTTGATGTATAGATTGTCACATAACATTTGTTTGAGGTTCTTTCTATCATAACCTTAGATACACCAGAATTAATTACATTTTTTTTTATATATTCTCTAATTTTAAAATCTTCTATAAGATAATTTCCAAAATCTTTCTTTTTAGCATACCAAACAGAGTCCCAGCCCCTATTAACTCCTAATCTAAAACCTACTGGATTAACCTTTTGTCCCATGGCTCTCTACTTTCTTTGTTTCTGATAGAATAATTGTAACACTTGAATAAGGCTTTAATATTGGTGCAGCTCTACCTTTGGCTCTTGGTCTAAATCTTTTCATTGTAATTTTTTTTCCACAATAAGCCTCTTTTACAATTAATTTATCAATATCATATTGAAAATTGTTTTCTGCATTTGCTACTGCTGAACTAATTGTTTTTCTTATATCTTTTGTGATCCTTTTTTCAGAAAATTGTAAATCCCTTATTGCTACATCTACCTTTTTACCAACTATACCTTTTAAAATTGGATTCAGTTTTCTAACACTTGATCTAATATTGTTATTTATAGATCTTACAGTTTTATCTTTTTTTGTATCAATTTTTTTCTTTTTACTCATTGTTATTTTTTATCCGTTGTTTCTTCAGCTGGTTTTGCTTTTTTATCAGCAGGAGTATGACCAAAGAATGTTCTAGTAGGTGCAAATTCTCCTAATTTATGTCCAACCATATCTTCTGAGATTGTTATTGGAATAAACTTTTTACCATTATAAATTAAAAAACTTACTCCAACAAAATCCGGGATAATTGTTGATTTTCTTGACCATGTTTTTATAGGTATTTTTTTTGGATCAACTTTATATTTATCAACTTTTTTCATTAAACTCTCTTCTACAAAAGGTCCTTTCCAAACTGCCCTGGACATTATTTGGTATCCTTTCTTTTATTTCTTCTTCTTACAATATATTTATCTGTTCTCTTATTATCTCTAGTTTTTAATCCCTTTGCTGATTGTCCAGTTGGTGATACAGGGTGACGACCACCTGCTGTTTTTCCTTCACCCCCACCATGAGGGTGATCAACTGGGTTTTTCACAACTCCTCTAGTATGTGGTCTCCTTCCCAACCATCTTGATCTTCCAGCTTTACCAATTTTGATATTTTTTTGATCTGGATTACTTAAAACACCTATTGAAGCTAAAGATCTTGAGTCAATTTTTCGAACTTCACCCGAAGCTAACTTTATTAAACTATAGTTTCCATCTAAGCCACTTATAGAGACTGACGTACCGGCAGACCTAGCGATTTTACCACCACCACCTGGTTGAATTTCAACATTATGTATATCTATACCTACAGGTATATCTTGTAATGGCATACAGTTTCCAATTTTAATCTCTTTTTTTGATCCATTTTCTATCTGATCACCAATTTTAATTTTTTGAGGTGCTAAATAATAAGAATGTGATTTATCTTCAAATTTTACCAACATAATATAACAAGATCTATTTGGATCGTATTCAATTCTTTCAACAGTAGCTTTCATATCAAATTTTTTACGATAAAAATCTACATGTCTATACATTTTTTTATGTCCTCCAGCTCTATTGATGGAAGTTATATGGCCGTTATTATTTCTTCCTTTCATTGAATTTTTAGGAGATAGCAGTTTTTTAAAAGGCTTACCTTTCCAAAGGCCAGTTCTATCCACAAGAATAGTTCCTCTTGTTGATTTTGTATAAGGTTTAAAAGTTTTTAATGCCATATTAAATACCGGTTGTCAGATCAATACTTTGACCTTTTTTAAGTGTTATAATTGCTTTTTTAAATCCAGAAACTTTAATTTTTCTTCCTCTTGTCAGTTTAATTCTATTCTTTTTGTTTATAATGTTAATTTTAGTAACATTAACTTTAAATATTTTTTCTATATTATTTTTAAGGTTTTTTTTATTTGCATTTGAAGGAACTTTAAAAATAATCTTATTCTGTTCAGACAAATTAGTAGACTTCTCTGTTACCAAAGGTGATAAAATCTTATCATATAAATGTATTTTTTCCATTAAACGTATCTCTTTTCTAATTCTTTCACAGAACTTTCTGTAAAAACAATTTTATCAAATTTAACAATATCAAAAGCGCTAAAATGATTAATGTCAGTAACTTTGACATTTGGAATATTTCTTATTGATTTTTCGATTTTAGTTTTTGAATTTTTATCTAATATCATAATCGAATTTGTTATTTCGAACTTTTCAATAATATTATTCATCTCCTTAGTTTTTTTAATTTCTGAACTAAAATCGCTGAAAACCAATAAATCTTTATTTTTCATTTTCTCACTAATTAATGACGCAATACTTTGTTTTTTTTCACTTTTATTTAATTTTCTTTTTTTATAAGCTAACTCACCTTTAGGTCCATGGGCTATACCACCCCCAACAAATATTGGAGCTTTTCTACTTGCGTGTCTTGCATTTCCTGTTCCCTTTTGAGCATAAATTTTTGACGTAGGTCCAGATACTTCATTTTGTTGTTTTGTTTTAGCATGCCTGCCTTTATAATTAGCATTTGTTTTGTAAAGTACATTGTTTACAAGTTTATTATTAATCTTAGCAGAGAAAATTTTATCCATAACTTCAATTGAATCTTTTTTACCGCTTAAATTTATCTTATCTATTTTCATTATTTTTTCTTTTTATCTGGAGTTTTTTTAGCTAGTTCTGCTGCTTTTATTTTTTCATCAATTGTCATTTTTTTAATATTTTTCACTGCACCTTTAATTAAAACTTCAGTATTTTTTGATCCTGGAATTGAACCTTTTAAGTAAATCAGCTCATTTTCAATGTCTGTTTTTATAATTTCAATATTTTGCATTGTTCTAAGTTTATCTCCCATATGACCGGCCATTTTCTTTCCTTTAAAAACCTTACCTGGATCTTGCCTTTGTCCTGTTGATCCGTGTGATCTATGAGAAACTGAAACGCCATGAGTTGCTCTTAATCCACCAAAATTGTGTCTTTTCATTGCACCTGCGAAACCTTTACCGATAGTCTTTGATCTAGTATCAACAAATTTAATATCTTTGAAAATTTCAAGACCAAATTCATTTCCTTCCTTATAATCCTCTGTTTTTGAAACTCTATATTCTTTCAATTTTTTTTTTGCTTCTGTATTTTTTTTTGAAAAAAACCCTTTCATTGATTTAGATAGTTTTGAATTTTTTATTTTTCCATATCCTAGTTGAACTGCTTTATACCCTCTTTTATCTTCTTCAATTACTTGAATAACTCTAGCTTTCTCAACTTTTAAAACTGTAACAGGAACCACCTGACCTGTTTTATAAAATTCTCTAGTCATTCCAATTTTTTTTCCAATTAATGCAATTTCACTCATAATTAAATTTTTATCTCCACATCTACACCTGAGGCTAAATCTAGTTTCATCAACGCTTCAACTGTTTGTGGTGTTGGCTCTATTATATCTATCAATCTTTTGTGTGTACGAGACTCAAATTGTTCTCTGCTTTTTTTATCTATATGTGGTGATCTTAGTACTGTATATCTTTCAATTTTAGTTGGTAATGGAATTGGACCTTTTATTGTAGCACCTGTTCTCTTTACAGTATTAACAATTTCTTCCGTAGATGCATCTAAAATTTTATTATCGTAAGCTCTTAGTTTTATTCTAATATTTTGTTTTTCCATAATTATCCTGCAATCTTCTTGGTTACCTCATCCTGAACATTTTGGGGTACTTTTGAATAATGATCAAAAAACATTGAATATTGTGCTCTGCCTTGAGACATTGATCTTAAATTGTTTATATAACCAAACATATTAGCTAATGGTACCATTGCAGTTATCACAGTAGCATTGCCTCTTTGTTCTTGTGTATTTATTTGACCTCTTCTACTGTTTAGGTCGCCAATCACATCTCCCATATAATCTTCAGGAGTTACAACCTCAACTCTCATTACCGGTTCTAATAGCTTTAAACCACCTTTGGTACATGCTTCTTTAAAACAAGCTCTACTTGCTAATTCAAATGCTAAAACACTTGAGTCCACATCATGATGTAATCCATCTAATATTGTTACTTTATAGTCTATCATTGGAAATCCTGCTAAGATTCCTCCGTCAGAAACTGTTTCAATTCCTTTTTCAACACCAGGAATAAACTCTTTTGGAATAGCACCACCTTTAATTTTACTTTCAACTTCACGTCCCTTACCTGGCTCTTGTGGTTCAACTAATAATTTTACTTTAGCAAATTGACCTGCGCCACCGCTCTGTTTTTTATGAGTATATTCAACTTCTGATGAATTTTCGATTGTTTCTCTATAAGCTACTTGAGGGGCTCCAATGTTTGCTTCAACTTTGAATTCTCTTTTCATTCTGTCAACAATAATATCTAGGTGTAACTCACCCATTCCTTTAATTATTGTTTGACCTGACTCTTCATCTGAAGTTACTCTGAATGAGGGGTCCTCTTTAGCTAATCTTCCTAATGCTTCACCCATTTTTTCTTGGTCAGCTTTTGTTTTAGGTTCAACAGCAATTTCTATTACTGGATCTGGAAACTCCATTGGTTCTAATAGTACTGGCTTTTCTTCATCACAAAGAGTGTGACCAGTTATTGTGTATTTTAGTCCAGCTAATGCCACGATATCTCCTGCATTAGCTTCTTTAATATCTTCTCTAGAGTTTGCGTGCATTAAAAGCATCCTGCCAACTCGTTCTTCTTTTTCTTTAGATGAATTATAAATACCTGTTCCAGTTTTAATTGTACCTGAGTAAACTCTAATAAAAGTTAAGGATCCAACAAATGGATCGTTAGCAACTTTGAAAGCTAGTGCTGAAAAACCTGCATTGTCCTCAAATTTCATCTCTATTTCATCTTCTGAATCTGGTTTAGTTCCTTTAATAGAGCCAATATCAATTGGGCTAGGTAAATAGTTTATCACAGCATCCAGTAAAGGTTGGACACCTTTATTTTTAAATGCTGAGCCTGTTAAAATGGGCACGAAGCTAAAATTCAACGTTCCTTTTCTTATGCATTTTATAAGGTCTACTTCTTTGATTTCATCACCATTTAAATAAGCTTCCATTAATTTTTCATCTTGTTCAACAGCCATTTCGACTAATTCTGTCCTATATTTTTGAGAAATTTCTTTTAAATCATCTGGAATTTCTTTGTATTCCCACTCAGCTCCTAATGCCTCATTTTTCCAAACCTGGGCTTTCATCTTTACTAGATCTACTACACCAGTTAACGATGACTCGATACCAATTGGAACTTGTATAGGTAATGGTTTAGCTCCTAATCTGTCTTTAATCATTTCTACACATCTAAAGAAATCAGCGCCTGTCCGATCTAATTTATTTACAAAACAAATTCTTGGAACTTTATATTTATCTGCTTGTCGCCAAACAGTTTCTGATTGTGGTTCTACTCCAGCTACACCATCAAAAACTGCTACAGCTCCATCTAAAACTTTTAGTGATCTTTCAACTTCAATCGTAAAATCTACGTGGCCTGGTGTGTCTATTATATTAATTCTATGATCTTGCCAAAAGCAAGTTGTTGCAGCTGAAGTTATTGTAATTCCTCTTTCTTGCTCCTGCTCCATCCAATCCATTGTTGCAGCACCATCATGTACTTCACCAATTTTGTGACTTTTTCCAGTATAATATAAAATTCTTTCTGTAGTTGTTGTTTTCCCTGCATCAATATGAGCCATAATCCCAATGTTTCTATATTTATCTAATGTATGAGTTCTGGCCATAGATGTTACCACCTAAAATGTGCGAAAGCTTTATTCGACTCAGCCATCTTATGCACATCCTCTCTCTTCTTAACTGCAGCACCTTTTTTCTCATAAGCATCATACAGTTCATTAAAAATTTTATCAGACATATGTTTGTCTTTTCTTTTTCGAGCTGAGTCTACTAACCATCTTATGGCTAAAGCTTGTGCTCTTTTACTTTTTACTTCTACTGGAACTTGATAAGTTGCTCCACCTACTCTTCTTGATCTTACTTCAACAGTAGGTTTAATGTTGTTAATTGCTTCATTAAAAATATTTATAGGTTCGTCTTTTGTTTTTGTTTTAATTTTGTCTATTGCATCGTAAACTATTTTAGCAGCAATTCCTCTTTTACCATCATACATTATATTGTTTATTAATTTAGGAATTATTGTTGAATTAAATTTTGGATCAGGAATAACATTTTTTTTAGGTTGAGTTTTTTTTCTAGACATTGTTATTTACCTTTTTTAGTTCCGTAAAGTGATCTTCTTTTTTTTCTATTTGCAACACCTTGAGTATCTAAATTTCCCCTTAAGATGTGATATCTAACACCAGGTAAATCTTTTACTCTTCCACCTCTAATTAAAACTACAGAGTGTTCTTGTAGATTATGCCCCTCTCCCGGAATGTAAGCTGTTACCTCAAACCCATTAGAAAGTCTTACTCTTGCAACTTTTCTTAAGGCTGAATTTGGTTTTTTTGGAGTTGTAGTATAAACTTTTACACAAACACCTCTTTTTAAAGGTTGTTTTTGAAGTGCAGGAACTTTATTCCTTAATACTTGTTTAACACGTTTTTTTTTCAACAATTGGTTAATAGTTGGCATAATTTTTTATTAAATTTTTATTTTTAGATGAAATAACTGACAGGTTATTCATGGCAGCGTTTAGTACTTAACTCGATACTACATTCCAACCAAAAATATCGCCAAAATACTTATTAATTGGACTTTGTCAAACTAAAACTAGAAATTGATCGTGTTATTTTTATTGATTTACTTGGGTTTCTGATGTCTCAATCTTTTCTTGATCAGATAAGAATTTATTGTCATCTTCAAGTGCTTTTTTGTTCCATTTATTCTTTATATTACCAGTTCCAGCAGGTACTAATCTACCAACAATAACGTTTTCTTTAAGACCATTTAATGGATCGACTTTTCCTTTGATTGCAGCGTCTGTGAGAACTCTAGTAGTTTCTTGAAATGATGCAGCTGAAATAAATGACTCAGTTTGTAATGAAGCCTTAGTAATTCCCATTAAAACTCTCTCACCAGAAGCTGGTGTTTTTCCATCTTTTTTTAATTTTTCATTTAAGGTTTCAAATTTTATTCTATCAACAATTTCACCAGGTAAATACTGTGAGTCACCTGAAGTTTTAACTTCTATTTTTTTAAGCATTTGCCTTAAGATAGTTTCTATATGTTTGTCATTAATTATCACACCTTGAAGTCGATAAACTTCTTGAACTTGATTTACAAAGTATTCAGTTAAATCTTTTATACCCATAATTCTTAAAATATCGTGTGGTAGTGGTTGTCCATCTAATAAATATTCACCTTTTTTAATTTTCTCACCTTGATTAAAATTAATATGTTTACCTTTAGGAATTAAATAGTTAGATGGTTCTTCACCGTTTTCAGGTACAATAGAGACTCTTTGCTTTCCTCTAACTTCTTTACCGAAAACAACTTGGCCGTCATTTTCAGCGATAATAGCACTGTCTTTAGCTTTACGAGCCTCAAATAACTCAGCAACTCTTGGTAAACCACCTGTTATATCTTTTGTTTTAGTTGTTTCTTTAGGTAATCGTGCAATAACATCTCCAGCAGAAACTTTTTGACCGTCCTTAACTGAAAGAATTGAGTCAGGTACTAAATAATATCTAGCTTCATTATCATCAGCTTTTTTAATCACATTACCTTTCTCATCTCTAAGTGTGATTCTTGGTTTAAGGTCAGTATTTTTTGCTTGAGATCTCCAATCAACAACTGATTTTGATGAAATACCTGTTGCATCATCAGTTGTTTCTTGAATTGAAACACCATCAATTAAATCTACAAAACCTGCAACACCACTTTTTTCGGCAATTACAGGTGTTGTGTAAGGGTCCCACTCACAAATTTTTGAATTTGCTTTTATTTTTTCACCATTTTTGTAAAATAATTTTGATCCATATGCTACTTTATAGACTGCAATTTGAACATTGTTATCATCCTCTATAGAAAGCTGAGTGTTTCTTCCCATAACAATTAAATTTTTCTTTGAGTCTTCTAAAATATTTGAATTAATAATTTTTAAAGTTCCCTCATTTTTTGAAATAATTTGAGAATCTTGTTTTACTGATGCTGTACCACCAACGTGGAAAGTTCTCATTGTAAGTTGAGTTCCAGGTTCACCGATTGATTGTGCAGAAATCATTCCAATAGCTTCACCCACATGTACCATTTTACCTCTAGATAAATCTCTTCCATAACAAGTGGCGCATACTCCTTCTTTTGAACTACAAGTCATCACTGAATAAACTTTGAGTGATTTTATTCCTGCTGAGTCAATTTTATCACAGCCAGCTTCATCTATCATAGTTGATTTTTTTAGAATAATTTCACCAGTCAAAGGGTGCTTGACATCTGAGGCTGTAACTCTTCCTAAAGATCTTTCTGATAAACTAACAACAACATTACCACCCTCTAAAATTTCAGATAGTTCTATGAAACCTGGATTATCACAATTTTTTTTAGTTATTGTTAAATCTTGAGCTACATCACATAATCTTCTAGTTAAATAGCCTGAACTTGCTGTTTTTAATGCTGTATCAGCTAAACCTTTTCTAGCTCCATGAGTAGAATTAAAGTATTCAAGAGCAGTTAATCCTTCTTTAAAATTCGAAGTAATTGGACTTTCAATAATCTCACCAGAGGGTTTAGCAATCAAACCTCTCATACCAGCTAATTGTTTCATTTGAGCAGCTGAACCTCTAGCTCCACTATCAGCCATCATAAATACAGAGTTAATTTTTAATCCTTCTGAAGTTTTTTCAGTTGCAGAAATACCTTTCATCATTTCACCAGCAACTTTGTCGGTACATTTTGACCAGGCATCAACAACTTTATTATACTTTTCACCTCTAGTTATTAAACCTTCAGCATATTGAGTCTCGTAATCTGCAATCAATTTTTTTGTATCATTAATTAGTTGAGTTTTATTTTCAGGAATAACTAAATCATCTTTACCAAATGAAATCCCAGCCTTAAATGCATGTTTAAACCCTAGGTCCTTTAACTTATCACAAAAAATAACTGTAGTTTTTTGACCACAAAATCTAAAAACCATATCAATAATTTCAGAAACAACTTTTTTTGGTAATAGTCTATCAATTAAAGAAAAATTAATATTTTTATTTTTAGGTAACAAATTTGCTAATAAAAATCTACCAGCAGTAGAAGTATATTTTTCAAATTTTTTATTTCCATTTTCATCAACAGTTTCAAATCTTGAAATAATTGTACTATGAACTTTTATTTGTCCTGACGATAAAGCAAATTCAATCTGATCAGCATCTAAAAAATACCCTGAAGGTTTGTCTGTAATTGGCTCTTGAGATAAATAGTATATTCCTAAGATCATATCCTGACTTGGGACTATTATTGGTTTTCCGTTAGAAGGAGATAAAATATTATTTGTAGATAACATTAATATTCTAGCTTCTAATTGAGACTCTAAACTTAATGGGACATGAACTGCCATTTGATCACCATCAAAATCTGCGTTAAAAGCAGCACATGTAAGTGGGTGTAGTTCAATTGCATCACCCTCAATTAATTTTGGTTCAAAAGCCTGCACTCCTAGTCTGTGTAACGTTGGGGCTCTATTAAGTAACACTGGATGTTCTCTAACAATCAGCTCTAATGCATCCCAGACTGCATTGGTTTCTTTCTCAACTAACTTCTTCGCTTGCTTAATAGTTGAGGCTAGTCCTAATTTATTTAATCTAGCATACAAGAATGGTTTAAAAAGCTCTAAAGCCATTTTCTTTGGCAATCCGCATTCATGAAGCTTCAGGTCAGGACCAACTACGATGACTGATCTTCCGGAGTAATCAACTCTTTTTCCTAATAAATTTTGTCTAAATCTTCCTTGTTTACCTTTTAACATTTCTGCTAATGATTTTAGAGGTCTTTTGCCTGTACCTGTAATTACTCGACCTCGTCTACCATTATCAAATAGCGCATCAACTGACTCTTGCAGCATCCTTTTTTCATTTCTTACAATTATATCTGGTGCTTTAAGATCCATTAATCTTTTTAATCTATTATTTCTATTTATTACTCTTCTATAAAGATCATTTAAATCTGACGTTGCAAATCTTCCTCCATCTAAAGGAACCAATGGTCTCAATTCGGGCGGTATAACTGGGACCACTGTCATAATCATCCATTCAGGTTTTTGACCAGTTTCAATAAATGATTCAATTAATTTTAATCTCTTAATTGCTCTTTCCTCATTTACTTTTGATTTTGTTTCTTTAATATAATTAACTAAATTCTTTCTTTCTAAATCTAAATCTAAACTTTTTAACATTTCTAATACTGCTTCAGCTCCAATTCCTGCTGTGAAAGCTTCTTCACCAAATTCGTCTTGGAACTTAGCCAGCTCTTCTTCGTTTAAAAGTTGATTTTTTTGTAAACCAGTTAAGCCAGGTTCAATTACTATAAAATTTTCAAAGTATAATACTCTCTCGATTTCTTTTAATTTCATATCTACCGCTAATGCAATCCTACTAGGGAGTGACTTTAAAAACCAAATATGCGCGACAGGTGTTGCTAAATTAATGTGACCCATTCTTTCTCTTCGAACATTAGATTTTGTTACTTCAACACCACATTTTTCACAGATTATTCCTCTAAATTTCATTCTCTTATATTTTCCACATAAACACTCATAATCTTTTATTGGGCCAAAAATTCTAGCACAAAACAATCCATCTTTCTCAGGCCTAAAAGTTCTATAATTTATAGTTTCAGGTTTTTTAATTTCTCCATAGGTCCAAGATTTAATCTTTTCCGGACTCGCTAAAGAGATTTTTATGCTATTAAAATTTTGCGCTTCTGATATTTCAGAATTTTTAAATAGATCTGTTAATTCTTTTTTCATTTTTTAATTAAGCTCCACATTTAATGCTAGAGATTTAATTTCTTTAACCAATACGTTAAATGACTCTGGAATACCAGATTCAAAATTCTCTTCACCTTTAACAATTGTCTCATAAACTTTAACTCTTCCAGCGACATCATCTGATTTAACAGTTAAAATTTCTTGAAGAGTATATGATGCTCCATATGCCTCCAAGGCCCATACTTCCATTTCTCCAAATCGTTGACCACCAAGTTGAGCTTTTCCACCTAAAGGTTGTTGAGTAACTAAACTATAAGGTCCAGTTGATCTAGCATGAATCTTATCTTCCACTAAATGATGCAATTTAAGCATATAAATTATACCAACTGTTACAGGTCTATCAAATTTTTCTCCAGTTCTACCATCCCATAAAAAAGTTTGACCTGAGCCTGGTAAATTTGCAAGTTCAAGCATTTCTGTCACATTTTTTTCTTTAGCACCATCAAACACAGGTGTGGATATCGCTATTCCATTTTGCAAGTTTTCGCAAAGATCTATAAACTCATTTTTACTAAGTTTATCAACTTTATCATCGTAAATTTCATTTCCATAAACTGATTTCAAAAATTTTGAAATTTTGTCTGTTTTTTCAATTTTTTTGTTATTTTCATTCACTAAAGTTTTCACTTGTTCACCAAATTCTTTACAAGCCCAACCTAAATGTGTTTCTAGAATTTGACCTACATTCATCCTACTTGGAACACCTAGGGGATTTAAAACTATATCAACTGGTCTTCCATCTTCTCTGTAGGGCATATCTTCAACTGGAACAATTTTACTCACTACACCTTTATTACCATGACGACCTGACATTTTATCTCCTGGTCTTAGTCTTCTTTTTATTGCTACAAAAACTTTAACCATTTTCATAACACTCGGTAACAAATCATCTCCACTTCTAATTTTTAAGACTTTATCTTCAAATCTTTCGATAATATCTTGTTTTGCTTTGTTATACTGATCTTTTAACTGAGCTAAAGTTGACTCATTTTTTGTATTACCTACAGATATTTTGAAAACTTCATTTATATTAAGTTTATTTATTGTATCAAAATCTAATTTAGTTCCACTTTCTATATCTTTTATCTTTTTTGCCAAAGATAATCCTGATAAATTTTCCGCAACTCGTTGTTTTATGCTTCTCTCTAAAATCTCCTCTTCAACAATTCTATCCTGCTGAACTTGTTCTATTTCCGCTCTTTCAATTGTAATTGAACGTTCATCTTTCTCAATTCCATGTCTATTAAAAACTCTTACATCAACAACTGTCCCGCTACTTCCTCTAGACATTCTTAAAGATGTGTCTGTTACATCAATAGCTTTTTCTCCAAAAATTGATCTTAATAATTTTTCCTCAGGTCCTGATGCTGAGTCTCCTTTTGGTGTAACTTTTCCGACTAGAATATCTCCTGCGTTTACTTCAGCTCCAATATACACAACCCCAGACTCGTCAAGATTTTTTAGTGCTTCTTCATTTACATTTGGTATGTCTCTCGTAATTTCTTCTTCACCCAGTTTTGTATCTCTAGCCATGATTTCATATTCAACTATGTGAATTGATGTAAAAACATCATCAGTTACACATCTTTCTGAAATTAAAATTGAATCTTCAAAATTGTAACCTTGCCAAGGCATAAATGCTACTGTAACATTTTTTCCTAAAGCTAACTCACCCAATTTTGTTGAAGGACCATCTGCAATAATATCCCCTGATTTAACTTTATCACCAACTCGAACTAAAGGTTTTTGATTAATACATGTATTTTGATTAGATCTTTTAAATTTTTGTAAATTGTAAATATCTACACCTGACTTAGTAAAATCAGTTTCCTCAGTTACTTTAATAACAATTCTTTTTCCATCAATTTTATCCACTATACCATCTCTTTTAGCTACGATTGTCACACCTGAGTCTAAAGCTACATCACTTTCTATTCCAGTTCCCACTAAAGGAGCCTCTGGTTTTAATAGAGGAACAGCTTGTCTCATCATATTTGATCCCATCAGAGCTCTATTGGCATCATCATTTTCCAAAAAAGGAATTAAAGATGCTGCAACAGAAACTAATTGTTTAGGTGAAACATCAATATAATCAATTGTGTCTGGTTTGGATAAAAGAAAGTTTAGGTTTTGTCTGCAAGATACTAACTCTTCAGTAATTTTTCCATTCTTGTCAATTTTTGTATTTGCTTGTGCAATTGTGAATTTAGTTTCTTCCATTGCAGATAAATACTCAACATTATCTTGAACAACGCCATTTTTAACTTTTTTGTATGGACTCTCAATAAAGCCATACTTATTAATCTTAGCATATGTTGATAAACTATTAATTAAACCAATGTTAGGTCCTTCTGGGGTTTCTATAGGACAAATTCTTCCGTAATGAGTTGGGTGCACATCTCTCACTTCAAAACCAGCTCTCTCTCTTGTCAATCCCCCTGGGCCTAAAGCTGAAACTCTTCTTTTATGTGTTATTTCAGACAAAGGATTAGTTTGATCCATGAATTGAGATAATTGAGAACTCGCGAAGAAATCTTTCAGCGAAACTGTTAAAGGTTTGGCATTTATCAAATCTTGAGGCATTGCTGACTCAACATCAAGAGTGGTCATTTTTTCTTTGATTGCTCTCTCCATTCTGTAAACACCTATACGAGCTTGATTTTCAACTAGTTCACCAACAGATCTTACTCTTCGATTACCAAGATGATCAATATCGTCAACTTCGTCTTTACCATCTCTTAATTCAAGCATCTTATGTACTATGGATATAATATCTTCATTTCTTAAAATAGTAATCTTATCTGAGCACTCTAGATTTAATCTTGAGTTCATCTTAACACGCCCGACATCAGATAGATCATATCTATCCGAACTAAAAAAAAGGTTATTAAAAATTTGAGTTGCTATTTCAATTGTAGGAGGCTCACCTGGTCTCAACATTTTATAAATTTCAGTGATTGCTTCATCTTTAGAGTTGTTTTTATCGTTTAATATAGTGTTTAATAAATAAGGCCCTTTATTAATTGAATTTGTTACTGAGATTTTTATCGAATAAATTTTTGATTCTAAAAACTTTTGTAAAATAGTTTCGTTGATTTCGGTTCCAATTTTAAAAATCTCCTCCTCTTCACCATTTTTAATAGTAATATCTGTGTGTAAAAATTTTCCATATAAAGTTTCTTTTGAAACTAAAATATCTTTTAAACCATCATTTTCTAATTTTTTAGCATTTAAGAAATTCAATGTATCACCCTGTTTTACAACTATCTTTTCAGTTTTTGCATCAATAATTTCATCAGAAAAGTTTTTTGCTTTATAATTCTCTGCACTAAATTTAGTTTTCCATTTTCCACTAGAAGCATCAAAAGAATATTGTTCACTTCTATAAAATTCATCGGCAATTTCAGCTTTTGAAAATCCAAGTGCTAATAATAAAGTTGAAGCTAAAATTTTTTTCTTTCGGTCGATTTTAAAATATAAGAAATCTTTTACATCATATTCAAAGTCTAGCCATGAACCTCTATTAGGAATTACTCTACAATTGAACAAAAGTTTTCCACTTGCATGTGTTTTACCTTTGTCATGATCAAAAAATACTCCGGGACTTCTGTGCATTTGATTTACAACAACTCTTTGAACTCCATTAGTTATAAAAGTTCCACTATTTGTCATCATTGGAACTTCTCCCATATAAACTTCTTGTTCTTTAGCTGATAAAATATCTTTTGTGTTATTCTCTTGATCTATCTCATAAACTACTAATCTCAATGTACATTTTAATGCCGAAGAATATGTCAAACCACGTGCAATACATTCTTCAACGTCAAATTTAGGTTTTTCTAATCTGTAAGATACATATTCTAATGTAGCTTTATCGTTTAAATCCTCGATAGGAAAAATACTTTTAAAAACTCTATCAAACCCCTTTGTAAGATCACCAGCTTCTGGTATCAAGTGTGTTAACTCTTTATAGGAATTTTTCTGAACTTCTATTAAATTTGGTATTGATAAGCTTTCTTTTAATTTACCAAAGCTCTTTCTAATATTTTTCTTTTCAGTAAAAGATATTTGCATCTATGTCCTAATACTGATTAAATTAAACAATCAGTACTTAAAAATTCCTTGTTAATTTATTTAAGTTCTACTTTAGCGCCTGCAGATTCTAACTTAGCTTTAATTTCTTCAGCTTCTTTTTTTGGAACACCAGTTTTTACTTCCTTCGGTGCACCTTCAACTAAATCTTTAGCTTCTTTTAATCCTAATGAAGTTGCTGCTCTAACTTCTTTAATAACATTTATTTTTTTATCTCCCGCAGAAACTAACATAATTGTAAAGTCATCTTTTTCTTCAGCTGCTGCTGCGCCACCAGGTGCTGCTGGAGCTGCAGCTGCCATTGGGGTTACACCCCATTTTTCCTCTAATTGTTTTGATAAATCTGCTGCTTCAGCAACAGTTAAATTTGATAAATCTTCTATTATTTTATTTAGGTCAGGCATAATCTACTCTTTGGGTTGTGTTTCAGAATTTTCTGGTGGTAAACTACTCATTTTTTCCGATCGTGCAAGTAAAATACTCACTAATTTGGATGCTGAAGCATTCAAAATACCCACAATATTAGCTCTTGCTTCATTTAACGTTGGTAAATTTGCTACATTTTGGACACCTGCTTGATCCAAAATCTCATTGTCCATAATTCCACCAATTAATTTTAGATTCTCATTATCTTTAGCAAATTTTGATAATATTCTTGCAGACATGATTGCGTCTTCTCCGAAAGCTACTGCAGTCGGTCCTGAGAATAATTTTGATAAATCTTTACATTTAGTTTTTTCTAAAGCTAACTTCGTAATTCTATTTTTAGTTATTCTAAAAGTAATACCATGCTCTCTCATTTTAGATCTTAATTCGTCCAACTGCGGCATGGTTAAACCTTGATAATGCGTAACCATTATAGCTTTACTATTTTCAAATTGTGAAGTCATCTCAGTTATATAACTTTGTTTTTGTTCTTTATTCATCATAAGGATTAAATATTTTTACCTAATTTAAGTTTATAAGAAACACCCATAGTTGAAGTTAAAAAAGCAGATTTTATTAAATCTCCTTTTAAAGTATTATTTGATTTTTCTTTTTCTAAAATGTCTAAAATTGCATTAAAATTTTTGATTATTTTATCATCACTAAATGATTTTTTTCCAATACTTACACCAATGTTTCCATCTTTATCATTTCTAATTTCAACTTGACCTGATTTCGCATCAGTTACTGCTGTTTTAAGATCTTCAGTAACTGAACCAAGCTTTGGATTAGGCATTAATCCTTTAGGTCCTAAAACTTTTCCAAGTTTTGATAATTTAATCATCATTCCTGGAGTGCAGATTAATTTTTCAAAATTTAAGTCTCCATTTTTGATTTTTTCAATAAAATCATCAGATCCAACTATATCAGCACCTGCTGTTTTAGCTTCAGATGCTTTAGCATCTTCACAAACTACAGCAACTTTTACCTTTTTACCTGTACCACCAGGAAGATTTACTACGGTTCTAATATTTATTTCATTTTTCTTTTGTTTATTATTTATTTGAAAACTTAAATCTACAGACTCATCAAATTTAGCAGTGCAGTTTTTTTTAATTTCTACTAATAATTTTTCAATTTTTTCTGACTGTAAATTATTTGTATTTTCAGGTAATTTTTTAAATCTTTTTGATGACATTACTCTTTAACCTCTATACCCATTGACCTAGCTGAACCAGCAATAATTTTTACAGCTTGTTCTAAATCAATAGCGTTTAAATCATTCATTTTTTGCTTAGCTATTTCCTCAGCTTGCTTTTTTGTTATTGATGCAACGATATTTCTTCCAGGTTCTTTTGATCCACTCTTCAACTTTGCTGCTTCTCTTATAAAAAAAGATGCGGGTGGAGATTTTATCTTAAAATCAAATTTCTTATCTTTATAAACAGTTATTTCTACTGGCACTGGTTTTCCAGCTAATGATTTAGTCTTATCATTAAATGCCTTACAAAACTCCATAATGTTAACCCCTCGCTGTCCCAAAGCTGGTCCAACTGGTGGAGCTGGGTTAGCTTGACCACCTTTAATTTGTAATTTTATAAAACCACTTATTTCTTTTTTAGCTGCCATTTAACTTACCTTTTCAACTTGATTATATTCTAAATCAACTGGTGTTGGTCTTCCAAAAATAGAAACCGAAACTTTTAGTCTCGATTTTTCCTCATCAATTTCTTCAACCATTCCACTAAATGACGCAAACGGTCCATCTACTACTTGGATTTTTTCACCAACGCTATATTCTATACCAGATTTTGGCTGTGCTACACCATCTTTTATTTGGCCTAATATTTTTTCAATTTCTTTATCAGAAACTGGCACTGGCATACCTTTTGTACCTAAAAAACCACTAACTCTTTTTATATTTTTGATCATATGGTAAATACTGTTATCCATTTCACTTTTAATCAAAACATAACCTGGAAAATACTTTTTTTTCCTTTGTATTCTTTTGCCCCTTTTTACCTCTGTAACATCATGAGTAGGCACGATTATTTCCTCAAATTTTTCTGAAATTTTGGCTTTATCAGCTTCTTCTCTGATTAGTCCAGCCACCTTATTTTCAAAGCTTGAATGAGACTGCACTATGTACCAATTTTTCATTATATACTTACCTTAAGTAAAATTTCTAAAAAAAATTTTAGAGCTTGATCTAAAAGAAGAAAAAAAAGTGACATGACAACAGCCATAGCAAAGACCATTAAGGCACCTTGAAGAGTTTCTTTGCTTGTAGGCCAAGTAACTTTAAAAGCCTCCTGTTTTACTTCCTGAATAAATTTAATTGGGTTTTTCATATCCTTATATTAACTTTTATTGGCAGGAGCGGAGGGACTCGAACCCTCAGCCTCCGGTTTTGGAGACCGGCGCTCTACCAATTGAGCTACACTCCTATATAGAGCTTACTCTATAATTTTAGTTACTACTCCTGCTCCAACAGTTCTTCCACCTTCACGAATAGCAAAATTTAATTTCTCTGACATCGCAATTGGTGTAATTAATTTAACTGTAAACTTAGCATCATCTCCAGGCATAACCATTTCTGTTCCAGACGGTAATTCCACTTCTCCAGTAACGTCTGTTGTCCTAAAATAAAACTGCGGTCTATACTTAGTAAAGAAAGGCGTGTGTCTTCCACCCTCTTCTTTTTTAAGCACATAAGCTTGAGCTTCAAATTTAGTATGTGGTGTAACAGATCCTGGTTTACAAAGAACTTGACCTCTTTCTATATCAGTTCTCTCAACACCTCTTAAAAGAACACCAACGTTGTCACCAGCTTCACCAGAGTCTAAAAGTTTTCTAAACATTTCAACACCAGTACAAACTGATTTTTTTGTGTCTCTAATTCCAACTATCTCAAGCTCATCGCCAGTTTTAAGCACACCTGACTCCACTCTTCCAGTTGCAACAGTACCTCTTCCTGAGATTGAAAAAACATCTTCAACAGGCATTAAAAAATCTTTATCTTTTGGCCTATCAGGTTGTGGAATAAATTCATCTACATTCTTCATTAATTCTAAAATTGAATTTTTTCCTATTTCATCATCTCTTCCCTCAACAGCTGCTAAAGCAGAACCTTTAGCAATTGGTGTTTTGTCACCAGGGAACTTATAAGAAGTTAATAGTTCTTTAATTTCTTCCTCAACAAGATCGATCATTTCTTTATCATCTACTTGATCCACTTTATTTAAATAAACACAAATTGCAGGAACACCAACTTGTCTTGCTAAAAGAATATGCTCTCTAGTTTGCGGCATAGGTCCATCAGCAGCATTAACAACTAGTATAGCACCATCCATTTGAGCAGCACCAGTTATCATATTTTTTACGTAGTCAGCGTGACCTGGACAATCAACATGCGCGTAGTGTCTTTTTTCTGTTTCATATTCAACGTGCGCAGTTGAAATTGTAATTCCTCTCTCTTTTTCCTCTGGAGCTTTATCAATTTGATCATACGCAATAGCCTGAGCTCCACCAGTTTCAGATAAAACTTTAGTGATTGCTGCAGTCAAAGTTGTTTTACCGTGGTCTACATGTCCAATTGTACCAATGTTACAATGTGGTTTATTTCTTACAAATTTTTCTTTTGACATTACTTATATTCCTCACATTTCTTTTTATTTATAATTTCATTTTTCTTGGAGCGGGTAAAGGGAATCGAACCCTTACATCCAGCTTGGAAGGCTAGCGTTCTACCATTGAACTACACCCGCACAACCCCAAGAGTATCACTCCAGTGCTATTTAAAGTCTATTGAATGGTGGAGGGGGAAAGATTCGAACTTTCGAAGACCGAAGTCAACGGGTTTACAGCCCGCCCCATTTGACCGCTCTGGAACCCCTCCCTTAGGGGAAGTGTCCCCTGTTCAATAAGCTTCAAACAACATGCGTTTTATATATTTTATTTATGCAAATGCAATATGTGATTTAATAAGTAAATATTCAAAAAAACGTGTAAAACATAGATAAATTTATGAATAAATCATCTTTTTTCATTATTGGACAACATGCTGTTATAGAGGCTCTTCGAAACCCTAAAAGAAAGGTTCTTAGATTATTTCTTACTGAGGAAAGTAAAAAAAATATTCATAGAAAAAGCCCTAATCAAAACTTATTGGATGATGTCAAAGTATATTTTAAAACAAAAAAAGAGTTAGACAAATACAGTACTAAAGAAAATTTACTCCACCAAGGTTACGTTGCTGAAATAGAACACCTTGAAAAGCCAGTTTTGAGAGAATTTATAAAAGAAAATAATAATATCACTTTAGTTTGCTTAGATGGTGTTACAGATCCAAGAAATATAGGATCTTTAATTAGAAGTGCTGCCTCATTTAATGTTGATGGGATTTTAATTAAAGAAAGAAACTTTCCAAGTGAAAGTAAGCTTATGTATAAAGCTGCTAGTGGAGCAATTGAATATATTAAAATATTTGAAGTATCAAATATAAATTCAACTCTGAAAAACTTAAAGGATAAAAATTTTTGGGTCTATGGTTTTGATGGAAAAGGGAAAAAGAATTTTACTGATGTAGAATGGAAAGGTAATAATATTCTAGTATTTGGATCTGAGGGGTTTGGTATGCATCATCATACTTCCAAATATGCTGATTTTTTAGTTAAAATAGATATAAGTAAGAAAGTAGAAAGCTTAAACATATCTAATAGTGCATCAATTGTATTTCATCATTTAAGTTATCTAAAAAAAAAGAGTTGATTAATTGACAAATTGTTAATAATTATTGCGCATGCCCTTGTAGCTCAGTTGGTAGAGCAATTGATTTGTAATCAATAGGTCCGCGGTTCGAATCCGTGCGGGGGCACCATCAAGAAGTTTCTTTACGTAACTGTTCAATTTTTATTTTTTTTTGAAGACTTTTATTCTTATCGTATAAAAGATTAAATCTAATTTTTGCATTTGTTTTAACAATAATGGTTTTTGCATTTCTTACTTCAATATTATCTGCAACCGCACTTATTGGTCTTTTTTTTGGATTTAGATTCTTAATATTTATTTTTGATTTATCACTAACAATTTTTCCACGCCATCTACGAGGCCTAAAAGGGCTGATAGGTGAAATAGATAATTTTTTTGAATTCAAACTTAATATTGGTCCATGAACTGAAAGATTATATGCTGTGCTTCCAGCAGGAGTAGAAACCAAAACACCATCAGAAACTAATTCTTTTATCAATTTTTTTGATCCATACGTAATAGACAATGAGGCTGCTTGCCTACTTTGTCTTAATATCGAA
This sequence comes from uncultured Pelagibacteraceae bacterium, assembly GCA_902533075.1. GTDB lineage: Bacteria > Pseudomonadota > Alphaproteobacteria > Pelagibacterales > Pelagibacteraceae > Pelagibacter. The sequence goes on from CACAKN010000010.1 coordinate 26,648, forward strand.
ACTTCGTTAATTGCCAAATATTTTTTAATTTTATTTTTATTGTTCCTTACGATCATCTCTAACGGGGATATAGTAATCATGTTTGATTTTGATAGATCTTTAATTATTGTTTTTGAAGAAAATTTATTCATTAAAAATCCATAATTACCTGAGTTGATACCATAAAATAATTTTTTAGATTTCTTATTTTTTTTTAATGTTTGAAGCATGAAACCATCGCCACCAATTACAATGATAGTATTAGGTATAATAACTTTAGATTTATTAAATTTTTTTAACAATAGTGATTTAATTTTTGAAGATTTTTTATTTTTGTCTGAAATTATTATTGGCTGCATTTATCTTAATTTTTATAAATAAAGTTAATATTTATTGATTTTCTAATATAATCGTCTGAAATATCTATTGGTTCCACAGAATGCCATGAATAATCATTTCTTAAAAAAATATATAATGAGTTTTGATTAAAAGGTGTCTTGTATAAGATTTTGCTTTCTGATTTGAAATTTTTGATTTCCTGATGATTTTCAATATGAGTATTTGTATAATTTGGGACATTAGATGACCAAAAAGTTGTACCATAATTTTCCTCTTTTTGACTATCTGGAAAATATAACATTAAAGACATATACTTTGACAAGGCATCAACATGGGGATCAATTCCACCATTATTCTTTATAAAACTAAAATCATAAGTTACTTTCAATTTTGAAAATAAAAAATCAAAAAAAGATCGATCATCTTTATTTTTAATTGGAAATCTTAGGTATCTTAATTTTCTTAAAAAATTATTTTGATTTGAAACATTTTTAAAAAAGAATTTTTTTACAAAAAAGTTAAAAAATTCATTCGAATGTACCAAATCATCAAATTTTTGAATAACAATTCTTTGTTTATCCTCTAAATTTATTAATTTATCCTTTTTAAAAGCTTTTTTTCCAAAATTGTCATTTAATTGAAGAATCTTAGTATCTATATTAGGAAAATTATCTTTTAGTTCTTGATATAATTTTTCATCTAAAAAATTATCTATTTTAAAAATAGAAAATTTACTATTGGCTGCATTTATCTTATTTATATTTTTATTAAACATATTCTATTGGTGCCCTCGGCCAGACTCGAACTGGCACTCCGCAAGCGGCAAGGATTTTAAGTCCTTTGTGTCTACCAATTTCACCACGAGGGCATTAATAAATTTCATGAGTATTTATGCTAATATTTATATTTCATCAAGGCTTGTAAGTAAAATTTTAACCCTTTTTATTTTTGTCATTTAAAATTTTTTTTACAATATACAAAGGTCTTTTTTTAGTTTCCTCAAGTATTTTTCCAATATACTCAGATATAATACTCATGGACAAAAGCTGAATACCACCAATAAATAATATAAGAACTATTAAAGTTGTGATTCCTTTCGGGGAACCTGGATATATAAAATAAAAAACAACATAAAGTACCAAAGCTATTGCCGAGAGAAAAACAATGAAATATGAAAATAAGGATAAAAATTCTAAAGGAAAATATGAAAAAGAAAAAATCCCTTTCTTGGCCCAGTTTAAATTTTTTAAAAAATTATTTGTAGATTTCCCGAATTGTCTTTCAGCTCGTTTGTAAGGAACACCTATTTGTTTAAAACCAACCCAGGCTCTTAATCCTCTAATAAAACGATCTGTTTCAGATGTATTATTTATTTCATCAACCACTCTCCTATCCATCAAAGAAAAATCACCAGCATCTAAAGGGATTTCTAAATATGAAAATTTATTAAATAATCTATAGAATGTTTTATAAGCAAAATTCATTAATACAGATGCTTCTCGATCAACCCTAGAGCCATAAACAACATCATATCCGTCAATCCATTTTTTAGAAAATTCTTCTATCAATTCAGGAGGATCTTGAAGATCACCATCTAATAAAATAACTGCGTCACCTATTGCTTGTTTCATACCTGATGTAAAAGCATTTTGAGAGTTAAAATTTCTTGAGTGAAATATTGCAGTAGTATTTTTGTCATTTGAACAAATTTCCTCTAAAATTTTTTCTGAATCGTCTGGACTTCCATCATTAACAAATATTATTTCATAGCCACATCCAATTTTTTTGAATACTTCAGTCAATCTTTTGTGCATTATTGGAATTGCCTCTTCATCTTTGTAACAAGCAATGACAGCCGATAATGTTAATTCTTTAATATTTTTCACGTAAAAATTTTATTATAATCTTTTTAATATTTTCAATATTTAGTTTGTTTATCTTTCTTAAGTAATTTTGCGATCCTATTTTATTATGAATAATATCCTCTAAAGAAAGAGATTGAAAATGAATTCTTTTATTTTTCTTATACTTAAATAAAGAACTAGCTATAATTGATCCAAGCCCGCCTATATTAATATTCTCTTCTATCGAAAGAACTTTTGAAGTGCTTATACTTTTTATTATAAATTTTTCTTTCACAGGTTTTAAAGTTGGAAGACTTATTAATTTAATCTTATAACCTTTATCTTTTTCAAGATTTTCAACCGCTTTGTAAACATTTTCCAAAATATTTCCTGTAGTAAATATAGTTAGATCGTTTCCTTTAGTTATAATTAAGTCTTTAACATCATTAATTTTCTTTTTATAAAAATCAATTTCTGGAGCTTTTCCTAGTCTCACAAAACATGGTTTGTTATTTTTAAACATAGATTTCAAAACAAACTCTGCCTCTAATCTTGATCCTGGATTATGGATAGATAAATTTGGTAACGATCTTAAAACTGAAATATCTTCAGATGTATTATGTGAGATTCCTTGAACATTATAACTGAAACCACCTCCAGCACCAATAATATTAACATCTAAATTGTTATGAACGATATTATTTCTAATTTGTTCTAATGATCTAAAAACTACAAAAGGCAATATAGAATATACGAAAATTTTTTTTCCACTGGCTGCCATACCTGCTGCAATACCAATCATATTATTCTCAGAAACTCCTACATTAATAAATCTTTTTGGAAATAACTTGGCAAATTTTTCAAAGGCTCTGTACCCTAAATCAGAGGTTATCAAATATATATTTTTATTTTTCTTAGAATAATTTATTAATTCATTAACAAAAACAAAACGCATAAAATTTTAATTTAAACTTTTAATTGATAAGTTGTATTTATTCTCATTTAAAACTTCATAATGAGACTCAAATTTATTTTCCATAAATTTAACACCTTTTCCTTTAGTTGTGTTTGCTATAAGTAAATTGGGTCGGTTTTTTTTATTGTTGAGTTGTGTTAAAGATCTTAAAATTTTAGATATATCGTGACCATCAGTTTGAATAACATTCCAATTAAAACTCTCAAATTTTGACTTAAGAGGTTCTAAATTTAAAATTTTATCTGTTGAACCAAAACCTTGTAATTTATTGTAATCTATAATTACAAACAAATTATCTAATTTATGATGACCAGCAAATAATGCTGTTTCCCATACAATTCCTTCATTACATTCCCCGTCACCTATTAATGCAAAAACTTTATTATTTTTTTTATCTTCCTTAAAAGCATAAGCCATACCAGCTGCTACTGAAATTCCATTACCTAAAGATCCTGATGAAAAATCAATACCTAATTTCATATTCATATCAGGATGGCCACCTAACTTTCCATTGTCAGTTAAATATTCATTCATAAGAAATTTTTCTGAAAAAAATTTATGTTTCATTAAAACTAGATAATACGATAGAGCTGCATGACCTTTGCTCATTATAAATTTATCATTTTTATATATTCTTTTTTTATCTATTTTCATAAATCCAAAATATAAAGCACATAGTAAGTCTATACATGACAAACATGATCCAATGTGATGAGCTTTTTTTTTAAATGAAATATCTAAAATTTTTTTTTTAAGATCTTTTGAAATAAAATTAATCTTATCTAATAATTTATTTTTTTTTTTCATTATAAAAATCTTTATGCCAATTAAGAGTTTTAGCTAAGCCATTACTCAAATTTACCTTTGGCATCCAATTTATTTTTCTTTTAACATAAGACATGTCTGCATACCATATAGTCTGATCCCATGTTCTATTCTTCATGGTGTTCCACAAATTTATTTTTTTATAACCTGTTAATTTTTTTAAAGAATTATAAATATCTTTTACTGTATATCTTTTTCCACTTCCTAAATTCAATATTTCTCCTATTAAATTTTTTTTATTTGCAATTTTTATATAAAATCTAATTAAATCATCAATATAGATCAAATCTCTAGATATTTTTGGAGAAACGAGACTTATACTTTTATTAGATAACATTTTTTTTATTAAAACAGGAATTAATCTATCAGGTCTCTCAAACGGTCCATAAACATGAAAAGGTCTAACTGTAACTATTTGAATATTAGAATTTATACTTTCAAATTGACAATATAAAGATACCGAACTTTTAAATGCAGAATAATAACTATTGGGAACGAGAACATCACTTTCTCTCATTTTCTTATTCTTAAAACCATACTCTGAACTAGAACCAGTGTTAATAAATATGTTGAACTTATATTTTTTACATTCATTTATAAGATTAAATGTTGAGTCAAAAATTGACTCTTTTATTTTAATTAGATTATTTTGATCAGAATAAGCACCGTTAGTTGCTAAATGAAAAATAGTTTTTGGTTTAATTTTTTTGATTATTTTTTTTATATTCGTTTTGTTGTTTAAATCAGAATAATGAACATGAGTTTTACTCATCAAATCTTTTATTCGCCAAAGATTTGAATTTTTTTTGATGATGATATGAATTTTGATCCCTTGAGATACAAAATAACGTACTAAATTTGACCCCACAAATCCAGCAGCACCAGTTATAAGAATCGGATATTTCAAAGTAGTTACTTTAAATTGTTTAATATAATATTAAATATAATATTTAAAAAAAAATAGCTATGAAATTAAAATTATTTATTAATAAAAAAACAATATGAATATATTGATAACTGGAACTTCATCGGGCTTAGGTAAAGAAATATTTAATGAACTTAAAAAAGATAAAAAAAATAATTTTTTTCTAATCAATAGAAAATCAGAAATAAAAAGTAAAAATGTAAAAACCTATAATGTTAATCTCTCTAATCACAGACTATTAAAAAATAAAATTAAAAAGATTATTACTGACTCTAAGAAAAGAATTGATTTAATAATTTGTAATGCTGCGCAAGGGGTATTTGGATATGTAGATGAAATTAAAATCAAAGAATTTAAGAATGATATGGATGTTAATTTTTACTCTCATTTATTAATTATAAAATCCCTTTTACCATTTATGAAAAAAAACCAATACGGTCACATAATTAATATTTCATCTGGAGCAGGAATAGTTGGTTTAAAAAAATCTGCCAGTTATTCTGTAAGTAAATCATGTATGCAAATTTTGATAGAATCAATTCACCAGGAATTAGTAAGATACAATATATTTTCAAAAAATATTTTTCCAGGCCCTACTAAAACAAATTTTACAAAAAAAAATAAATACATTAAACACAAGGTATATATGAAAGGTGAAAATGTAACTAAAATATCAAAAATTATAATAAAAAATCTTTTTAAAAAGAAAATAAATATATTTTGCCAAAAAAAAACTTTTGGTGCTTTTTTAATAAAGACATTCCCTCACTTAAAATAAACTTAGTTAAGAAACTCTTTTAAGAAAATCTGAAAATAACAAATTATCTTTGTCATATTTTTTTTTAACACCTAAAAAATTTTTATATTTTCGGTAATTTTTTTTAATCTTAATTTTATCTAGCAAAACATCTTTGCAAATATAAATCTTATGATTTTTTTTAATCACATAATCGTGTAATTTTCTTATCTTATTAAGTTCATTTGAGTAATCAGTCCCAGCATTAAAAATTTGATTTATATTCATACTTATTCCATCATCAGAAAATGAAATATAATTCTTATTTTTTTTATGCATCTTTATTCCAATAACGAAACCTAATAAATTTAATTTTTGGCAGTATAAAATGAAATTTTTTAAATCTTTTTTAATATTTTCTTTTTTGATTAAGACCTGTACTTCAAAAAAAGAGTATGGATTTATTATTTCTTTTATATCAACACCGTAAGAAGATAATGGAAAAGATATGTCTTTATAAGTATTAATATTTTCTTTTTTTGATTTAAATAATAAAAATATAAAATAATTAATATACTTTGTTAGATTATTCTTAACACACAAACCAAAAATATATTTTTGAATTACATTAAAAAAGTTGGAAGTATTAATATTATCGCTTTTTAAATTTTCTTTATAAATTTTTTTAGATTTAAAAATGACACTTTTTCCAAGATTTTGATTTCTTCCGTATATATCTACCCACCCATTTATATAATCATATTTATCAATGTCTTTATAAAGATTTTGAATAAGCGCTTTGTAATTGTTACATGGAATTGTAACTGAATGATAAAACTTTGCTATTGGTTTTAATTTAAACTTTACTTCAGTAACAATTCCAATAAGACCCAATCCACCACAAACTGATCTAAAAATTTTGTTATTCTTTTTTTCTGAACATTTTATAATTTTTTTATTTGGTAAAACTAATTCTAGTTCAATAATATTTTGTGAAAAATTACCATGTTTAAAACTATCTTTCCCATGAACATCATTACCTATACATCCACCAATTGTTACTTCACCACCACCCGGAATTGAATACAAGGACCATCCATATTTATTTAGTTTATGTATTATATCTTTAATTCTGAATTGACTTGAAATTAAAAGCTCCCCTTTATCTTTGTCAAAAATAAATTTTTTTTTATAATTATTCAAATCAATAATAATATTATTAGAATTAAATATCGTATCGTACCAACTCAGACCAGAGCCTATTGGTAATATTTTTTTTTTATGTTTTTTTGCAAAATCAATAATTTTAAAGATATCTTGATTATTTTTAGGAAAAAAAATATGACAATTACTTTTTTTATAATTTGAATAATTAAAATTTAAGAATTTTTTAATTTTCACTTAATTTTTTTTTGCAATTAGATACTGATTGCCAGCTTTAAAACCTATTATTAATTTTTTAAAAATTAACATAATTGTTTTATTAAGCAGATTTTTAATAATAATTGGAATTGGCATCATTTTTAACCAATAACTTAAGGAATAATAATTTTTTAAATTTCTCACTTTTACATCTAAAAATTTATTTTTTTTAAAGATAAGGTTTAAAGCCTTCTCATTAAATACGGCAACATGTTCATCGTTTATAATGGGATGTTTTTCTTTAAAAATTTTAGCCAAAAAATGCCTCTCATTATGACAAACACAAATAACGATTCCACCTGGTTTAAGAACTTTGTAAATACTCTCTAAGAATTTATTAGAGTCAACAACATGTTCAATAATCATTGCAATAAAAACTAAGTCATATTTTTCATTTTCAATTTGGTTTTCATCAAAAATTCCATGTTGAATAAAATTTTTAATTTCATTATCTGCAAAAGATATCGCATCTTTAGATGGTTCAATACCTTTAACGTTTTTAAATCCTAATCTTAATGCCTCTTGTAACATAAAACCATTACCACATCCTATTTCCAAGAAATTTTCTTTTGAATTTTCTAAAAATTTAATCCCCTCTTTTAATGTCTTTGAATAAGATTTTGTTAAACCCTCAAGTTCTGAAGAATAGTCAAATGAACTTTCATTATATAATTGATTAGAATATTCTTCGTCGTATATTTCTGAAGCATAAAGTAAAGTGCAATTCTCACATCTTAGCATTTGGTAATGATAACCATCAGGATCTTTTCGACCAGCAAAATTAGGATTTTCTAAATCTTCTGGTAATTTTTTATCATATACTAATTTTGAATTTTTATCAGATTCACAAATTGGGCAAACTTTTTTTTGCATTATATAATTTTTTAATATTGCTGTTATTCTTATTTGTAAATAATGTATTTATTACATGTTTATAATAATTAAAATATAAAATTATTAAATGAAATTACTTGATAAAATTAATTCAAAAAAGTTATTTATTATATCTCTTATTTCGATAAATTTTATTTTTTATGGCTCTATTTTACTAGTTGAAGGCTATCCTGAAACAAATGATATACTTCATATTTTCAAAATAACTTCTCTCGATGGAAAATTGAAATTTGTTAATGATTATTATCCTCCTGGATTTGCTTATTATACATTATTAATTTCAAATTCTTTAACTACACTGTCGTTTATTATTATCTACTTGGGTATTCAAAGTAGTTTTTTCATCTATTTAATTACAGATTTTGTAAAAGAGAAATTAGATAAAACAGAACAATTTTATCTTTATTGTTACTTTTTAATTTTTCATTTCATTATAATTTTAACTATTGGATTTGTTCACTCTGATAGTATCTTTATATTACTTTTATATAATGGAATTATCCTTTTTATAATTGGATACTATTTTAAAAATAAATTTCTTGTTTATTTTATAGGAGCCCTTTTAGTTGGTTTATCAATAATTTTTAGACATCAAGGTCCAATAATTCTCTTTTTTCTTTTTCTACTATTTTTTTATTATGAAATTATTTCTTGTAGTAAAAAAATTTTATTAAATTATAAAAAATATTTGATTATTATAACTGCTTTAATAACACCTTTTTTTATTTCATACTTTCATTTATTTTTTATTGATGCATTTTCTCAATCTTTAACTACTGGAAAGCTATACTATTATTTACATGGTGATAAATTAGGTGATTGGAGAGATTTAAAATCTGTTTATCAATCTGATCATTATTTAAATTTTAATTTGGTTAATGAAAAGATTGATCACATTGTTTCAATAACATTAAATCATATTAAAGGTGTTTTAAGAATAGTTTATCCTTTTATTTTTTGTTTAATACTTGCATATTCTATCACTAGAAAAAGTATTATCCTGTTCTCACTTGTAATTTTTCTTATTTATCTTTTAATAATATTACCTGGATATCATGCTGCTTATTACCCGTCACTATTTATAATATATATAATAATATTATTGAATTTCAGAGAGATAATTAAAAATAAATTAGTAATAATATTTACTTTTATTTTTTTAATTGGACACATTATTTATCTTTCAGACTATCACGTTAAATATGTAAATGAGAGTTATAGATTGAATAAAGAAATAAATAATAAGATTGTTCCAATTTTAAATAAAAAAAAATTAACCTACTCAAATATATTTTCAGATGATTACAATTTTTATACAAATAAATTAAATGGTGAAGTACATAGATTGTGTAATTGGGGTGGTTGGTTTATAAAACATCCATATTTAAAAGATTATTATCCAAGAAAAATTTTGAAAGGAGAAAAAAACAAATACTGCGATATAAAAGTTTTAATAACTAGAGATCATGAATTTTCACAAATATATCTAAAAAATAAACAATTTGACGAACATTATAAGTTTGAAATTTACCACTTATTTATTCGTGAATAATTTATAAAAATTTTACTTATTTTATTAAAGCTTTTTTTAAAAACTTAAATTTTTTCTTTTTCTTTAATTTCCTGCTCTTTAATTACCCTAGGATTTTTCTTTATATTCAAAATGTTTGCAAAGCTATGGTTCACATCTCTATGACCTGCTTCATCATCTCTGATAACTTTAACAACATCTTTTAACTTAGAATTAAGTGGTAAATTCCAATAATTTATTGCGATCTCTGGAGCTTTAATATTTTCAATTTTACCTTCTTCTATTTCTTTTAAATATTCTGTGTAACTTATAACTGCTTCCTCTTCAAAATATCCAACAATTCTATGAGCTGTTCTTTGTGATAATAGATAAATAATTAAATACATCAGAATAAATATAAATTGCGCCATCATAATAATTATTCTTTCAATAAAGGTAGGTTTTGCAATTTGAATAAAAGTCATTAAGTGCATTCTTTCATTTTCAGCTTCGTCTAAAAGAATTTTAATCCAACCTCTATCATCCTGCATTTTTCTTAATGATTTTAAATGTAGTAACATGCCCGCAACCATTCCAGGGACTGCTGCAACAGTTTCTAAAACAACTGCTCTGTGTCCATACTTTTTTTTAAAAAAGGTATCAGCAAGTAATCTTAAAAATTTAGTAAATTTTAACGCTACACGATCACTTAAATTTTGTGGCTTATGATGTCTTGTTATGTTTTCCATATAATATATATAGTTGTTAAATCTTTTTTTTTTAGTTATTGAATACTCTTAATTACGTGAAATATTGATAAATTTACTGCGACAAACTGTTAACAATTATTTTTATAAGATGTATTAAGATAAATTCATGTTCATCGCAATGAATAGATTTAAAATTGTACCGGGTAAAGAGGCTGAATTTGAAAAAGTTTGGAGAGAAAGAGATACGCATCTTGAGGGTGTTAATGGTTTTAAAGAATTTCATTTGGTAAAGGGTGAAAAAAATAATGAATTTTCACTATACGCTTCTCATAGTATATGGAATTCTAAAGAGGATTTTATTAACTGGACTAAATCAGAGGCATTTAAATTAGCTCATAAAAATGCTGGGCAACATAAAAATTTATATCTTGGAGCACCAAACTTTGAGGGCTTTGAAGTAGTGCTTTAAATATATTTTAAATTTTAAAAATAGGAAAGAAATATGAAAATACTAAAAGAGTTAGATGATGCAAAATTAGTAATTGTTGAACTAGAGGTTAGATTAGGAGAAGAAGTTAGAAGTGCTCCAACTTTATGTGCAAAATATAAAGGGAAAATTATACCTTTAAATACAGCTCATGATGGTAGACCGATATTAATGAAAGAAGAAAATTCTATAGAAAAATAAATTATGATTGAACAAATTAGCGTTTATCTGACATCAATGATTTTAGGAATAATGCTATTCTTCTCGTTTGTAATAGCTCCTGTTGTCTTTACAACATTAGATGAGAATAATGCTCGAAAGTTTATAAGAAGAATATTCCCGTTTTATTATAATGTTAATTTAGTGATAAGTTTTATTGTTCTCATAACATTTATATTGTTGAGTAAGATAGGAGTTGATTTTTATTTAATATTAGCAATTACAGTTTTATTTGCTATTTCAAACTATTTATTAATGCCATTAATTAACAAATACAGAGATGAGAAGCAGGATAAAAAATTTAAATACTCACATTTTATATCTGTTATTATTAATTTTGTTCAAATGATTTGTTTAGCATTTGTGTTGGTTTAATTAGCTTATGATTAATGAAAAAAAATATTTTTAAATCTCACTTAAAAAAAAAAGCACAATCAAAGCTCGCTTTATCAATTAGCTTATTTATTGCGCTTTTAACCTCAACTGGATACATCTTTAATTCTAAAGGAGTAATTTTTCTATTCTATATTTCTTGCTTTGTATTTCTCTACAATTTAGTAATTCACTTCTTATTAGAAAAGTTTGATATTTAATCATGATTAAAACACTCATTAAATTAAAGATATTAAAATTTATACTAATTAGTGGTGTATCAACAGCTTGTGCTTTTAAGTTATATTGTGATAAAAAAAATGAAGTAAAAAGAAAAAAAGATAAAAAAACTTTGCTTCTTACTCGATAAAAATTTTTTACTCTTTTACACTTCCAGCAGTCAAACCACTAACCAAGTATTTTTCAAAATAAATAAATATAAATAGAACTGGTAAAGTAACTATTACTGATCCAGCCATCAAATATTGGCGTGGAGTTTCCGCATCCCCACTTAAGTACTGAATAGCTCTTGATAATGTGAAGGATTTAGGACTATCTAAAAACATCAAAGAAAAAAGGAATTCATTCCATGCTATCATAAAGACATATAAAGCAACGGAGGCAATAGCTGGTAAACTTAAAGGAATTATAATCTTTAAAATTATTCCAAACCAATTCTGACCATCCATAATACCTGCATCTTCAATTTCTTTAGGAATACTTTTGAAATATCCTTGCAACATATAAATAGCGACTGGTAAAGTAGTTGCTGTATAAACGATCAAAAGACCAAAAATTGAATTTCTTAATCCAAGTTGACTAAACACAGTATATAGTGGGATAACTAAAACTATAGCCGGAAACATATAGATAATTAGAATCGAAGTTGACAAAAAATTTTTACCGAAGAAATTTAATCGAGCAACTGCATAGGCTGCAGGTATTGCAAATAATAGTGTTACAATAACAGTTCCGATTGAAACAGCAGAGCTAATTAGAATATATCTTCCAAAATTATAAGTTTCAAAGATTACAAAATAAGATTTAAATAATTCAGTTAAGCTTTTAGAAAAATCTAAGCTAAAATCTAAAGGATTAACTAATAAAGCAATCTGAGTTTTAAAACTTGTAACCAACATAATGTAAAATGGAAATAAAATTACAAATGCAAAGAAAACAATACCAAATAAAGTAATGAAATCAAAAATAATTTTTTCAGATATAAAATCTTCCTGTAAAGATTGAATACTATACTTCTTTAGTTTGTTCGTAAAAAATAAGGTTATTAAGAAAACTCCAACAATATACCAATATGGAGATGACTCATTTAAGTAAAAATATAAGATTGAAAATAAAAATGACAATAAGAAAATTTTTAATATGTGATTAATCTTATTGCCGATTAAAACAAACGATAAAGATAAAAGAATACCCATTAAGAAAACTGGTGTGATATTTAAATTAGTAAAACTTAACCCCTGCAACGTAGATATGATCTTCCAAATTGACAGAATACATGTCAGAAAAAAAGACGAAATGATTAAAAATATAGATAGTGATTTATACTTCATTGACCTTCTTCCCAATTAATCTAAAATAAATAATCATGAAGCTTAAAAGTAACATTACAATGACTATTGAAACAGCAGAGCCCATCCCAATATCTGATACTGCAAAACCTTGTTGATAAACATTAATAGGTAAAGTTCTTGTTCCTGATGCACCACCCGTTAATAAAAAGATATCTTCAAATTTATTAAAGTTCCAAATAAACCTGATCATGAATAAAATTGAAATTATTGCTGTAATTTGAGGCAAAGTTATATGAATAAATTTTTGGATAGGACTTGCTCCATCCACATCCGCTGCTTCATACAAAGTTTGTGGAATTGCTTGTAATCTTGCTAAAATAAAAAGAAAAGCGAGTGGAAAATAACGCCAAATTTCAAAAAATATAACTGTAGTTAAAGCTAGCCTTAATTTAAATTCAAAACCTAAAATGCTCATTTTTAAGTATTTTTGACCCAATAAATTTATTGGCGTTTCTATGATGTTAAAATTAACCAGTAATGCATTCAAAGTTCCACTATTTGGATCTAATAATAATGTCCAAGTATATGCTAAAGCAACAACTGGACCTACATATGGAAAAAGTAAAATTCCACGCATATAAGTTCGACCTTGAATATTCTGATTAACTAATTGTGCTGCTAGTATCCCAAAGATAATTGCACCCACAGTGCCAAAAAAAGTGAAGTAAAATGTAGTTAAAAACAATTCAATAAAATTATTTTCATAAAAAACTTTTTTAAAATTTTCTAAAGTAAAATTTGTAGTCAATAGTGGGTTATTTGCTTTCCCACTTAAAATTGGTTTTTGAGATTTAATTATTTTTTTATCAATCATTTCATTATTATTATTCTTTATGATTATTTCAAAATTTTCTCTATATTTTGCCTCCCAATTTCCAAAATTACAAATAACCTTTTTTGATTGAAAATTACATCTTGGATCTAGATTTACTGGCGAAATATCTTTTGGAAATTTATCTTGGAACTTAACATTTCTTATTTCTTGAATTAAAGAACTATTTCTTAATTTGTAAATAATTTTGAATTCTGATTGATTTTCTGAAATTGAATTAACAATTTTCTTTGCTCTCGGTTCAGGAATTCTAATATCTTTTAATTCAATGTCTTTAAAACTGATCCAAACATTTGCAAATATAGGAAATAAAACAATGGTAAAAACTAATAATACTGCTGGTAAAACTAAAGTGTAAGCAGTTCTTTTTTCTAATTTTGATAATGAGTCACTCATAATAAAAAGCGGATAATATTTTTTTATCCGCTCTTTATAAATTTATTATTTAAAACTTAGCTAATTCAGCGTTAATTTTCTTAACCGCTTCATCAACTGAGATTTGATCATCAATATATTCTCTAGTAATTCTATTTAAGAATTGAGAATTAATGATTTTTGATGCTCTAGAAAGTTCACCTTCTTTAACACCCCATCTGTTTGCAGTATCTAAACCTGCAACGATGTTATCAATAACATCTGCAGAATAAAGGTCAGTTAAAGGAGCTTTTCTATCAACACCAACTGGTAATTTACTCCAAGCTTTTGTGTAAGCATTAGGATCACTCTTGTTTCCTCTTCTTACTGGAAATTTTCCTTCAGGAGCAATTCCTAATGTTGCTGTATAACCCTCACTCATAGAGTACTCTATGAATTTTTTAGCTTCATCAGTATCTGCATCAGCAGTAATACCAAAGTATCTCACATCAGCCCATGCAGCACCTTTTTTATTGTTAGGTCCACTAAAATTAGTAATGAAACCAGTTTTAGAAGCTAACTCTGGTGATGTTGGATCACTATTTATTGTTGGAGGAGCAGAGTCTCTTAAGCCCGCTAACTCATCCATAATAAATGGCGACCAAATAATCATTGGTGTTTTTCCAGCAAAGTACAAAGCTCTTGATTGTTTCCAGAATAATTCTCCTGGAGGACTTGCTTTAGCAATTACTTTATAAAATTCTAAAGAATTCTTTAAAGCTTTCCCTTGCTTTTTAGTTCCACCTTTTTTAACAAAATTAACTCCATTAGCTAAAAGCACATGTTCAAGTACTTGGCTCATAAAGTTTTCATCTGTTTTTGTAGCAGCTACAAAGCCAAACATGTCGTTACTTGACAATGCATTTACAGCTTTAACTATGTTTGCATAAGAAGTTGGTGGCTCTAAACCAGCTGCTGCGAAAAGGTCTTTTCTATAAACGACCATTTGAGTCCAGCCATCAACTGGAACAGCTGCAATTTTTCCACCCTTTTTAGCCATATTTAATGCACCTGGTGCAAAAGTTTTTTTGCCTAACGACTTAACTACTGCGTTATTTGCATCAACATCTAATATACCTGCTTCAGCCCATGGTAAAACATATTGTAGCGTATGATAAATCACATCTGGAAGATTTCCTGCTGCTGCTGCTGCAGTAGCTCTTGTTCCAAGATCTTTTTTCTTCAATTGGTATGACTTCAACTTTAATACCAGTTTTGGTTTCAAAAGCTTTAGCCATTTCCTCTTGTTTTGCCATTCTTGCTGGTTGGACCTCTGTTGTCCAAAATTTAATATCTGCAAAACTATTATTTGCCACTAAAAATAATAAAACAGATATATTGATTATTATCTTTTTTAACATTTTTTTCCCCTCTTTCTATTTAAATTACTCTAAATGTCTCTCTGTATCTCAATTTATTATTGCTATAAATTTAACAGTGTAATAATTTTTAACAACATATTAGAATCATTTAAAATCAATTTAAATTTTATAAATGTCAAAAATTAATATTAAAAATCTAGAAAAATCTTTTGCTGATAATAAAGTAATCAATAATTTTAATATAGATATAGAAGATGGAGAATTTATTGTTTTAGTAGGTCCCTCTGGTTGTGGAAAATCAACTCTATTAAGAATGGTTTCAGGATTAGAAAGTATTGATCAGGGAGAAATTTTTTTAGATCAAAAATTAATAAATAATCTACTTCCTTCCAAAAGAGAAATTGCAATGGTATTTCAATCATATGCTTTATATCCACACATGAATGTTTTTGAAAATATGTCCTTTGGTTTAAAAATGGAAAAAATTCCAAAAAATGAAATTAATCAAAAAGTTAATAACGCTGCAGCTATACTTCAAATCGAAGATTTACTTGAAAGAAAACCTAAACAACTTTCGGGTGGACAAAGACAAAGAGTTGCAATTGGAAGAGCAATCACACGAAATCCAAAAGTATTCTTATTTGATGAACCATTATCTAATCTGGATGCAGCTTTGAGATCTGAAATGAGAGTTGAAATTTCTAAATTACACAAAAAATTGAAATCAAATATTATTTATGTAACACATGATCAAATAGAGGCAATGACTCTAGCTG
>CACAKN010000011.1 GCA_902533075.1 uncultured Pelagibacteraceae bacterium
ACTTAAAAAAAGTAGGTCTTTCAGCTTTAGCTGGATCACTTGTAGCTTTTTCAGCTAATGCTGTTGAAGTAACAGTATCTGGTAAGACTGAAGTTACTTACGCCGGAACAAAAGATGGTGTTAACGGTAACAAATTTGGTGGTGGAAATGCACTTACTTTCTCTGGTTCAGGGGATATGAATGGTATGACTGCTACTTATACTGCTGTTATCGGTGATGGTGGACAAGCAAGTTCAAACACATCAGAAACATTTGCTTCTTCTTCACTAATGTTAGACATGGGTGATATGGGAACAGTTGGTTTTGACCAAGGTGTTGGTGAATTTGGTGTTAGTACTATCGATGATAAAATGCCATACGCTTACGAAGAAATCTGGACTTACACAGGTGCTTCAAATGGTTTAAGAGCAGCTGGTGGATCAAACGTATTAGGTTACAAAAATACTTTTGCTGGTTACACTTTATCAGTTGAATTAGATCCAGGTCATTCAGACTCAGCAACATCTTCTAAAGGTGGATCAGGAGACGGTGGAAACACTGGTGCTGATACTACTCAAAGTGGTTACAACTGGGCACTAACTGGAAGTCCAATGGATGGAATGAATGTTGGTATCGGTGCTGGTAAAGAAGAAAACCAAATCGCTACTTTAGATGATGAAACTTACGCAACTGGATTCGTTACTTATGCAGTTGGTGGTCTAACTTTAGGTTACCAAATGTCAGAAGGTAATGGTGGTACAGCTGCTGAAACATCTAACAATGTTGAAATCTACGGTGCTTCATTTGCAATTAACGATAATCTATCGATTTCTGTTAACCAAATGGACAACGAGTTTGATAAAACTGCAGGTACAGCAAACGTAACTGAAGAAACTAGTGGTATTGGAATTTCTTATACTATGGGTTCAGCTTCATTAAGAATGTTAACTGCTGAAACAGATAACAAAGGTGGTGTTTCAACTGCTAAAGCTGTTGAACACACTGAAATAAGTTTATTACTTGCATTCTAATTTAGTAATTAAAATTTAAATTTAACGGCCCCTTTTGGGGCCGTTTTTTTTTGTACTTATAAATTTGTAAATAGATTTCCAGATATTTCTTTAAATTTTTCAAATGAATTTATGGATGAAGAATAAATTTTTTTTCTAGCCTGATTTACACTAAGAGTCTTTATTGTTGTTTTATTATTATAAAATTCAAGACAATTTTTATCCCATTCAAGATCACAATAACTTATGAGTTTTTTTATCTCATCTTCTGTTTTATTAACAATTTTTTCATATTCAACATTATAAATGAATTTAGGCAACTTATTTTGCCAATAACCTATCATATCCTCATAGATTTTATAAAAATCAACAAGTTCATTTTCATCGTAGCACCATGCACCTTCATAATCAAAAAGATTCTTGTAAATTGAAAAACAGTTGTCATGGGGGTTTCTAAAACAATTGATTACTTTAGCTTCTGGAAAGGATAATTTAATAAAACCTATCCAAAGAAAATTCAGAAGTGTTTTATCAACATATTTTTCTTCATCAATTTTAAAATTTGATATTAGATTACTATATTTTTTTTTTATATAAATGTGACTAAAATTATGTTTATAAAGTTCATTTTCTGAAATTCTATTAAAAAAATTAATTTCACCTAAACCTTTAACCTTTTTATGTGATGAGATAATTTGTTCTATTAATGTTGTTCCTGACCTGGGCATCCCAAGAATAAAGATTGGTTTTAATTTATTATCTCCAAGATTATTTTTTTTTGGTCTATATTCCTCAAATTTCTTCTTAATAGCTTTAATAAGAGTATGATCTTTTTTAATTGTATAGTTTAAGCTTTCTCTTTTTAGTTTATTTCCTAATTTTATGTATTTGTAAGCATTACTAAAGTTCCCAAGATCTTCATAAGCTTTTCCTATTCCAAAATACAAATAAATTTTTTCCTGATTATCTAATTTTAAATTTTCTAATTTTTGCAACATCTTATTTAGATGATCTTTTTCATTATTATAATTTGTCAGCACACTAATCATTTTATCAGAACGGGTAAATTCTGGTTTTAAAGTATTTATTATTTCTAGATGTTCCTTGGCTTTTTTGAAATTTCCCAAACTCTGGTACGTAATTGCTAAATTAAGATGAACTGGTATTAGTTTATTATTTATTTTAAGAGCTTTTTTTAATAATTCCAAAGCTTCAATGTTATTATTAAGTGTAAATTCAAGGTTACCATAATTTAGGAGAGCACTTCCATTATTAGGATCTTTTTTTAAAACAATTACATATAATTCTTTTGCTCTTTTAAAATCAAATTTATATTTAAAATTATTTGCTAAATTATTTAATACACTTAAATTTTCAGGATTTATTTGATGAGCTAAATTTAAAATCTTTTCAGCACTATCAAATTTAGATTTTTTTTGATTAGCTAAACCCAACAAATTTAAAATGAAATCTGATTCTGGATTCTTCTTTAAAAAAATTTCAGATAATTCAATTACTTTGTCATAATCCCCATAATTATAGAAATTAATTATTTTTTGAATTTTTGATTTAATTTCTTTTGTCATATATTTTTTTAAAAAAAGAAATTGCCGCAAACCCATGGCAATTTATCAAATTTAATTTTTTAAGATTTGATATATTAATACCACCTAAAGCTATTACTTTTTTATTTGTATAATTTGAGAGTAAGTTAAATTTCATTAAATCTAAATATTCCTTTTTCTTTTTTGTTCTAAATATCGGTGATAAAAAAATTTTAGTTACTCCTTGTTTCTCTTTAATTTTTATTTCTTTAAAGTTATGAGCTGAGCCAACTATATCTAAATTTTTTTCTCTAAAATACTTTATTTTTAAATCTTTATTAAATGAAGGAATGTAAACACCATCTAATTTTAGTTTAGACGCTAATTTAACATTACCCGCTAAATAGAATTTTTTGTGATTTATTTTACAGAAATTTTTAATGTCTCTAATCAATTTTTCCTGAGTATTTTTTTTATAATTACGATAAATAATGATTATTTTTTTATCTAAATTCAAAATTTCTTTTCTGTTAAAATCTTCTATAAAATAGTAAATATAATCGAAATGGAACATTATACTGTAAATAATCTAAAAAAAATTAAAAATGAAGTACAATTTAAAAATAAAAATATTACAATAATTGCTGTTTCTAAAACTTTCACTGAAGAAAAAATTTTACCATTAATTGATCATGGGCAAAAGCATTTTGGTGAAAATAAGGTTCAAGAGGCAATTGAAAAATGGACAAAATTGAAGGCTTTTAATAAACAAATTAAGCTTCATTTGATCGGAAAGTTGCAATCAAATAAAGTAAAAAATATCTTACCGTTATTTGATTATATTCATTCCTTAGATAATTTAAAGTTAGCTGAAAAAATTTCTAAAGAACAAGATAAAAAAAATTTTAAGCCTAAACTTTTTGTCCAAGTGAATATTGGAAATGAAGATCAAAAAAATGGAATTCAAGAAGAAGAATTAAGTAATTTTATAAAAGTTTGTAAAAATTCTTTTAATTTAGATATAATTGGCCTCATGTGTATACCACCCAACGACGATAATCATAAAATTTATTTTTCAAAAATGAGAGTGTTAAACGAAAAATATGGATTTAAAGATTTAAGTATGGGAATGTCAAATGATTATTTAGATGCCATAGATTATCAAGCAACATATATAAGAGTGGGTTCTAAAATTTTTGGTGAAAGAAATTAAATTATTTCAATTTTGGTATTTTTGTTAATAAGTTTTATTAAAACAAGTAAGTCGCTTTTTTTTAAAGCCACACATCCTAATGTTCCTTTAAAATTTTTTGTACAGTGAATAAATATTGCGCTGCCTTTTTTTTTTATCGGATTAATAAAATTATATTTTATTAATAAAACAAAATCATATTTTTTATCTTTTCTGTGCATTCTTTCATGTTTTATATTTTCTTTAATTTTTATTAATTTGTTATATTTTGAATTTTTAATATCATTACACCAACCCATATTCTTTTTTATATCAATTAATTTTATTTTAGATAATGGCTTTTTATTTCTGTCACTCCTATAAAATATTGGTCCTAGAGAAAAAATACCTCTTGGAGTCTTTTTATCCCCCTCAATCTTTTTTTTTGTAATCCCTTTTTTTCCAACACAACACCTAAATTGAAATTCGTCAAAAATAAGTGTATTATTATTTTTTAAAATAATATTCATTTGTTTATTATATATGATTTCAAAAAAAATAATAATTTATGAACATGATGTTTTATTTGAAATTTTGGATGAAATTAAAGAGAAACTGAGTTTTGATATAATCAAAGCAAACAAAAAAGATTTTGAAAATATTAAAAAAAAATTAAAAACAAATTTTTTAGTTGTTAGTGCTACCCAAAAAGATCAAGAAAACTGTATTATAATTAAAGAATTTCCTTTTAAAATAAAAAAACTTATTCAAACTATTAATATCAATTTATTAAAAACAGAATTTAGTGATAAGTCTAATGTTGATGTTGGCTCATATAAACTAAATCTAAATTCCAGAGAAATTATTAAAAATAATACAATTTTAGAGCTCACTGAACGTGAAGTAAGTCTCATCAATTTTATAAATAAATCCAAAAGGCCAATTAAAATTGATGAACTTCAAAAAAAGGTTTGGGATTATTCAAATGAATTAGAAACACACACAGTAGAAACACACATTTATAGATTGAGAAAAAAGATAAAAGAAAAATTTAATGATGGAAATTTTATTATAAGTTCCAAAAAAGGGTATATAATAAATTGAAAAAAAAAAATTTAATTGCAAAAGATTTATTTAGTAAAAAATATAAGCCTAGAGTTGTAAAACCAAAAAAAGGAAAAGGTAGTTTTAAAAGACAAACCAAAATTATTAAAGTCTAGCCCCAATTTGTTGAATTACTTTTGCTGACATTTCCGTTCCTTTTTTAAGACAATCCTCTTGAGAAAAATTATTTAAATAACCATGTAAGTATCCACTTGCAAACAAATCTCCCGCACCTGTCAAATCAGTTATTTTAAGATTTTTTTTTGACTCAATTTCAAATATTTTATTACCGGTAACTGAGATAGCTCCTTTTTCTCCTCTAGTTATAACTAAAATTTTATTAATTTCTTTAGCGAATGTAATGACTTCATCAAAATTTTTTGCGTCAATTAAAGACATTATTTCTTCTTCATTCGCAAAAGTTATATCTAATTTGTTTTTTACTAAATTTAAGAAATTAGACTTATGTCTATCTACACAAAATTTATCAGATAAAGACATAGATACTTTTTTTGCATAACTTATAGCCTTATCAAAAGCCTTTTTTGGTTCACCTTCATCCCATAAATAACCTTCTAAAAAAATCATTTCACTATTTTTAACAGCATTTTGATCCACATCTTTTTCATTTATTTTTCCAGCTATTCCTAAAAATGTGCACATAGTTCTCTCTGAGTCTGGAGTGACTAAAATCAAGCAAGTTCCTGTAGATATAGGCTCTTTTTTTTTGGTATAAATATAATTAACATTTTCTTTTTTAAGTCCTATTTCATATTTTTCACCAAATTTATCATCTGAGATTTTTCCAATAAAACCTACTTTGTTGCCTAGTTGGGA
Organism: uncultured Pelagibacteraceae bacterium; assembly: GCA_902533075.1. Lineage (GTDB taxonomy): Bacteria > Pseudomonadota > Alphaproteobacteria > Pelagibacterales > Pelagibacteraceae > Pelagibacter. The sequence goes on from CACAKN010000011.1 coordinate 5,646, forward strand.
CAAACCAACAATTGAGTTCGCTACAGATCCACCTGAGACTGTCTTTTCAATTTTTAAATTTGATAATAGTTTCTTAAATTCATTTTCATCAAATATTAATTTCATATTACCTTTTGATAAATTATTTTGAGATATAAAATTTTCATCAACTTTACAAATTACATCAACTATTGCATTACCAATTCCCAAAATTTTCATATTACGCTTTACTGGTCTTAATAGGTTTTTTTCTTCCAGGATAGCAAGTAGTACAAATTTTACAAGTTATTCCAAAGCAACCTCGGGCCTTGCAAAATTCTCTTCCATAATAAATTATTTGAAGATGTAACTTATTCCATTTATTTTTAGGAAATAATCTTTTTAAATCTTTTTCAGTTTGAATAACATTTTTTCCATTTGTTAAACCCCATCTTTGGGCTAGCCTATGTATGTGTGTATCAATCGGAAAAGCAGGATGGCCAAATCCTTGTGACATTACTACACTCGCAGTTTTATGACCAACCCCGGGGAGTTTTTCTAATTCTTCAAAAGTTTTTGGCACTTTACCATTATGGTTTTTAATTAATAATTTGGAGAGATTATAAATACTTTTTGCTTTAATTCTAAAAATACCAATTTTCTTTATTAAACTTTCAATTTTTTTTCTTCCTAATTTTTTAAAGTGAATAGGTTTATAATATTTTGGATAAATACTTTTTGTAACATTATTTACATTAACATCTGTACACTGGGCTGAAAGTAGAACCGAAATAAGTAAAGTAAAAACATTTTTACTTCTCAACGGTACAGAAATTTTTGGATATGTTTTATCTAAGATTTTTACAATTATTCTAGCACGTTGAATTTCATTCATTATTTGAAATTCATTAGATCTCTCATTGAATAAAGACCAGGCCTTTTAGTCATTAGCCATTTCGCAGCTAATAAAGCTCCCTCTGAATATAGAGCTCTATCGAAAGCCTCATGATTTAAAGTGATTATTTCCTTTCCACTTGAAAATTTTACCTCGTGTTCACCAATTATTTCTCCTTTTCTTATTGAATTGAAATTAATTTTATTTCCATAAGGAAAAGTTTTTTTATTAAGAAATTTTTTTCCTAATAAATTATAAAAATTTTTATTTTTACCTACGGCTATACCTCGTCCTAACATCAAAGCTGTCCCAGAGGGATAATCTTTTTTATGCTTATGATGAACTTCGTAGACTTTACTTAAAAATTTTTTTCCTAAAGAGTTAGAGGCAATTTCGGTTAAATACATAAGAAGGTTAATACCCAAACTCATATTTCCTGCTTTTAAAATTGGTATTTTTTTTGAAAATTTTTTGATTAATTTTTCCTCATTTTTAGTAAATCCAGTAGTTCCAATAACTACTCTCTTTTTTAATTTTGATGCAATTTTTAATATCTGAAAGGTACATTTTGGAGTCGTAAAATCTATTATTAAGCTCACATTTTTAAAAGCATGTTCTGTATTCAAATTAATTTTAATACCACTTATTTTTTTGTTTATTCTTTTATTTTCTGTAAGGGTGACCAATTTAAAGTTTTTATCTATTTTAGCAGATTTAATTATATGTTGTCCCATTCGACCCATACATCCAGTTACAGCTAAATTTATTTTTTTCATTAAAAGATAAGTTTTAAAATTATCACAATAGAGCCTACAATTACAGACCAAATGATGAAATTTAAAGTAATTTGTTTTGATTTTGAATTTGATCTCAAAAATCCTGGAAGTATAAGAATTAAAACTGCTATTAAAAAAAATGCAGGAATTATCTGTTCTAATAACACTTTTTAAATATTCCAAAAACTCTTAGCTTTTTGGAAAAATTTTTTAATGCTGGGATTAGATTTTTCATTTTCTATTTTTCTGAATTTTTCTAATAAATCTTTTTGTTCTTTATTTAGATATACTGGAACTTCTGTTTTAACCTGAACATACAAGTCTCCAAAATCACCTCTGCGCATAAATGGCATCCCTTTTCCTTTAAGTCTAAATTGTTTGCCATCTTGGGTTCCATCGGGTATTTTTATTTTAGCTTTTTTACCATCAATTGTGGGTATTTCTATTGTTGTGCCAAGAGCTGCATCAGCGATAGAAATTGGAAATTCAAAAAATAAATTAACATCAGACCTTTTAAATAATTCATGAGATTTCACATTTATAAATAAATATAGATCACCACTTGTTCCACCTCTTGTTCCAGCTTCACCTTTGCCTGCTAGCCTTATTCTTGTTCCATCATCTACACCTTTCGGAATTGTAACAGATATTTTTTTTGATGTTTGTTTATTTCCTTGTCCACTACAATCTGTACAGGGATTCGTTATTTCCTCACCACTACCTGCACACTGAGGACATGTTTGTTGAACAGTAAAAAAACCTTGATTTGATCGTACTCTTCCGTTCCCACCACAATAAGTGCATCTATCTGGATTATAGCCTGGTTTTGAACCATTACCTTTACATGTGTTACACTTTTCAGAAGTAGAAAATTGTATATTCTGTTTTTTTCCAGAGTACGCCTCTTCTAACGAGATTGATAAATCATATCTCAAATCAGAGCCTCTATTATTTGAGTTTCGTCCTCTAGAGCTTCTTCTCCCACCACCAAAATCACCAAAAAAATCTTCAAAAATATCTGAAAAATCTGCACCACTAAATCCACCAAAACCTCCAAATCCTCCTTGGCCACCACCACCATTTTCAAATGCAGCATGTCCAAAGTTATCATAATTTTCTTTTTTAGATTTATCAGAGAGAACACCGTAAGCTTCACTAGCTTCTTTAAATTTATCCTCAGCAACTTTATCTCCCGGGTTCTTATCTGGGTGATACTTTACAGCTAATTTTCGGTAAGCAGATTTTAATTCTTCGGGACTTGCGGTTTTGTTTACACCCAGGACATCATAATAATCTCTTTTAGCCATGTAAACTACCTGGACAAATAGATGTCAGTTAAGCGCTTTTTTCTTTATTTTCGTCTTTTACTTCTTCAAAATCCGCATCAACAACATTATCGTCTTTTTTTTCCTTTTCATCTTTCCCAGAATCATCTTTTGAATCTGGTTTAGTATTTTGTTGTGATTTATATATTGCTTCACCTAGTTTCATTGAGGCTTGAACTAAAGACTCTGTTTTTTTCTTAATATCTTCAATATCTTCACCTTTTAAAGACTCTTTTAATGCCACTGATCCTTCTTCTATTGCTTTCTTCTCAGCATCAGAAATTTTAGAACCATGTTCTTTTAGGTTTTTTTCTGTAGAATGAATTAAAGTATCAGCCTGATTTCTTGCTTCAACTGATTCTCTCTTTTTCTTGTCAGCTTCTTTATTTGCTTCAGCATCTTTAACCATTTTGTTAATCTCTTCATCGCTTAAGCCACCAGATGCTTGGATTTGAATTTTTTGTTCTTTGCCAGTGCCTTTATCTTTAGCAGAAACATTTACTATTCCATTAGCATCAATATCAAAAGTTACTTCAATTTGCGGAACTCCTCTTGGTGCAGGAGCAATTCCCACTAATTCAAAGTTACCAAGTAATTTATTATCAGTTGCCATCTCTCTTTCTCCTTGAAGAACTCTTATTGAAACTGCTGGCTGGTTATCTTCAGCTGTCGAGAAAACTTGGCTTTTTTTTGTAGGAATTGTTGTATTTTTTTCTATAAGTTTTGTAGATACTCCGCCTAGAGTCTCAATTCCTAATGATAATGGAGTTACATCTAATAAAAGAACATCCTTTACATCACCTTGTAAAACTCCAGCCTGTATAGCAGCACCCATAGCTACAACCTCATCAGGATTAACACTTTTGTTAGGCTCTTTTCCAAAGAAATTTTTAACTTCATTTATTACTTTAGGCATTCTAGTCATACCTCCTACCATTACTATCTCATCAATATCACTTGCAGAAACACCAGCATCTTTTAAAGCTGTTTTGCAAGGTGGAATTGTCTTAGCAATTAAGTCCTCTACTAATGCTTCAAGTTTAGCTCTAGTCATCTTTATATTAATATGTTTAGGACCAGTTTTATCTGCGGTTATGAATGGTAGATTTATATCAGTTTGTTCTGCGGCCGATAATTCAATTTTTGCTTTTTCTGCAGCTTCCTTTAATCTTTGTAAAGCTAATTTATCAGATCTTAAATCAATTCCACTGTCTTTTTTAAATTCTGTTATTAAATATTCAACTATAGCATTATCAAAATCTTCTCCACCTAAGAATGTGTCACCATTAGTAGACTTTACTTCAAATACACCATCTCCCAATTCAAGTATTGAAACATCAAAAGTTCCACCACCTAAATCATATACAGCAATTTTTTTATTTTGTTTTTTATCTAATCCATAAGCTAAGGAGGCTGCGGTTGGTTCATTTATAATTCTTAATACTTCTAGACCAGCTATTTTGCCAGCGTCTTTAGTAGCTTGTCTTTGTGCATCATTAAAATATGCTGGTACAGTTATTACGGCTTTTGTTACTGCTTGACCCAGATATTTTTCAGCTGTTTCCTTCATCTTTTGTAAAATGAAAGCTGAAATTTGTGAGGGTGAGTATTTTTCGTTTTTTGCTTCAATCCAAGCGTCACCTTTTTCAGAATTTACTATTTTAAAGGGAGCTGCTTCAATATCTTTCTTAACTGTTGGATCTTCAAAATTTCTACCAATTAATCTTTTTACAGCAAATATTGTGTTTTCGGGATTGGTAACAGCCTGTCTTTTTGCTGGCTGTCCGATTAGTTTTTCTTTTTCATCTGTAAAAGCAACTACAGAAGGAGTCGTTCTTGCTCCCTCAGCATTTTCTAAAACTTTTGCTTGGCTTCCTTCCATAATAGCCACACAAGAGTTTGTAGTTCCTAAATCTATTCCAATTATTTTACTCATAAATCATTATTCTTAGACTTCATATAGTGGTTAAATCTTATTCTACAAGCTAACCTTGCCATTATTTATTCTCCAAATTTTCATTATTTTCCTCATTTTTAGTGTCTTTATTTACACTTTTTTTGGAAACGCCAACTAATGAAGGTCTTAAAAGCCTGTCCTTAATGGTAAAACCTTTTTGTATTTCTTGAATAATTGTTCCGGGTTCTTTTTGGTCATCTTCTATTTCCATCATCGCCTGATGAAGATTTGGATCTAGTTTTTTATTCAAACTTTCAATAGGTTTAATGTTATTTTTTGAGAAGATACTTATCAGGTCTTTATTGATGATGTCAAAATGTTCAAGGGTTTTCTTCAAAGCATCTGAATCTTTTAAAGATTCATCATTTTCTAAAATTTTTTTAGATCGTTCAAGATTATCAATGAGGTTTAGCGCCTCTTTTGCAAAGGCAAATCCACCATATTCGAATGCTTCTTCTTTCTCTTTTTCATATCTTCTTCTCTGATTTTCCATTTCAGCAAATGTTCGAGCAAGTTTATCCTCTAAATCTAAAATTTTTTCTTCTTCACTTTTTTCGCTAAATTCTTTTTTGTTTTCAGTATCATTCTTTTGGTTATCAGTTTTTTCGTTAATAACAGGTTCGTTATTCTCATTTATTTCTGTCTCTTGGTTTTGTTCTTTTTCCATTAACTCATATATGGTAAGAAAATACTAAATTTCTAGATGTTAAATAAAAAAATAAATAAATTACTAATAGGCACAAATAACAAAGGAAAACTGCGAGAAATTAGGGATTTACTGCCAAAAAATATCAAAACATTATCTACATTTGTTTTTAAGATTAATAGTCCCAATGAAAATGGAAAGACATTTAAAGAAAATTCTTTAATTAAATCTAAATATTTTTCAAAAAAAACCAATTTAGTTTGTCTCGCAGATGACTCAGGATTAGAGATTGATATTTTAAATAAAAGACCAGGTATATATTCAGCAAGATGGGGTGGAAAAAACTCAAATTTTAATAAAGCTATAAAAAAGGTTTACCATGAGTTAAACAAAAAGGATAAGAATTGGGTAAAGAAAAAAATAAAAGCTCGTTTTGTTTGTGCTTTATCAATCAGTTATCTGAACAAAAAAATTGCAGAAACCACAGGAAAAGTTGAAGGATTTATATCAATTAAGCCAAGAGGAAAAAATGGTTTTGGTTATGATCCAATTTTTATTCCTAGAAATAAAAGTAAAACTTTTGGTGAAATGAAACCATCACAAAAATTTAAAATAGATCACAGGTTCAGGGCTTTTAAAAAGATTAAAAAATTTCTTTAAATTTACCTTCATCTATTTGGTAAAAACTTAGTCTATGATTGATTTTATTATTATTTATATCAAAAATTCCTATTTTACCCTTGAATGAATTTTTCTTTTTAAACAAATTGTTTACCTGAGTGAAGTCGTTTGTTATTGATAAATAATAAATTAAGCCAACAAGATCATAACTTAGTAGTGACAAATGATTTGGTTTTATATTGAATTCATTTGTAAATTTATTTTTAAAATTTTCTAAATTTTTTTTATTTATTGAGGGATAGTAAATAGGCTGTAATGTTTTTTCTTTTAATAAACTTTGATCAAACCATTGATTAAATGTAATAAAATATTTATCTTTAGGAGTTACATCTGTGTATAGCAATGAGGTAATTACACTTTTTAGACTTTCATCAAAATCTGATATTACAATTGAATCAAACTTTAAGTTTCCTAAAGTATATCTTTTTTTTAATTTTTCAATTCTTCTTTTTTTATTATTTTCCTCCAAATCAGAATTTTCTATTCTTTTGATTTCATCATCTACATTTTGTTTTCTTATTTTATAATTTGTTATTTTTTCGATTTGTTTAGTTAATTTTGTAGGCTCAGTGTCATAAAAGTGATGTTTAAAAATTTTTATTTTAGTATTTTTGATTGCTTTTTTTACTTCTATTTCATAATCAATTTTAGGTGTTAAAAAAATAGTTTTTTCTATTTTATTTATTTTAATAAATTTTTTTATTGCATTTATTTGTGACGTAGCATTAACACCACTGCTGATAACATTGTTTGGTAAATTTATTGTTTTATTTGTAAGAGAAAGAAAAGTTATATCTTTAATTTCATCTAAATAAGTTAGACTTTTATAAAATACAGGACCAATAACTATGTTGATACCCATCTCTTTAAACTCGTATGCTGATTTTAAGGTTTGAGTTGGATTTGAACCAGTATCTTTTGGAAATATTTCTATCTTATTTACACCAATATCTTTAAGAGCCATTCGAGAAGCTTTGATAATTAATTCACCAAGATCTTGATTATCTCCTGTAAGTGGAACAAGTAGACCAATCTTAATTTTTTGTTCTTGAGCATAAACATAAGAATATGAAGAAAAAAAAATTAAAAATATAAAAATTAATTTTTTAAAAATATTATTCATCAAAGTATTATTATATAATCTAAATTGCTATTATGGTTGTAAATTATAAAACTCTCAATAAAGATTTAAAAAAAGGTTTATATATTGTATCAACCCCAATAGGTAATTTAGGTGATATTACATTTAGGGCATTAGAAACTCTTAAAAATTCTGATTATATATTATGTGAAGATACAAGAGTTTCTAAAAATTTATTTAAAAAATATGATATTCAATCTAAATTGATTTCTAACCATAAATTTAATGAGCAAAAAATTTTATCTAAAGTAATTCCTTTATTAAAATCTGGGTCAGTTATATCATTAGTTTCTGATGCGGGAACTCCAACAATATCAGATCCTGGTACTATTTTGATTAAAGAGTGTGTTAAAAATAATATTCAAATTTTGCCAATACCAGGACCGTCCGCAGTATCTACAGCTTTAGCAGTTAGCGGATTTTCAGACAAACATTTCTTTTATGGTTTCTTTCCAGATAAAATTAAAACATTAAATGAAGATTTAGATATTTTATCAAATTTGAATTGTTCAATTATTTTTTTTGTATCACCAAAAAAAATCAATAAAATAATTCATTTACTGAAAAAAAATTTTTCTGGCAGGAAAATTCTTATTTGTCGTGAAATGACAAAAATGTTTGAAGAATTTATAAGATCAGATATTGATCAACTCCAAGAATTTGAAAAAGAACCAAAAGGAGAATTAACTCTAATTATATCAGAAAAATTTGAGTATAAAAAAGAAATACAAAAGTTAAGTGAATCGGATAAAAGAAATATAGAAAAAATGATTAATAAATTTACTATAAAAGAAATAAGTAATTTAATAAGTTCAAATAAAAAAATTTCTAAAAAAGAAATTTACAACTATTGTCTGAAGTTAAAAAATGAAAATTAAAATAATACTATTTTTTTTATTAAGTTTATTTTTATCAGGATGCGTAGGTGTGTCATCAAGTGGAATATTTGGGACAGGAGTAAGTGTTGCTTTGGATCCCAGAACAGTAGGTACACAAATAGATGACTCAATTATGCAAAAAAATCTGTCTGCTAGAATTATTTTATTGGATAAAAAATTTTTATTTTCTGTTAAATCAAAAGTTTTAGATGGCAGAATATTTTTAACCGGTAAGGTAGAAAACCCTGAAGAAAAACTAAAATTAACAAAAATGGCTTGGGAAACACAAGGTGTAAGATCAGTCCGTAATGATATTAAGGTTAAGGAAGAATTCAATTTTAAACAATCAGCTAAAGATATTTTGATTACATCTCAATTACGAACTGCCCTAATTTTAGATAAAGGTATTAAAGCCACCAATTATCAAATAGATACTTATAAAAAAAAAATTTATATTTATGGAATAGCAATAACTGTTGAGGAAAAGAATAAAGTTGTAGATGAGGCAAAAAAAATTCTAGATGTCACAGATGTAGTAGCGAGTATTTTACTAGTTGAGGATTTAAGAATCCAAAAGAATTAAATTATTTTTTATAGTCTATAACATCTGCTGAATATGCAGCTATCGAGGCTAAATTTAATATATCTGATGTTGACGATCTTAAAGGTGCTATCTCGATTGGTAAACCTAAACCAATTAATAAAGGTCCAATTACTTTTGCTCTACTCATTGACTTTATCATCTTATATGAAATAGCAGCACTGTGTTGGCTAGGCATGATTAAAACATTTGAGTTACCAACTATCTCAGAAAAAGGGTAAAGTTCTTTGTACATTTCCTCTAAAGCTACATCTGGCTGCATCTCACCATCAAATTTAAAATTAACTTTATCATTTTTTAAAATTTCAACGGCATCACTCAGTCTTTTTGTTCTATCTGTAGCTGGCTCTCCAAAAGTAGAGTGAGATAAAAAAGCAACTTTTGGATCAAAACCAAATAATTTTGCAACTCTTGCTGCTGATTTTGCCATTTCAGCTAATTGTTTTGCGTCTGGATATTCTATGACTGATGTATCACAAATAAAGATAGTTTTCCCTCTATTAACAACTAAGTTTAGACCAAACATGATTTCCCCAGGTCTAGGATCAACAACTTTAATTATTTTTTCTAGTGATGAAGAATATCTTCTTGTGTTTCCAGTTATCATTGCATCTGCATCCTGACATGCAACCATACATGATGCCCAAATCACTCTATCATTTCTTATAAGTCTATCACAATCCCGTTCTAACATTCCCTTTTCTCTTTGGAGTTTTTTAAATAAATATTTTACATATTTTTCTCTTTTAGGAGTGTCTTTTGAGTTGATAATTTCAATGTCAAAATTTTCGTTGTAACCAATTTTTTTAATTTGATTTTTAATTAGTTCTTCTTTTCCTACTAATATAGGTATGCCTAATTCAGAATTTTTAAAAGCTATTGCTGCTTTAAGTGTATTTTCATCTTCACCGTCAGCAAAAACAACTTTTTTCTGTTTTTTCTTGATATAACTATTTACTCCTTGCATGATTGTGACTGTCGGATCTAATCTTTGCTTAAGTTGATCTTTATAAACATCAAAATTATCAATTTTTTTTCTTGCTACTCCAGTATCAATAGCGGCCTTGGCAACTGCAGTAGGTATAACACTTATTAATCTTGGATCGAATGTTGATGGAATAATGTATTCTTTTCCATAGTGTGGCCTCTCACCTCCCATCGCAGCAATCACCTCATCAGGCACATCTTCTTTTGTTAAATTTGCAATTGCATGTGCAGCAGCAATTTTCATTTCTTCATTAATTGTTTTAGCTCGTACATCTAATGCTCCTCTAAAGATATATGGAAAACCTATTAAATTATTTACTTGATTAGGATAATCTGATCTTCCAGTTGCAATAATTGCATCATCTCTAACCTCCTCAATTTCTTCAGGTGTAATTTCTGGATCTGGATTAGCACAGGCAAATATAATGGGATTTTTCGCCATCTTTTTTACCATACTCTTTGTTAACGCACCTTTAGCAGATAAACCTAAAAAAACGTCTGCATTTTTAATTGCATCGTCAAGCGTTCGGTCCTTAGTTTCAATCGCATGACTAGATTTCCATTGATTTAAATTTTCTCTACCTCTGAAAATGACTCCTTTCCTATCAATCATTGTAATATTTTTTTGAGGGACTCCACTTTTTTTAAATAAGTTGGTACAAGCCATAGCAGAGGCACCAGCGCCATTTACTACGATTTTAATTTTACTGATATCTTTTTTACTTATGTCTAGAGCATTAATTAATGCAGCTGTAGTTATTATAGCTGTTCCGTGTTGATCATCATGAAAAACAGGTATATCTAAAATTTCCTTAAGTTTTTCCTCTATAATAAAACAATCAGGTGCAGCGATATCTTCTAGATTTATTCCACCAAAGCTTGGGGCAAAGTTTTTGATACTATTTATTATTTCCTCTGGATTAGAAGAGTCAATTTCTAAGTCTATGGAGTCTATATCTGCAAACCTTTTAAATAAAACAGCTTTTCCCTCCATGACTGGTTTTGAGGCTAAAGCCCCTAAATTACCCATTCCTAGAATTGCTGAACCATTACTAATTACTGCAACAAGATTTCCTTTACTAGTATAGTCAAATGCAGCTTCTGGATTTTCACTGATTGCTCGAACTGGGGCAGCAACACCTGGTGAGTAAGCTAAGGCAAGGTCTCTTTTTGTAGTCATATTTTTTGAGGATGAAATTTCAATCTTCCCAGGTTTTTTATGACTATGAAATTCTAAAGCTTCCTTGTCTGTATAATGATCAATTTTTGTTTTTTTCATTTATGTTAATTAGGTGTACAAATGGGGTAAAATTAAGACTAATATGATTTATGAATTTAGTTAAGTCAACAGGGACTTTTGGTTTTTATACTATAATTAGTAGATTACTTGGTTATTTGAGAGATGTTTTAATAGCAATCTTTCTTGGAACAAGTTTTTTAGCTGATGCATTTTTTGTAGCTTTTAGGATACCCAATACTTTTAGAAGATTGTTTGCTGAAGGAACCTTTAATGCAGCGTTTGTTCCAAGCTATACTTCGCAATTAGTCCAAAGTAAATCTAAGGCAAAAAATTTTGCTAATGAAATATTCAATTTACTATTTGTAGGTTTGTTCATTTTAGTCTTGGTTGTAGAACTTTTTATGCCAATTTTTGTAAGTTGGATAGCTCCTGGTTTTAAACAGGATGTAGAAAAGATTAACCTAGCAACAAATTTAACCCGAATAATGTTTCCATTTTTAATGTTTGTAAGTTTATCGTCTTTTTTTGCAGCAATATTAAACTCTCATAATAAATTTGCAGTCGCATCGGCAGCACCTATAGTTTTAAATTTAGTCCTAATAGGAATTTTATTTTTTGGAAATTATTTAAATGATGAATTAGTTTATTTTTTATCTTATGGGGTTTCTCTTGCAGGTTTTATTCAACTTATTTTTTTATATAAATTTGTACAAAAATATTACGTCATTAAGTTTAATTTTAATCTAAAGATAAATGAAAAAGTAAAATTTTTTTTTAAAAAACTTTTACCAAGTATTTTCTCCTCAGGTGTAACACAAATTAATATTTTAGTTGGAACAATTATTGCTTCATTTCAATCAAGCGCAGTATCATATCTGTACTATGCTGATAGAATTTATCAAATAAATCTTGCTATCGCTGGGATTGCTATTGGTGTAGTAGTTTTACCTCAGTTATCCAAACATGTTTATCTAAAGAAAAAAAATAAGATTTTACAAATTCAAAATAAGGCCTTGGAATTAAGTATGTTTTTGAGTTTACCAGCTTCAGTTGCATTATTTATTGCTTCCGAACAAATAATTTCAGCATTATTTGGATATGGATCATTTAATGCAGAAGCAGTAAAAAATTCTGCGAACGCTCTTTATTATTTTGGTCTTGGTTTACCAGCCTTTGCATTAATAAAAATATTTTCGACTTTTTTCTTTGCTAACAATGATACAAAAACTCCGTTTTACATTTCTTTAATCTCTGTAGTTCTAAATATCTTAATAAGTCTTTACTATTTTAAAGATATTGGATTTATAATTATTCCAATTGCAACTTCAATTTCATCATGGTTCAACTCAATTGTATTATTTATTTTTTTAAAAAATAAAAACTTATTCGAATTTAATCAAATATTTTTGATAAATCTTACAAAAATAACTTTTGCTTCAGTTGCAATGGGTATTTTTTTTAAATATTTAACTTTAATCTTTAAAAATCAATTGATTTACGATTATGATTTTAAATCATTTTATTTGATTTTTTCTGTTTTATTAGGCTTAGCTTTCTATTTATTAGTATCATTTTTTATCAAGGCTTTTAATTATAAAGATCTTCAATTAAAGTATTAATTATGGTAAAAAAAATATTTTCAGGAGTTCAGCCAACGGGCAATCTTCATTTAGGAAATTATTTAGGTGCGATAAAAAATTTTGTTGATTTAAATAATGATAGCCAAAATCATTGTATTTTTTGTGTAGTTGATTTGCATGCGATAACAGTATCTCAAGATCCAAAAGAATTAAAAAAAAATATTCTTGAAACAGTAGCAACATTTATTGCTTGTGGTATTGACCCAAAAAAAAGTATTATTTTTAATCAATCTCAAGTAAGTGCGCATTCTGAAGCTGCTTGGATATTAAGTTGTGTTGCAAGAATGGGATGGTTGAATCGAATGACACAATTTAAAGAAAAAGCTGGTAAGGATAAAGAGAAAGCAAGTATTGGTCTATACTCATATCCTATATTAATGGCGGCAGATATTTTATTGTATGATACTACACACGTACCTGTTGGGGATGACCAGAAACAACATTTAGAACTTTGTAGAGATATAGCTCAAAAATTTAATAATGATTTTAAAGTTGAAAATTTTTTAGTAGCACCTGAACCTTTAATTCAAAGGGAATTTTCAAGAATCATGAGCCTAAAAGATGGAACAAAAAAAATGAGTAAATCAGAATTATCAGACTTAAGTCGTATAAATTTAACTGACGAAAAGGAGCAAATTATAAATAAAATAAAAAAAGCTAAAACTGACATAATGCCTATGCCTTCATCTATTGAAGAGTTGAGCCAAAGACCTGAAGCAAAAAATTTGATTGGAATTTATTCTAGTTTGTGTAGCCTAAGTGTTGAAAAGACTATTAGTCAATTTTCAGGAAAAAATTTTTCAGAATTCAAAAATGATTTGTCTCAAATTCTAGTTGATAAAATAATCCCAATTTCAAATGAAATTAAAAAATTAATTAAAGAAAAGCATTATCTTGATGATATCCTCTTAAAAGGAAGTGAAAAAGCTGATAAAATGGCATCAGAAAAATTGAAGAAAATACATAAAATAATGGGTTTTTAGATAATTTTAATTAACAAGTTTAAATTTGAAAATAATTGAATATAAATAAATCATGTTCGTTCAAACAGAAATAACACCAAATCCAAATTCACTTAAATTTTTGCCAGGCAAAATTGTTTCTAATCATGGTTCTTTTGAAATTACAAATATAGATGAGACAAATAATGAATTAATTAGAAATTTGTTATCTATTAATGGAGTTGAAAGTATTTTCTTAGGAAAAGATTTTATATCTATCAACAAAGATAAAAAAACACAATGGGATGAGATAAAGCATATTGTTATTTCACTTATAAATGATTTTTATTCAAGTGGAAAAAAATCTGTTATTGAAAAAGATCTTAATGAAGATATTCAAAATTTGAAAGAAATTGAAAAAAAAATCGTACAAATATTAGATCAAAAGATAAGACCAGCAGTTGCAAAAGATGGTGGTGATATAAAATTTAAAGAATTCAAAGATGGTATAGTCAAAGTTCAATTACAGGGAAGTTGTTCAGGGTGTCCAAGTTCTTTAATGACATTAAAGCAGGGTGTTCAAAATTTATTGTGTCATTATATACCAGAAGTAAAAGAAGTAGAATCAATCTAAAATGATCAAAAAAAAACAATATAGAATTAATATCAAATACTTAAAATATTTAGATAACAAAGGATTTGGAACAATTCCAAGAGTTTTTATTAGCTCTTTAATGGTTATTTTTGTTTTTTACTCAATACCATCAATAATCAATTTTTCACAAAATGATAATGAATTTAAAAACAACTCCAAAGCGGTATTAGCTTATACCCTTAAAAATAAAGGAAAAGGTGTAGAAGACGGTACGGACATTCTTGATGAAAGTGAACTATTACTAGATATCTTTAGTTTGAATGATTTGGAGTCAGATACTGTAAGACTAAATGCATCTACAATTAAAGAGTTATTTGATGATACTGACTATAAGCTAGAAGATGTTAGACAAAAAAAATTAGTTAAACCAGTTGCTCTAACCTTACTTCCATCAGAAATAAGAATGATAGAAAACACAAAACAAAGAAAAGAATTTTTTATTCAAATTATTTTACCATTAATTTTGCAAGAAAATAATAATATTAGTTTAGATAGAAAAAGACTTTTTAAGTTAATTAATAAAAGTAAGAATACAGAGTTAGAAAAAAAATGGTTAGAAAAAAAATATAAACAATATGGCATTCCGTCAAAAGATTTATCTATTTTAAAAGTTAGAATGGATGTAATACCAGTTTCACTTGCAATTGCACAAGCAGCAAAAGAAACAGGTTGGGGTACCTCAAGATTTGCTCAAGAGGGAAATGCACTGTTTGGTCAGTGGACATGGTCAGGTGAAGGATTGAAACCAAAAGACTCAGACAAAAATGAGGGTCATAAAGTTATGAAATTTAACGTTTTACAAGCGTCAGTTAGGGCCTATCAACGAAATTTAAATACACATTCATCGTATATGAATTTGAGACAGGCTAGAGCTGAATTGAGAGATAAAGGAAAACCACTTGATAGTTTAATCCTTGTTAATTATTTAAATGAATATGCTGAAACAGGACAACAATATGTTGAGGTACTAAAAAAAATTATTAAACAAAACAATTTAAAAGATTTTGATGATGCTAAATTACTTCCGTCAAGCGTTGAATTGGAAAGTTTAATTTAATCATTTATTATAACAAATTGAGTACCAAACCATCTCCATATACCCTCATCATTTAAAGAGCAATTAATTCTCCCTCTTCTTGGAACAAAAGGTTTTTTAAAATTTGCAACGATAACGTTATCTTTAATATCTAAATCTGTTTTATTCCAATCCCCACCATCATTAGAATAACAATTTATATCTTTAATATTTTTTTGATCAGGAAAGAATTCTAAAATTAATTTTGGGGGATTGTTATCATTGTTTAATTTTTTATCTTCAGGTTTTATACTTTTTATTTCTAGTGGTTTATAATTTATAAGAGATTTAAATCTATTCATATCCCCATATTTTTCATTAATAGGAAATCTAGGTAATTCAAATTTGTTCTTATTTATATCAATGACACCCGAATGTTGTCCAAAAGCAGCCTTGAAATTTTTAGAAATATAATCTCTCATATATTTAGAGTACTCACCAAAAGGATATGAAAAGATGTTTGGAACATAGCCTAATTTTTTTTCAAAAATTTTAGAAGCTATGGTGATATCATTTATAAATTCAGCATTTTCCATATCAATTAAATATTCGTGTGTGTGGGAATGGTGACCTATATTTCCAAATTCAGATTTTTCTATTTCTTTAATTTCTTCCCAGGTCATATAACCAAATTTCCCAACTGGCTCTGTAGATATAAATAGTATAAATGGAATTTTATTATCTTTTAAGTAAGGCCATGCTTCATTATAAAAAGATTTAAAGCCATCATCAATTGTAATCAAAATTTTTGTATTATTTTTTGGTTCATCAAATTCATTTATAAAAAATTTTGGATTATAAAAATCATAATTTAGATCTTTTATCATTTGCATTTGTTTTTTAAATATATCCATTCTAATATTTGTTGAAGGATATTTATTTTCGTTAAATCGATGATACATAAGTGATAAAATACCATTATCATTTGAATATTGTTTGATATTATTATCAACTGAATTAGAATTGGTATAAATAAATAATTGAATAATGATTAAACTTATAATTGATGCTGCAAAAGATAAAATTTTTTTAATGATCATTGATAGTAATAATAATTATATTATCACTCATGAAAATAGTAAAATTAATTATGAAAAATTAGTAATACTTATTAATGAATTCTTAGATTCTAAAAAAATAGATTTTAAAAAAATTTCAAAAATTTATGTAAATAGAGGACCTGGTAGTTTTGCTGGAATTAGGAATTCACTTTCGATAGTAAAAGCTATACATTTAGTTAACCAAACCGATTATTATTGCTTTAGTTTTAATGACTTTGAAGGTGAAAATGTACTAAAATATGAAAATATTCCCAATCTGTGCGATAAATTTAGCATAAAAAAAAATTTGATTAATCCTATTTATATAAGTTAAAATTAAATATGTCAGATGAAATTGAACAAAAATGTTTATCTAAGGGAGTAAAACTTACTGATCAAAGAAAAATAATAGCCAAAGTTATTTCAGAGTCTAAGAAAGAATATGGTGAGTCTGATCATCCTGATGTAGATGAACTTTACAATCGTGTTTCAAAAATTGATCCAAAAATAAGTATAGCAACAGTATATAGAACAGTGAAATTATTTGAGGAAGCTGGTATATTAACAAAACATGATTTTAAAGGTGGAAAAGCAAGATATGAAGCGATGATAGAAAGCCATCATGATCATTTAATTGATATTAAGTCAGGAGAAATAATAGAGTTTGTTGATGAAGAAATTGAAAGATTACAGAAAAAAGTTGCTGAAAAACATGGTTATACTTTAGTAGATCACAAGTTAGAATTGTATGGGGTGAAGAAAAAACCTCAATAAATGAATCAAAAAATTTTTATTAAAACTTTTGGGTGTCAGATGAATGAATATGATTCAAATCGTATTTATGACACAGTAAAAAAAATTGGTTATTATAAAACAGAAAATTATGAAGAAGCCAATTGTTATTTATTAAATACTTGCCACATAAGAGATAAGGCTAAAGAAAAAGTATATCATGAAATTGGAAGAGTAAAAAAAATTTTTAGATTTAAAAAAAAACCATTGGTCATTATTGCTGGATGTGTTGCTCAAGCTGAAAATCAAGAAATGTTAAGAAGAGAACCATATATAGATTTATTAATTGGTCCTCAGTCATATCACAAAATAAATGATACCATTTTAAACCATATCCAAGAAAAAAAAAAAATTGAACAAACTGATTTTGATACATTCTCTAAATTTGATTACTTAAGTAAGATTAAAAATGAGTCTGGCAAAGTTTCTTCATTTATAACTATTCAAGAAGGTTGTGATAAATTTTGTCATTTCTGTGTGGTGCCGTATACCAGAGGACCGGAATATTCTAGACCATTTAATCAAATTTTAAATGAAGCTAAATATTTAGCTGAACAAGGTGTAAAAGAAATAACATTACTTGGCCAAAATGTTAATGCTTATAATAATGAAGGTCTAAAGTTATCAAATTTGATTTATGAAATTGAAAAATTAAAAGAAATAAAAAGGATTAGATATACTACATCTCATCCTAAAGATATGACCAATGACTTGATTGAAGTTTATAAGTATTCTAAAAAAGTAATGCCCTTAGTTCATTTGCCGATACAAAGTGGTTCTGATAAAATTTTAAATTTAATGAATAGAAAACATACAATTAAAGCGTATCTTAAAATATACGAAAAACTTAAAAGTATTAATAATAAAATAAAATTTTCTAGTGATTTTATAATTGGTTATCCTGGTGAGGAAAAACAAGATTTTGTTGATACTTTAAAACTTATTAAAGAAATTAATTTTATAAACTCTTATTCATTTATTTTTAGTCCAAGACCAGGAACCGTTGCTGCAGATTTAGAAATTCTTGATAAACAAATCGCTAGTTCAAGATTAGAAGAGATAAAGAATATATTATTTGAAAATCAAATTATAATGAACAAATCTTTTGAAAACAAGACACTAGATGTTTTAGTTGAAAATTTAACTGATGATAAGGCAAAAGTTTTTGGACGATCAGAATATATGACACCGGTCATACTTAATGGCAAAGAAGATGAAATTGGAAAAATAGTGCAAGTTAAAATCAATCGCAGCAATAGAACAACATTATTTGGAGATATAATAAGAAATTCAAATAAAAGGGTGGCATAAAATTGAGTGGACTAACAAATAAAAATATAAATGCATTATTAAAATTTGTTTATTCAGATAATAATTCTTTAAGTGTTATTTTTCATGACAACAATTTATTAATGGGTATAGTTGGTGAGTTTAATAAAAATCTTAAAGATTTAGAAAAGATTACCAAATCAAATTTGTACTCAAGAGGGAACTCAATATTAATTAAATCTTCTCCACAAAAAAATGAAATAGTTAAAAATGCAATTCAATTTTTAGTTAACCAATTCATAAATAATGGTAGTATAGAAAATAAAGATATAATTTCATCGGTGAGTAAATTTATGATTAATGAAAAGGTAAAAAATAATAACGTGACAGATATTATCAAAACTCCAAAAAAATCTATTATACCTAGATCAGAAAAGCAAAAAGGATATGTTAGAGCTTTAAGAGAGAGTGATATAATTATTTCTGCTGGTCCAGCTGGAACTGGTAAAACTTTCTTAGCAGTTGCGGTAGGATTAACTATGTTGTTAGAAAAAAAAATTGAAAGAATTATTTTATCAAGGCCTGCAGTTGAAGCTGGTGAACGTCTAGGTTTTTTGCCTGGAGATATGAAAGAGAAAGTTGACCCTTATCTAAGACCTCTTTATGACTCACTTTATGATTTGTTTGATTTTGAGAAAATACAGAGAATGATAGAAATAGGCGATATAGAAATAGCACCTTTGGCCTTTATGAGAGGAAGAACACTAAAAAACTCTTTTGCCATTTTAGATGAAGCTCAAAACGCAACTGATACTCAAATTAAGATGTTCTTAACACGTATTGGTGAAAACTCAAAAATTGTTGTAAACGGTGATCCTTCCCAAATAGATCTGCCTAATAAAAAGATGTCAGGTTTGATAAAATCTAAAGAATTGTTAGGACATCTCAATGAAATAGCTATAGTCGATTTTGATCATTCGGATGTTGTGAGACACCCACTTGTCTCCAAAATAGTAAAAGCATACTCAAATAATGATTAATATAAATGTCTTCTCAGAGGAGAAGGCTTGGTCAAACAAGATTAAAAAGAAAGAATTTTTTTTTAAAAAAATTTGTAAAGCTTTTCCAAGCAAATATAGATTTAATAATAAAAAAGTTAGTTTAAATTTATTACTTTCTAATAACAAAAATATTAAAAAATTAAATAAAAAATTTAGAAAAAAAAATAAATCGACTGATGTTCTGTCATTTCCTTTTAATAAGAAGATAAAAATATCTAAAGAAACGTATATTGGTGATATTATAATTAGTTATAATTTTATGGATAAACCAAAAGCACAAAAACTGAAATCATTTAGGAACAAAGTAATAAAAACTTTCATTCATGCATACCTGCATTTATTAGGTTTTAATCATATTAGAAATAAGGATTATAAAAAAATGCAAATAGAGGAAGATTATATATATAAATTTATAACATCAAAGATCAACTAAATTGACAAAAAAATTATTTTTTGAATATTTTTCTCTATTAGTTTTAGGTGTCGTAACATCTTTTAGTTTACCACCTTTCAATTATTTTATTATTAACTTTATCTCGTTCAGTATTCTTTTTTTATTTTTAATAAGAAAATCTTTTACTGAAAAAGGAAAAAAAATTTTCTTCTTCTATGGCTGGCTATTCGGTCTTGGTTATTTTGTAACTAATCTATATTGGATTTCAATTTCACTGACATTTGATAAAAGCTTTAAATTATTAATTCCTTTATCATTAATTTTAATACCATCTTTTTTAGGAATTTTTTATGGTTTAGTCTTTTACTTATTTAGAATACTAAAACCAAAGAAATTAATAAGTTCATTTTTTTTATTTTCTTTAATTTTTGGAATTTTAGAATTTATTAGAGGCTCAATTTTAACTGGGTTTCCTTGGAACTTGATTGTTTATACTTTTTCAAACCAGTCAGAAATTTTGAGTATAGTTTCTTTTATTGGAACTTATGGGTTAAATTTAATTTGTATTTCTTTATTTGTAAGCCCTGCAATATTTATTTTAAAAAATAACAAAAAAAATTTTTTTGTAAGTATATCTTTTATAATAATTTTTATTTTTTTTTATTTGCACGGAAAGTATTATGAGAGAAAATTTGAGGGCTTAAACAAAATTTCAAATGATTTTAATTTAAGAGTAATAGGCTCTCAAATAAGCATTGATAGATTTTATAATGATATGGATAGTATTTCAATTATTAATGATTTAATTAAGTTAAGTAACCCTGATCCTAATTTAAAAACTATTTTTGTTTGGCCTGAAGGTATACTACCAGGAATTACTAAAGAAGAATTTAGTGAATTAAGTTATTTATTTGAAAAAAAATTTAACAAAAATCATTTAATTATTATTGGTGTTAATGATCAAGTAATTATAGATGGATCAAAGAAATTTTATAATACACTTTCGGTTTATGATCATAAACTAAATGTTCTGTATTCTTATAATAAAATAAAATTAGTGCCTTTTGGTGAATTTTTACCCTTTGAGAATATTTTAAAAACGATTGGATTTAAAACTATTACGAATAACTATCAATCATTTTCAAAAGGAGAAAAAAGAAATATAATTGAGCTGAAAAATTATGGTTTTCCAATAAAACTTTTACCACTGATCTGTTATGAAATAATTTATACAGGTAATTTATTCAAAAATTCTAACTTTGATTTTATAGTAAATATTTCTGAAGATGGGTGGTTTGGTAATTCAATAGGTCCAAAGCAGCATTTTTCACATAGTATATTTAGAGCAATAGAAAATGGAAAATATGTAGCTCGTTCTTCTAATAATGGAATGACAGCAATCATAAATCCTCTTGGAAAAACTGAAGAGACTATAAATTTTGGTGACAATGGTTATGTCGATTTTAGAGAATATAAAAAAATTAAAAAGACAATTTTTTCTGAATACGGAAATAAAACTTTTCTTTTATTATCTCTTTTGTATATTTTTCTGATCTTTTTATTTAGAAAATAGATTTTTTAAATTTTTTTGAGTTTTTTCAGTAAAAACACTAAAAATTACTCATTTTAAAAGATAGTTTTTATTGAAATAAAAAAAAACTTTAATATATTCCATTAAAAATCATTGACTTTAAAAATGGGCTTTAGCCCATTTTTTTTTGGAGCAAACTAAATTATGTTAAATAAAAGAGCTGATAAATTAGAATTATTGAGAATTGCTGAGGCAGTTGCTTTAGAAAAATCTATAGACAAAGAGTTAATAATTAGTTCTATGGAGGTAGGGATCGCTAAAGCTGCTAGGTCGAAATTTGGACAGGACAATGAAATAAAAGTTTTAATAAATAGAGATAATGGTGACATAGAAATTTTTAGGAAACTTGTCATATCTGAGAATCCAGAAAATACTAATACAGAAATTAAGCTTGAAGATGCTGTAGAGTTAAATGTAGAAAATAAAGATAAAAAAGCTGGGGACGAGGTATTGCAGCCTTTACCATCTTTTGATTTTGGAAGAATAGCAGCTCAAACTGCTAAACAGGTAATAAGTTTTAACGTCAGGGAAGCAGAAAGAGAGAGACAATTTAATGATTTTATTGATAAAAAAAATAGTATTTTAAGTGGAATTGTTAAAAGATTAGAATTTGGGAATGTCATTGCTGATCTAGGAAGAACTGAAGCAATTATTCAAAAAAATGAATTAATACCAAGAGAAAATATTAAGGCAGGGGATAGAATTAAAGCATATTGTTATGACGTGAGAAGAGAACCTAGGGGACAACAAATATTTTTATCTAGGGCTCATCCAAAATTTATGGAAAAACTTTTTGTTCAAGAAGTGCCAGAAATATACGATGGATTAATTGAAATAAAATCATCATCAAGAGACCCAGGAAGTAGAGCAAAAATTTGTGTAAAAGCTGTAGACACATCACTTGATCCTGTTGGTGCATGTGTAGGAATGAGAGGGTCAAGAGTTCAAGCTGTTGTTAATGAATTACAAGGTGAAAAAATTGATATAGTTAATTGGTCAGAGGACCCTGCAATCTTAGTTTCAAACGCATTATCACCAGCTGAAGTTCAGAGAGTAAATGTTGACATAGAGAGAAAAAAACTTGATGTAATTCTTACTGAGGAAAATTTAAGTAAGGCTATTGGAAGAAGGGGTCAGAATGTAAGACTCGCAACAAAACTTTTGAATTATGAAATTAATATTATGACAGATCAGGAAGACTCTGAAAGGAGGCAATTAGAGTTTAAAGAAAAAACAGATAATTTTGTCAAAAATCTAGAGCTTGACGAAACACTCGGTCAACTTTTAGTAGCTGAGGGATTTTCAACAATTGATGATATAAAAGACAGTACAATTGAAAATATAATTAAGATTGAGGGAATTGAAGAAGATACTGCCAAAGCTTTAATCGAAAGGGCAAAAGAATTTCATGAGAAAGATCAAGAAGATATATCAAAGAGAATTAAGGATTTAGGTTTAGCAGATGATTTAATTAACTTAAAAGGCTTAACACCAGGAATGCTTGTAACTTTAGGTGAACAAAAAATATTAAAGTTAGAAGATTTTGCAGATCTAGCGTCTGATGAATTAACAGGTGGCTTTGACATAATAAAAGGTGAAAGAGTAAAAATTCAAGGCTATTTAGAAGATTTTGCACTATCTAAAAATGAAGCGGATGAATTAATTATGTCTGCAAGAAATATTATTTATAAAGATTGAGAGATGAGAAATGGAAAACAAGAAAACAAAATTAACTATTTCGGGAGATCCCAAAAAATCTTTTAAAAAGTTTGATACTTCAAAGAGTCAAGGAAAAAAAACCGTTATAATAGATAAACAATTAAAAAAGCCAGCAGGTAAGGTACATTCAAAAAAACCATTTTCATCAAATCCTAATTCACCAAATATAAAAAGAAGTTTTTCTACAAATCCAAATTTTTCAAATAAAGCCTCAACAATTACGAGCGATTTTGAAAGAAGAAAACTTGCTGAGCAAAGAGCAACAAAAAGATTAAAGGGTGATACAGAAAATAAAGAAAAAAAATCAAAAATTGGCTCAAAAAAAAGAGAGCTTAAATTAACTGTTTCAAGAGCTCTTAGTGATGAGATTGAGACAAGAGAGAGAAGTTTGGCATCTGTAAAAAGAGCGAGACAAAAAGAACTTAAAAATGCGAACAAAGATGAGAGTAAAGAAAATTTAAAAGGTTTTAAAAGAGACGTAAATATACCAGAGGCTATAACTGTTCGAGAACTTGCCAATAGAATGGCAGAGCAGTCGAGCAATGTTATAAAATATTTATTTGGTATGGGAGTAACTGTAACTATTAATCAAACATTGGCAGCAGACACAGCAGAATTTTTAGTAAAAGAATTTGGCCATAACCCAATCAGGGAAGAAAAAGCCGAGGAAATAATTAAAAAAATAAAAGAGTCAAGATCAGAAAATTTAAAAAATCGACCTCCAATTGTAACAGTGATGGGTCATGTTGATCACGGCAAAACTTCTGTGCTTGATGTTTTGAGAAGTGCTAATGTTGTGTCAGGTGAATTTGGAGGAATAACGCAACACATTGGTGCTTATCAGATAAAGAATAAATCAGAAAAAATAACCTTTATTGATACCCCTGGTCATGCTGCGTTTACTGAAATGAGAGCAAGAGGTTCCAAGTTAACAGATGTAGTTGTTTTAGTTGTTGCTGCAGATGACGGAGTTAAACCCCAAACTGTAGAGTCAATTAAACATGCAAAAGCAGCAAATGTACCAATTGTTGTTGCAATAAACAAATGTGATTTACCAGAAGCTGATCCACAAAAAATTAAAAATCAATTATTAGAACATGAATTAATAGCTGAAGATTTATCTGGTGATACTTTAATGGTAGAAATTTCTGCAAAAACAAAATTAAATTTAGATAAATTATTGGAGGCTATAAGTCTTCAATCTGAAATTTTAGATTTAAAAACTGATTTTGATTCTAAAGCTACAGGAATAGTTATAGAATCTAAAATTGATACTGGCAGGGGTCCAGTGGCAACTATAATCGTTACAACAGGAACTCTTAAAAAAGGAGATTTTTTTGTAAGTGGTCTAAGATGGGGAAAAATAAGAGCAATAGTTAATGATAAAGGAGAAATAATTAATGAAGCTCTACCTTCAGCGCCAGTTGAGATTTTAGGTATAAATGGTGCAGCAAAATCAGGTGATGATTTTATTGTTTTAGATAGTGAGAAAGAAGCAAAAACACTGAGTGAAAATCGGGCTCAAGAAAGTAAAGAGGGTAAAAATCCTCTTTCTCTTGTTACACAAGACTCTGCATTTTCAGATAAATCTTCAGAGGAATTAAATTTAATCATAAAATCAGATGTTCATGGTTCGTCAGAGGCTATTAAAAATGCAATTAATCAAATCAAACATGAAGAAGTTAAACCAAAAATCATCCTAGCTGATATTGGAATGGTTACAGAGACAGATGTTACATTAGCAAAAGCCTCAAATGCTGTTTTAGTAGCTTTTAACGTAAAGCCAAGCAAAGAGGCAAAAAAACTTGCTGAAAATGATAATATCAAAATTTCATCTTTTAATATTATTTATGAAGTACTTGATTTTATTAAAAAGAAAATGTCAGGATTATTAACCCCTGATCTAGAAGAAAAAATTTCAGGCACAGCACAAATTTTAGAAATATTTAAAGTTTCAGGTGCAGGAAAAGTTGCAGGTTCAAAAGTAACCGAAGGTGAAATTACAAGCACATCTGATGTAAGAGTTATTAGAGATGGAGCAATTATCTTTACAGGTAAAATTGGAACTTTATTTAGAGAAAAAAACCAAGTAAAACAAGTGAGCAATGGTCAAGAATGTGGAATTACAGTCAAAGACTACTTAGATTTCCAAAAAAATGATACAATTGAGGCTTTTAGTGTTACATCTAAAGAGAGGTCAATATAATGGCTGACAGAATAGGTAAACCAATATCGCAAAGGCAGCTTAGGGTTGGAGAAATGATTAAACAGTCTTTAAGTATGATTTTTATAAGAAATGAAGCTAAACTTCCGAATTTAGAAACTAATACAATAACAGTTACTGAAGTTAGAATGAGTCAGGACTTAAAAATTGCAAAAGCTTATGTACTTCCATTGGGTGGAAAAAATGCAGATGAAACAATAGAAAAATTGAAAGAGTATTCTTTTTTGATAAGAAAAATTTTGTCACAAAAAGTAATGATGAAATTTTTGCCTAAATTACTTTTTAGGAAGGATGAGTCTTTTGAGTATGCTGAAAAAATTGAAAATTTAATAAAACAAACTAATAAATAAGGAAAATATAATATGAATAAAAAAGCACAAGAATTGGCTATTCATGACAAAGACACAGGGTCGTCTGAAATTCAAATAGCTTTATTAACAGAAAAGATTGAGACGCTTTCAAAACATATTAAACAGTTCAAGAAAGATAAACATTCATCAGTTGGATTGTTGAAAGCAGTGAATAGAAGAAAAAAATTGTTAGATTACCTTAAAAGAAATAAGGTAGACACTTACAAAAATGTACTGTCAAAATTGAATTTAAGAAAATAAAGTCAAGTTAGATAGAACGAAATGGAAAGAAACGAACGAAAAGAAATGGAAATGAAATGTTTAAAGAATACAAGAAGGAAATTGAAGTAGCAGGAAAGAAGATAAGTTTAGAAACAGGTAAAATAGCAAGACAGGCAGATGGTGCAATAATCGCAACATGTGGGGAGACAGTCGTTTTAGCAACAGTTGTAGGAGCAAAAAAAGTTAATCCTGACATGGATTACTTTCCGTTATCTGTAAATTACCAAGAAAAATATTATGCAGCTGGAAAAATCCCAGGTGGATATTTTAAAAGAGAAGCAAGACCAACAGAAAGTGAAACATTAATATCAAGGTTAATTGATAGGCCAATCAGACCTTTGTTTCCTGATGAATTTAAAAATGAGGTACAATTGTTACCAACTGTAATTTCGTATGACAAAGAAAATGAAGCAGATATTTTATCAATTACAGCTGCATCAGCTGCACTTGCCATTTCAGGAATGCCATTTAAGGGACCTGTTGGAGCTTCAAGAGTTGGATTTATAGATGGTAAATATGTTTTGAATCCATCAAAAACTGAATTAGAAAATTCAAGTTTAGATTTAGTTGTAGCGGGAACGAAAGACGCTGTGCTTATGGTTGAGTCTGAAGCAAATGGTTTAACGGAGGAGGAAATGTTAAATGCTGTTAAATTTGGTCATGAGGGCTTTGTGCCAGTGATTAAAATGATCGAAGAACTTGCAAAAGAATGTAGAAAACCTGAGTGGACCATTGAAAAAAAAGATCTTTCTGAAATTAAGAAAAAACTTGAGGCAACATTCACGGAAGATTTAAAGAAAGCTTTTGCAACAAGAGATAAACAAGATAGATCAAATCAAATTTCAGAAATTACTGACAAAGCTAAAAAGCTTTATGAAGAAGATGAAAATTACACTGACTTAGATGTTAATAGTCAGTTAAAAAAACTTGAAAAATCTATTGTAAGAACAGAAATTTTAAATAATAAAAATAGAATTGATGGTAGAGGCTTATCAGATGTGAGACCAATTTCATGTGAAGTTGGTATTCTGCCAAGAACTCATGGTTCTGCTTTATTCACTAGAGGAGAAACTCAAGCAATAGTAACAGCTACACTAGGCACATCGGATGATGAACAAAGAATTGAAAGCTTAGATGGATTACAAAGACAAAGATTTATGTTGCACTATAACTTTCCACCTTTTTCAGTTGGTGAAACAGGTAGAATAGGAACTGGTAGAAGAGAGATAGGACATGGTAAATTAGCCTGGAGAGCAATTCATTCTTCACTTCCATCTAAAGAGTCATTTCCTTACACTTTTAGAGTAGTATCAGAGATTACTGAGTCGAACGGTTCTTCATCAATGGCCACTGTTTGTGGAACATCTCTAGCATTAATGGATGCAGGAGTTCCAATTAAAGAACCAGTTGCAGGTATAGCAATGGGACTTATTAAAGAAGGTGATAATTTTAGTGTTTTATCAGATATCCTAGGTGATGAGGATCATTTAGGAGACATGGACTTTAAAGTTGCTGGAACTAAAGACGGAATTACTTCACTTCAAATGGATATTAAAATAACTGGTATTACATTTGAAATTATGGAGCAAGCTTTAAGCCAAGCTAAAGATGGAAGAGTTCATATTCTTGGTGAAATGAACAAAGCATTATCAACTTCAAGGGATGAAGTTAGCAAACATACTCCAAAAATGGAAAAGATAACTGTTGATAAAAAAGATATCGCTGCTGTTATTGGAAAAGGTGGTGCAACTATCAGAGAGATTGTTGAAAAATCAGGTGCAAAAGTCGATGTAAATGATGAAGGAGTTGTAACAGTTGCTGCGCCTGATGAAGAAGCTAGAAATATTGCTATGCAAATGATTAAAGACATAACTGCTAAAGCCGAACTTAATAAAATTTATTCAGGTAAAGTAATGAAGATTATGGAGTTTGGTGCATTTGTTAACTTCCTAGGAAAACAAGATGGGCTTGTGCATATCTCTGAACTTGCAGACAAAAGAGTTGCTAAAGTTACCGATGTTGTTAAGGAGGGTGATGAAGTAAAAGTAAAAGTGATTGGTTTTGATAGAGGCAAAGTTAAACTTTCTATGAAGCAAGCTGCTGAATAAAATTAAAACCCACCTCTCCAATTGTTTTTATCGTCAAATTGGTCTTTCTCTTTTTTAGAGGTGGGTCTAAATAAATAGTAAATAACAAATACTATACAAACTGAAATAATTAAAATTTCCATAAGTTAAATTATTTAAATAATATTTTTAGGATCAGGCATCCCAACCTTGTTATATCCAGCATCTACGTAGTGAATTTCACCAGTAACGCCGTTTGCAAGATCACTTAATAAATAGAGCGCTGAATTTCCAACATCATGGATATCTACATTTCTTTTTAGGAAAGAATGGTCTTCGTTCCATTTATATAGAAATTTTGCATCGCCTATAGCAGAAGCTGCAAGAGTTTTAATAGGTCCAGCACTAATAGCGTTTACTCTCATACCTTTAGCGCCCAAATCTCTAGCTAAGTACTTAACGCTTGCCTCAAGAGCAGATTTACATACTCCCATTACATTATAGTTTGGAATAGCTTTAGTAGATTCGTAAGTTAAAGTTAACATACTTCCACCTTTTTTCATTACTTTAGATGCTTCTTTTGCAACTTCAGTAAATGAGAAGCATGAAATCAACATACTTTTTAAAAAATTTTCCCTAGTTGTGTTTAAATATTCACCTGATAACTCTGATTTATCTGAAAAAGCTACAGCATGAACTACAAAATCAATCTCCCCCCATTGTGATTTAATGTTCTCAAATAACTTTATAACTTCATCTTTTTTTTCCACATCACAACTAAATGTTACTTTTGAATTTAATTTTTCAGCTAAAGGAATAACTCTTTTTTTAAGTGCATCTCCTAAATAAGTGAAAGCAAGCTCTGCGCCAGCTTCAGCTAGTTTTTGTGATATACCCCAGGCAATAGATCTTTCATTGGCAACACCCATGATTAAACCTTTTTTACCTTTCATTAAACTCATATATTAGACCTTTTCAAATATTAAAGCAGCATTTGTTCCACCAAAGCCAAAACTATTAGACATAACTGCATTCAAAGTTGCTCCAGTTTCTGTTTTAGAAACAATTGGAAATTTTTTAGCTTCTTCATCCATCACACTAATATTAGCTGAACCAGTAATGAAGTTGTTTTTCATCATTATTAAACAATAGATTGCTTCATGAACAGAAGCTGCCCCTAGTGGATGACCTGATAAAGATTTTGTTGAACTTATCTTTGGAATATCAGTTCCAAAAGTTTCTTTGACCGCATTTAATTCTGTTATATCTCCAACAGGAGTAGATGTTCCATGTGTATTAATGTAATCAATTTTGTTTTTAGAGGTTGCGATTGCCATTTTCATACATCTTACTGCACCCTCACCAGATGGGGCTACCATATCATATCCATCGGAGGTTGCACCGTATCCAGTTAACTCTGCATATATTTTAGCTCCTCTTGCTTTAGCATGTTCGTATTCTTCAAGGACTAAAACTCCTCCTCCACCAGCAATAACAAAACCGTCTCTAGTTTTATCATAAGCTCTAGATGCTGTATGAGGTGTATCATTATATTTTGAAGATAAGGCAGTCATGGCATCAAACATAGCAGTCATTGCCCAATGAATTTCCTCACTACCACCAGCAAATACGACGTCTTGTTTGCCCATCTGGATGAGTTCCATTGAATTACCAATACAGTGTCCACTTGTTGCACAAGCTGAGCTCATTGTATAGTTAATGCCTTTTATCCTAAACGGAACAGCAAGAGTTGCAGAAGCTGTACTTGCCATTGTTCTTGGAACAATAAATGGGCCCATTAATTTTGGAGTTTTTGCTCTAGTTTTATCTGCAGCCAAAATTACATTTTCGATAGAGGGACCTCCGGAACCCATTACAATTCCAGTTTTAAAATTACTTACTTCATTTTCTTCTAAACCAGAGTCTTTAATTGCCTCTTTCATTGCAATATAATTATAAGCTGAACCTGAACCCATAAACCTAATAGTTTTTCTATCTACATAATCCTCAAGTTTTATATTAGGTTTTCCATGAATATGACTTTTAAGATTATGTTCTTTATATTCCTTTGAAAAAGAGATACCTGATTTTGAGTTTAATAATGATTGATGTACTTCTTCTTGGTTATTACCTAAACATGAAACAATACCCAATCCTGTGATTACAACTCTTCTCATTATTTAAATAATCCCACTTTTAAACTTTCAGCTGAATAAATTTTTTTCCCATCTGCTAAAACAATGCCATTAGCTAGACCTACAGTTGTACCACCTGGTGCCATTATTTTCTTCATATCAATTTCATATCTCACTAACTTAACATTTTGCAAAACTTCACCTGTAAATTTTACAGTTCCAACTCCTAGGGCTCTTCCTTTACCTGGATTTCCAATCCAACCCAAATAAAAACCAACTAACTGCCACATAGCATCAAGACCAAGACATCCCGGCATTACTGGGTCTTCATTAAAATGGCAATCAAAAAACCAAAGGTCTTTTTTTATATCCAATTCAGCCTTTAATGAACCTTTTTTAAAAGCTCCGTTATTATCATTAATTTCTGTAATTCTATCAAACATCAGCATTGGTGGAAGAGGTAATTTAGCGTTACCTGGACCAAATAATTGTCCGTTAGCACAACTAATCAGCTCTTTATATGAGTATGAATTTTTTTTCATAAAATTGAGTATTCTTATTTACTTGATTTTATCTGTATATAATATACTTTTAATAGTAGTTTAGAACAATTATAACTAACAGTACAATTAACAGTGAAATATATTGAAAAACTAAGAAATTCAGGATTACGACCCACAAAACAGAGACTTCAAATATGTGAAGTTTTATTTGATACTGAAACAACATTCCATTTCACCATCAATGATTTAGCGAATAAAATTAAAAGACAATTAAATCATAAAATCTCTTTAGCTACTGTTTACAATACTGTTCACGCTTTTGAAAAAAAAGGATATTTAAAACAAATTCCAATTAATTCTAATCAAACTTATTTTGACACAAATATATCAGATCATCACCATTTTTATGATTTGAAAGAGGAAAAATTAATTGATTTAGAAAATTCTGATGTTGGGCCAATAAAAATTTTGAAAAAAATTGGTGGAAAAAAAATAAAATCTGTAGAAGTTCTAGTCAAACTAGAGGATTAATTAATCAAATAATTTAGCGTCATTATTATACAATTGACACTTTTTTAGAATCATTATAAAGTAGACTTTTGGTTTATAATTAAGGAGATATCTATGAGTACTGAAAATTTTAAGAACAAATCTTTTAAAGTAAAAGAGTTAAGCAAATGTCCTTTCACAGGAGCGGGAACACCAGCAAAGTTTTCTGCAGGAAGAGGTCAAACAAACAGAGATTTTTGGCCAAATAGTTTAAATCTTAAAATTTTGAGTCAACACTCAAATTTATCAAATCCGATGGATAAAAAGTTTAAGTACTCAAAAGAGTTTAAAAAACTAAATTTTAAAGCCTTAAAAAAAGATTTAAAAAAATTAATGACTAATTCACAAGATTGGTGGCCAGCGGACTATGGACATTATGGTCCATTATTTATCAGGCTTGCATGGCACGCGGCAGGCACTTATAGAACAGGTGATGGTAGAGGTGGAGCTGGAACAGGTAATCAACGTTTTGCACCATTAAATTCTTGGCCTGACAATGTTAATTTAGATAAAGCAAGATTACTTTTGTGGCCTATTAAAAAAAAGTATGGAAAAAAAATATCTTGGGCAGACCTTTTTATCTTGGTTGGTAATGTAGCTTTAGATTCAATGGGTTTTAAAACATTTGGTTTTGGTGCAGGTAGAGTAGACATTTGGGAACCAGAGGATGATATTTATTGGGGTTCAGAGAAAGAAATGTTAGATGTCAAAAGGTATAGTGGTAAACGAGATTTAGAGCAGCCACTAGGAGCATCACATATGGGTCTAATTTATGTAAATCCCCAGGGACCTGACGCAAATCCAGATCCATTGCTTGCAGCTCATGACATTAGAGAAACTTTTGGAAGAATGGCAATGAACGACTATGAGACAGCAGCATTAGTTGCCGGAGGCCATACATTTGGTAAATCACATGGTGCGGCCCCTGAATCCCATAAAGGCCCAGATCCAGAAGCTTCAAAAATTCAAGATCAAGCTACTGGATGGAATAGTGGTTTCAAATCTGGAAAGGGTGTAGACACAATTAGTAGTGGTATAGAAGGTGCATGGACTCAAAATCCAATCAAATGGGACATGGGATATTTAGATTGTTTATACGGTCATGAATGGGAACTTACTAAAAGCCCAGCAGGTGCTCATCAATGGACACCTAAGAAAAATGGACAAGAAATTAAAATGGTTCCAGATGCACACGACAAAAATGTATTTCATCCTCCAATGATGCAAACTACAGATATTTCTCTAAAAGTTGATCCAAGTTATGGTCCAATCACAAAACATTTTCATGTAAACCCAAAAGAGTTTCATGATGCATTTGCAAGGGCTTGGTTTAAGTTAACCCACAGAGATATGGGGCCTAAAGCTTGTTATTTAGGTGCTGATGTTCCTAAAGAAGAATTAATTTGGCAAGATCCGGTAGATAAACCAAGGTACAAATTAAAAACAAAAGATATCAAAGATTTAAAATCAAAGATTTTAAAATCGAAATTGTCAGTTTCCGAAATGGTTTCTACTGCATGGGCTTCTGCCTCAACATTCAGAGGTTCTGATAAAAGAGGTGGTGCTAATGGTGCTAGAATTTTGTTAGAGCCGCAAAAGAATTGGAAAGTTAATAATCCAACAAAACTCTCAAAAGTTGCTTCTGCCTTAAGGAAAATTAAGAATAAATTCGATAGCAAAACGAAAAATGTGTCTATGGCCGACCTTATTGTTTTAGCTGGAGGTGTTGGTATTGAGATGGCTGCTAAAAAAGCAGGTCACAAAATTAAAGTCCCTTTTTTGGCTGGTAGAGGAGATGCAAGACAAGATCAAACTGATGTCCACTCGTTTGGATTATTAGAGCCTCAAGCAGATGGTTTTAGAAATTATTTAAATAACGATATATCAAATGTATCTGCGGAAGAGAAATTAGTTGATAAAGCTCAATTAATGAGTCTCACAGCTCCTGAGATGACTGTTTTAATAGGTGGGATGCGTGTTTTAGATACTAACTTTGATAATTCAGAATTTGGTGTTTTTACTAAAAAACCAGGAACGCTAACAAATGATTATTTCACAAATTTATTAGATATGGATACAACATGGAAGGAAACTGATAAATCCGAGCAGCAATTTGTTGGTAGTGATAG
Source organism: uncultured Pelagibacteraceae bacterium (assembly GCA_902533075.1). Classification (GTDB taxonomy): domain Bacteria; phylum Pseudomonadota; class Alphaproteobacteria; order Pelagibacterales; family Pelagibacteraceae; genus Pelagibacter. The sequence continues at coordinate 39,146 of CACAKN010000011.1, forward strand.
AAAAACAAAAAAAGTAAAATGGAAAGGTACACGTGTCGATTTAATTTTTGGCTCAAATTCACAATTAAGAGCTTTAGCAGAAGTTTATGCATGTGAAGACTCACAAGATAAATTTGTTAAAGATTTTGTTGCGGCATGGGCTAAAGTTATGAACGCAGACAGATTTGATTTAAAACTTAATTAATCAATTAGAAAAATATTTATGACAACAGTAAGTTTCGAGGACTTTTATGAAGTTCCAAATCTTAGTTTTGATATCTCAAAATTAAGAGATGATTTAAATAAAATTTTAGAAAATAAAAAATTTAATTCTCCGGGTGTATCTCATTTTGGAGCTATACCAATTAATCAAATTCCAAACGATGAGAATTCTATTAAAGGAAATAATATTAGGGGGAGATATTGGACTATTGCAGATGAAAGTGGCAAAGAAGTTTCTAGAGATATAAATATAGATGAGTCAAAATATACTCAATTAGTTCCTGAATTTGAAAAAACATATTTTAAAGAAGTTTATGAGACGTTGAGTAAGAAATTTAAATTGGGAAGAGTGAGATTGCTACTTAAAGAACCTCGATCTACATTGAGCTGGCATAAAGATCCAGAGTGTAGATTACATGTACCAATCGTTACAAATAAAGGTTGTTCGATGGTTATTGAAAATGTTGCTAAGCATCTACCAGCGGATGGCAAGGTATGGATAACTAATAATACTAAATATCATAACTTTTTTAATGGTGGTGAGCAAGCAAGAGTTCATTTAGTTGCTTGTGTTCTTGAAAGCCCATTCAAAAAATAATGGAACTTACAAACGGAATTTTTAAAGCTACTAAACAAGTTTATAAAAGTAACAAAGGCTCTATTTTAAGAACAATTGTTTATACAATAGGACATTTTGCAATTGCTATTACAGTTTTAATGTTGGTAGCAGATGTTTCATTCTCAATAGCACTTACAGATGCAATTGTAGAGCCTATCGCAAATTCTGTTTGGTACTTTATTTTAGATAAGTGGTGGGCAAGTAGGTAAAATTTAATTAACAGTTCCCCAAATATTGTCTGTTTTGATCCAACCTTTATATTCTTTTGATTTTACTTTACACCAAACACCATTACATTTTTGAAGAATTAAAACTCTGCCCTTTTTTATTTTTGCAAGAGGTTTTGAGAATTTAGACGGTTTTTTAAATAATATTTTGTCTTTAAGAGGGATAATTGAGTTTACTTCTTTAAGTTGAGACCAATGAATCCATCCACTATTATTTTTAAAATCTATAATTCTTCTCCAATTTTCTTTTTTATCTATTTGTTTAATTGGTAGATTAATTTTTTTATAAATATATTTAACTGGTGAGTCAAAACTTGGTCCATATCTGACATTAACCTTATTTTTTTTTAAAGATAAGTAGGTCTCTTCAGCAAAAGTTGTTGATGTAAAAAATGTCAAAAAAATTAAAATCAAGTTTTTTCTTAATTTTGTTTGCATATACATTTTTTT
>CACAKN010000012.1 GCA_902533075.1 uncultured Pelagibacteraceae bacterium
TAATTAAGGTTTTTACATCTTTAGAGAACTATGATTATCAAATTACTTATAGTAAGTATGAATTACAATTTTTTCCTAAAATTTTTTTAGGTTTAGTACCTAATATTGAAAGAAAATTTTTTATAAAAATTCCTAACCTTTTAAAACCATCACCTTTAAATTTTATGTATAAAGATATAAGTGTTAATCAAAACAAGATCGAAAAAAATGAAGTTTTTTTTTCATATATAGATTTTGATGCCTACTAATATATTGAACTTTCATATTAAATATTTATATTAATGATGTTGGTTTACCAACTATGACGATAAACGAATTTCGTAATAACCATTGCGGACGTGGGGGCAGTACCCACCACCTCCACCATTAGTAACTTATGGGGGTGAACCAGATTCGACGGGTGACTAAAGGCTATTCTTTCGTTCGGAATTGTTCCTCCGTAAAGGGCTAATTTATAATTGCTAACGAAAGTTACGCACTTGCTGCTTAATTAATTTTATTAATTAAGTAAACGGGGTCTGGGGCACCTGGCAACAGAACGCCCCTTCTTTTTTTAAACAATAATCTTCAAAAATTATTTTGTTTTTTGAACAGAAAATTGGCAAATGAAAACTCAAACTCTGAATTTACATCTAAACCTTCTACTTCATTCAACTTATATAAAAAAGGTTTTTTGCCAATTAAAGATCTATTTGAAGACATTTGTTTAGTATTAAGAATATTAATTGCAAAATTTAATTTTACAATATCAGGTAAATTTTGAGAATTAGGTGTTTGATTTAATTTAAAATTTATAGGTTTGTTATTCTTAAACAAAAATTCTTTTATTTCGGTAACAGTATTAATACTATCATATTTTTTATTCAAAATATTTTTCTTAAAAGTTGAAAAAAAATCTTTATAAGTGGTCAGTTTTATTAAAGGAGAAGTACAATTTGTAAACATTATAAATTCACTATTGGTATTATCTGCTACATTTTTCCAGAAATCACTATTTAAACATTTCGAACTTGCATAATAATCATCTCTTCTAAAATATTTAACATCTAATTTCTTAGCAATTGATATTGCTTTATCTGAGTTAGTATTAATTATAATTTCATCTAAAAATTTTAATTTCTTAAGAATTTCAATTTTATGTATTAGCAAGTTCTTTCCACCAAAAGCTCTAAAGTTTTTATTTATTACTCTTTGTGAACCCTGTCTCACCGGTACTACAGCAACAATTTTATGCATTTTGAAATCTATATCACGCATATACGAACTATGAAACCTATTTCCCTAAAACCTTTAATTCATAAAAGAAGTTGGTTTGCATTATGAAAGTAAGTTAAAAAATACAACTGAACTAGTCGTCATTTGATTGTTTTAATTTGATTTTTTTTGAGCTCAGCTTGTGCTGCAGCTAATCGAGCGATTGGAACCCTGTAAGGTGAACATGAAACATAATGAAGTCCTGCCTGAGAACAAAAATAAATACTTTTAGGATCACCACCATGCTCACCACAAATTCCTAATTTAATTTTTTTATTTTGCTTTTTTCCTTTAGTCACAGCAATTTTAATTAAATCTGCAACTCCTTCATCTATTGAAATAAATGGATCTATAGAAAATATTTTATTTTCTATATAGTCATTCAAAAACTTTCCACTGTCATCACGACTTATTCCAAAAGTAGTTTGAGTTAAATCGTTTGTTCCAAAACTAAAAAACTCAGCATGATTTGCAATATCTTGTGCTTTAATTGCAGCTCTAGGTAATTCAATCATTGTGCCAACTAAATAATCTATTTTAATTTTATTTTCTTTCTCCACTTGTCTGGCAACTCTAATAACTAAATCTTTCATGATTTTTATCTCCGCTTCGGTTGAAACGAGTGGTATCATTATTTCTGGAAAAGCAAATTTAAATTTATTTTTTTTTAATTCAGAAAGGGCCTCAAAAATTGCACGACATTGCATTTTATAAATTTCTGGAAAAGAAATACCTAATCTACAGCCCCTGTGACCCAACATTGGATTTTGTTCGTGAAGTTCTTCTATTCTTATCTTTACGTCCCTCAAATCTGTGCCAACAACATTTGCAATCTCAGAAATCTCTTTTTCAGATTTAGGTAAAAACTCATGTAATGGTGGATCAAGCAATCTTACGGTAACTGGTAGACCGTGCATAATCTTAAATATTTCCATAAAATCTTTTTTTTGATGTGGTAAAAGCTTTTCAAGTGCTTTGGCCCGATCCTCAGGCGTTTTTGACAAGATCATTTCTCGAACTGACAATATTCGCTCTTCATCAAAAAACATGTGCTCTGTTCTACATAACCCTATTCCTTCAGCGCCAAAATCCCTTGCTATTTTTGTATCAAATGGTGTTTCAGAATTTGTTCTGACTCTTAATTTTCTCACTTTATCAGCCCAGCTCATCAGTTTAGAAAAATCTCCAGATATCTCTGGCTTGACAGTTGGAACACTCCCCAAGATTATTCTTCCTGTCGAGCCATCAATTGTAATAATGTCTCCTTCTTTAACCTCACCTGAGGAAGTTTTAAAGGTTTTTTGATCATAATTAATATCAATTTCACTTGAGCCAGATACACATGGTCTTCCCATTCCTCTTGCAACTACAGCAGCATGACTTGTCATTCCACCTCTAGCTGTCAAAATTCCTTTAGCTGCGTGCATGCCTTGAATATCTTCAGGAGATGTTTCAACTCTTACTAAAATTGCATCTTGCATCATATCATTCAATCTTTCTGCCTCCTCTGAGGTAAAGACTACTTTTCCACTTGCAGCTCCTGGAGATGCTGGAAGTCCGTTAGCTATTACATCAATAGAACTTTTTTCATCTAAGGTTGGGTGTAACAATGTATCCAAAGAATTTGGGTCAATTCTTAAAACAGCGTCATTTTTAGATATTAACTTTTCATTGACCATATCGACTGCTATTTTCACAGCTGACTTAGAAGTTCTTTTTCCTGAACGAGTTTGCAAGATCCAAAGTTTATTATTTTCAACAGTAAATTCTACATCCTGCATATCTTTATAATGTTTTTCTAATCTTTTTAGTATCTTGGACAATTCAGCATAAACTTTAGGCATAGCCTCTTCCATAGACTCTTCTTTTACTTTAGCTTCCTTTCTTGCTTTCTTAGTTATATATTGAGGTGTTCTAGTGCCAGCAACGACATCTTCGCCTTGTGCATTTATTAAATATTCACCATAAATATCATTTAATCCATCAGAGGGATTTCTAGTAAAAACTACTCCTGTCGCACAATCGTTACCCATATTACCAAAAACCATGGATTGAACATTAACTGCTGTTCCCCAATCCGACGGAATTTGATTTAATTTTCTATAAACTTTAGCTCTATTACTCTCCCATGATAAAAATACCGCACTAATTGCACCCATCAGTTGTTGATAAACATCTTGAGGAAAAACTTTATTTGCTTTTTCTTTAACGGTATTTTTAAAATCCTTTATTAAACCGTCCCAATCTTCTTCATCTAACTCGGTATCTAACAAAACACCTTTTGTTAATTTATAATTCTCAATGAGTTCTTCAAAATGATAATTTTCAACTCCCATAACTACATTGCTATACATTTGAATAAATCGTCTATAACTATCTTTAGCAAATCTACCGTTTGAAGTTTTTTTTGCTAAAGCTATTACAGTTTTATCATTTAATCCAAGATTTAGAATTGTATCCATCATTCCAGGCATAGAAACTCTTGCACCAGATCTAACTGATAATAAAAGAGGATTTTTTAAATCTCCGAATTTTTTTGATACATCTTTTTCGATTACTTTTAATTCTTTTTTAATTTGGCTGATCAATTTCGAATTTAACTTTTTTTTGTCTTTATAAAAAATTTCGCAGACTTTAGTTGAAATTGTAAATCCAGGAGGCACAGGTAAACCCATTCTTCCCATTTCTGACAAATTTGCACCTTTGCCTCCTAAAAAATTCTTTACATTTTTAATTTTTTTTGAATCTTTTGACTTAAAATTTAAGATTAATTTATTCATTATTTGCTTTTAATAATTGAAAATTTATAAAATTTTGAAAGGTTTTACATAACAAATTAATAAGTTCCAATCTGTTTTTTCTTAAAGTCTCATTTTGTTCATTCACTTTAACATTATCAAAAAATTCAAATACCTCTTTTTTGGTACTAGCCAAAATTGATAATGATTTCTCGTAATTTTCGTCATTATCAAGGCCTGAATAATATTTCTTAATGTCGTTAATTTTTTGATATAAATTTTTCTCAAAATCACTTTTGAAAATACCAGGATCAGTTGTATTCGATATTTGAATTTTACTGTTTTTCATTTCATTTTCCAAAATATTAGATGCTCTTTTGTAGCTTGAAATAATGTCAAAACCAATTTGACTATTGATAATTTTATTTAAGCTTTTAGCTTTTTCAAACGATGAAAACAATTTATTAAGTGAAAAAGATGAAATTAAGGCATCAATAATATCAAAGCGAATTTGTTTTTCTTTTAAATAATATCTGAATCTTTCTTTTAAAAATTCAAATAATTCTTTTTGTAAATTTTGATTAATAAAATTATACCCCTGATCTTGATATAAATTTGAAGTATAAATTAATAGATCATTTAATTTCAAATCTTTTTTATTTTCAACAATTATTCTAATAATACTAAGAGCTGTTCTTCTTAAAGCAAATGGATCTTTTGAACTTGAAGGTTTTTCATTAATACCAAAAAATCCTACTAGAGTATCAACCTTATCAGTAATTGATAAAGCGATGCTAAATGGTTTTTTTGGTACTTTTGATTCTAAGCCAACTGGTAAATATTGTTCAGTGATTGCTAATGAAATATCTTTATCAAACCCTTGGTATATTGAAAAATAACCTCCCATAATACCTTGAAGCTCTGGAAACTCTCCAACTAAATCAGAAGTTAAATCTGTTTTGCAAATTGATGCAGATAATTCTACTTTTTCTTTACTTATTAACAATTCATCAGAAACTATTCCACCTAGTTTTCTCATCCTTTGAACTTTTTCAAAATATGTTCCTATTCCTTTGAAAAAACTCATTGATTTTAAATCAGAAACTTTTTTTAATAAATTTTGAGTTTTATCTTTATTCCAAAAAAACTCTGCATCACTTAACCTAGCCTCAATAACTCGTTCATTTCCAATTTTTATTAATCCTTTTTGATCTTTTTTATTAGCAACAATCAAAAATTCATTGGTAATTTGACCCTTGTTATCAAAAACAGGAAAGTACTTTTGATGAGACTGCATTGTTAAGGTTAAAATTTCTTTTGGAATTGATAAGAATTTTTTATCAAAACTGCACATTAATACGTTAGGATTATCAACTAAATTTATTACCTCATCTAATAATCTTGGATTATCTTCAATCGTTAATTTTCTTTTACTGAGTATTCTTGTAAATTCTCTCCTTATCAATTCCCTTCTTTTTTCCTGATTAATAAGTGTTCCCTGTTTTTTAAAGAATTTTTCATACGATTTAAAATCTTTAAAAATTCTTTTTTTTTCCTCAAAATCTTTATCGATGTATGTTGAATTTGAGGAAAATATATGGTGAAACGAAAAATTAATTACTTTTTTATCAAATACTGACAAAATCGATTTTAGAGGACGTCCCCAACTAAGATCATGCTCTCCCCATTTCATCGATCTTTTCCATTGATAATTATCAAGTAATTTTGGAATAAATTCTGTTAATAAATCATTAGTTTTTAATGATTTAGATTTTGTTTTAAAAAAATAAAACTCACCTTTTTCAGTTTTTTTTTTAAACAGATCTTTTTTTTCTATTTTATTTGATCTCATAAAGCCTTCTATTGCTTGGTCGGCTACATTGATGTTTGGTCCCTTTTTTTCTTCGGATAATATTTTTATTTGTTTGTCTAAACCTTCAAAAACTATTATTAATCTATTAGGTGTTGATAATGAAAAATTTTTTTTCGATTTAATAGATTTTTCTAAAAAAAATTTTTGAAATTTTTGCAAAAGATTATTTCTTAAATCTTTTTGAAGTCCTACTGGAATTTCTTCACTAAATAACTCTAAAAAAAATTCTGCCATTTTAAACTTGACTATCAATCCAGATAGCAGCAGCTGATTTAGTTATGTCCCTTATTCTTCCAATATATTCTGCTCTTTGGGCAACGCTAATTGCTCCTCTTGCATCTAAAATATTGAATACATGACTTGCTTTTAAACATTGATCGTAAGCTGGTAAAGAAATTTTCTTTTCGACTAATGATTTTGCTTCAAATTCAAACATATCAAACATCTTTAAAAGATTTTTTGTATTAGCGTACTCAAAATTATATACAGAAAATTCTTTCTCAGATTGATGAAAAACTTCTCGGTATTCAACATTTTCATTATTCCAAATTAAGTCATAAACATTTTTTTTTTCTTGAGTGAACATGCAAATTCTTTCTAAACCATAAGTTATTTCTACTGAAACTGGTTTACATTCAAAACCAGCCATTTGTTGAAAATATGTAAATTGAGTTATTTCCATCCCATCACACCACACTTCCCAACCAAGACCAGCAGCACCTAGAGTTGGACTCTCCCAATCGTCTTCAACAAATCTAATATCATGACTCTTATGATCGATACCGATTACTGACAAACTATTTAAATATAGTTTTTTTATGTTTGATGGAGAAGGTTTAATAATAACTTGAAATTGATAATAATGCTGAAGTCTATTTGGATTGTCTCCATATCTCCCATCTGTTGGCCTTCTCGAAGGTTGTACGTATGCAGCTTTCCATGGTCTAGGTCCAAGAGATCTTAAAGTAGTTGCTGGATGAAATGTTCCAGCTCCAACTTCCATATCATAAGGTTGTAAAATAATGCAGCCATGTTTGCTCCAAAACTTTTGTAGATTAAGAATTGTATCTTGAAAAGTTTGAAACTTTTGTTTTTTTTTGTTTTTTTTAGAGACCATATCTTTGCCAGACAGATTTTTCATCCAATATGTTTGCTAATTGATCCACATGATCATTTGATGAGGATAGTTTCTTACTTAACCAACTTTTTGATTTTTCGAATTTTTTTATTATTACATCTTCTCCATATTTTTCTCTTAAAATTTCATTAGCGTCTCCAATACCATCTATTAATCCAAGATTTTTTGCTTTACTACCTGACCAAAATTCTCCTGAAAAAAGTTCTACCTCTGATTTTTTTAACTTTGATCCTCTACTTTTTTCAACAACATTAATAAAATCCTTATGCAAATCTAACTGAATATTTTTTAATCTTTCAATATCTTCTTTTTTTTCATCAAGAAAAGGATCAAGAGTGCTTTTATTTTTACCTGCAGTATGAACTCTTCTTTCAACTCCAATTTTTTTTATAAGTTCAGTGAAACCGAAAGATGAATAAATAACTCCTATAGAACCAATTATCGAACTAGAATTTGCGTATATTTCATCGCCAGCACATGCAATCAAATATCCACCAGATGCAGCAATATCTTCTGCAAAAACAATCACTTTTTTTTTATTTTTTTTTGCCTGTTGTCTAATAAAATTAAAAATCAAATGTGATTGCACTGGAGAACCACCTGGTGAATTTATTGTAATTGCAACACATAATGCTTTTTTTAATGCAAAAGCTTTTGCGATGGTCTCTTCTTGACCTGAAAAATCTATTCCCTGCTTAAACTTTCCCACATTTCCGATAACACCACTTAACTTAATATGTGGAACGATTTTTTTCTTTTTAAAAAATGAGAACATTTCAAATCTTTATAGAATTTTTTATTGAATATAAAGACACCTTATAATTGAAGATTTAGGTGCGTCAATTGATAAGTAATATTAATAAACTTATTATACTAGTTTGTTCACATATATGGGAACTGTTGTACAACTCAAAAATCAAATTAATAATTCTTATTTTCAGCTAAAAGTTTCAGTTGAGGATAAATTGTTGTTAGTTGAAGAAAAAATTAAACTTAAATTATCAAGTGATGTTGATTTGGTCCAAAAAATGACAGACTATCATCTTAATACAGGAGGCAAAAGATTAAGAGCTTTACTCACTTTGAGTTCTGCGAAAATGTGTGGTTATTCAAAAGGCACTAGAGATATTAATTTAGCAGCCTGTGTTGAATTAATTCATTCTGCAACCTTAATGCATGACGATGTGATAGATAATGGTTCTATAAGAAGAGGAAAAAAAACAATAAACAAAATTTGGGATAATCACTCATCAGTATTGATTGGAGATTATTTGCTAAGTAGATGTTTTGAAATGATGGTTGAAGATGGAAATTTAGAAGTTCTTAAACTGTTATCTTCAACTTCTTCGAAAATAGCTCAAGGGGAAGTATTACAACTTCAACATCATGGTGAAGTTGATATGTTAGAGGAAACATATCTTAAAATTATATCTGCTAAGACTGCTGAATTATTTGCAGCAGCTACAAAGGTTGGAGGGATTTTATCAGTTATGAAAACAAAAGAAAAGGAAGCTTTGGAATTTTATGGCAGGAATCTTGGTTTAACTTTTCAGATTGCTGATGATACTCTAGATTATAATTCTGATTCAAAATTATTTGGAAAAAAAATTGGTAAAGACTTTTATGAAGGTAAAGTTACTCTTCCTATAATTTTATTATTTCAAAAAGCAAATAATCAAGAAAAAGAAAAACTAAAAAATATTTTTTCAAAATATAATAGAGATGAAATTGACCTAAATTATACTTTATCTTTGATAAAAAAATATGAAGTTATAAAAGCCTGCTATCAAAAAGCTCATCATTATATTAATCTAGCTTCTAACGCACTGTCAGTATTTAAAGATTGTGATGAAAAAAATATTCTTGAAAATTTAACCTCATTTAGTTTATCAAGAAATTTTTAGGGACTTAAAAGATTTTTAACCCAATTATTATCTTTGTCCAAAGTATATTTTAATCTCTCGTGTATTCGGTTATCTCCGTCTAGCCAAAATTCTACGCTTGATGGTTTTAAATTCCAACCAGACCAGTGATCAGGCCTTGGAACTTTCCTCTTATCATTATATTTCTTTTTAAAGTTTTTCAAAGAATTTAGAAGTTCATCTCTACTTTTCAAAATACTACTTTGTTTAGATGCCCAAGCTCCTATTCTACTTTCATAAGCTCTAGTGTTATAATAATCATCTGCTATTTTATTTTCCACTAATTTTAATGTACCAACAATTCTTATTTGTCTTAATAAACTTTTCCAATGGAAACACATTGAAGCATTTGGATTATCTTTGAGCTCATTACTTTTCTGGCTATTTAAATTTGTATAGAAAACAAATCCATTTTTATCAAAACCTTTAAGAAGGACCATTCTTACAGAAGGGATACCAGTCTTACTAGCAGTTCCTAGAGCTAAAGCATTTGGATCATTAATCTCTTTCTTTTTAGCCTCATCAAACCATTTTTCAAATAGTTTAAATGGATCATCAAGATCTAAAAAGCATTTATTAAGCCCTAGTGAGTTTTTTTGATTCATAATTTTAACAAAATAATCTATACAATATAAATAATGTCATTTAATACTTTTGGAAAGTTTTTTCGTTTCACAACATGGGGAGAATCTCATGGTCCAGCTATTGGCTGTATAATTGATGGGTGTCCTCCATTAATTCACCTAAAAGAGCAAGATATTCAAAAAGAATTAGACAAAAGAAAGCCAGGTCAATCGAAGTTTACAACACAAAGAAAAGAAAGTGATAAAGTTCAGATACTTTCCGGAGTATTTGAGGGTAAAACTACTGGAACACCAATATCCTTGATAATTTATAACGAAGATATGCGGTCGAAAGATTACAAAAATATTAAAGATAAATTTAGACCGGGGCATGCTGATTTCACTTATTTTAAAAAATATGGAATTAGAGATTACAGAGGGGGAGGAAGATCTTCTGCTAGAGAAACAGCTGTGAGGGTTGCTGCAGGTGCTATCGCAAAAAAAGTTTTAGAAAAAAAATTAGGTAAAAAATTTAAGATTTCTGCTGCAGTTACTCAACTTGGTATTCTTGGGTGTGATACAACAAAATGGAATGATAAAATAATTTATAAAAATCCATTTTTTTGTCCAGATATATCAATGATAAAAATTTGGGAAAAATATTTAATGAGTATCAGAAAAGCAGGATCTTCTTGTGGAGCAGTAATTGAAGTAAGAGCTAATGGTATCCCCGCAGGTTTGGGTGCACCTATTTACTCAAAATTGGACTCAGATATTGCCTCTGCCATGATGAGCATTAATGCAGTTAAAGGTGTAAATATTGGTTCAGGAATGAATTCTGCTCAATTATCTGGTGAAGAAAATTCTGATGAAATTTCACAAAATAATAAAAAAATGAAATTTTACTCAAACAATGCAGGTGGAATACTTGGTGGTATTTCCTCTGGACAAGAAATAGTAGTTTCATTTGCAGTAAAACCTACATCTTCAATTTTGAAAAGCAGAAAAACTATTAATAAATTTGGAAAAAATACAACTATATCAGTTAAAGGTAGGCATGATCCATGTGTAGGTATAAGAGCTGTACCAGTCGGTGAAGCTATGCTTTCATGTGTTTTATTAGATCATTACCTTATGAACAAAGCGCAATGTAGTTAAAAATTATTTTTGTTTTTGTAAGATAATATTTGAATTTAGTACATCTAAAACTTTTTCCTCTATTGATTTAGAGTCTAAGTTTGCTATTTTATACATGTTTTCAGGTGTATCTTGATCAATAAAAATATCAGGAAGTGTCATTGATCTAAATTTTAAATTCGAGTCAATTAAACCTTTTTGTGTCAAAAAATTAATTACATGTGAGCCAAAACCTCCTATAGAACCCTCTTCAATTGTCATAATTGCTTCATGAGTTGTTGCTAATTGCCAAATTAGATTTTCATCAAGAGGTTTTGCAAATCTTGCATCTACGATTGTTATGTTAATTCCCTTTTTTTTTAAATTTTCAGCAGCTATAATAGTTTCATTTAACCTTGCTCCAAAACTCAAAATTGCTAATTTATTTCCTTCTTGAACAATCTTAGATTTCCCTAACTCTAATTTTTCATTAATCGATGGCAAAACTGATCCCAGTCCGACACCCCTAGGGTATCTAAACGCACAAGGTTTGTCGTTTATTTCGGTTGAGGTATTAATCATTCTAACTAGTTCTGCCTCATCACTAGCAGCCATAACAACAAAATTTGGTAATGTAGATAAATAAGTTGTATCAAAACTACCTGCATGAGTAGGTCCATCCGCTCCCACTAATCCTGCTCTATCTATTGCAAATCTCACCGGTAAGCTTTGAATTGCCACATCATGAACTACTTGATCGTATGCTCTTTGAAGAAATGTTGAATAAATTGCTGCATAAGGTTTATAATTTTCAGTTGCCAGACCTGCTGCAAATGTAACTGCATGCTGTTCCGCAATTCCAACATCAAAAGTTCTGTCAGGAAATTCTTTTCGAAAGATATCTAGACCTGTTCCATCAGGCATAGCTGCAGTTATAGCAACAATTTTACTATCTTTTTTTGCATGCTCAATGAGAGTCTTAGCAAATACCTTGGTGTAAGAAGGCATTTTACTTGTACTTTTTACCTGTTCTCCTGTTTTGACATTAAATTTTGAAACCCCATGATAATTATCCTTTGCCTCTTCAGCAAAAGGATAGCCTTTACCTTTTTTTGTCTTAATATGAATTAATATTGGCCCATCATGCTTAGAGTCTCTAGCATTCTTTAAAATTGGAATAAGAGAACTTAAGTCATGTCCATTTATAGGGCCAACATAATAAAATCCTAGTGAACTAAATAACGTTCCCCCTGTTACTGCAGATCTTAGTAAATCTTCAGCTTTACCAGCTTTTGCACTAAATCTTTTTGAAAAAGCAGAAGTAATTAATTTGATAGTCTCTCTAAAACTAAAATATATTTTTCCAGAAAAAATTTTAGCTAAATATGTTCCCATTGCTCCCACAGGTCTAGCTATTGACATGTCATTATCATTTAATATCACGATCATTTTAGTTTTAGAGGTACCTGCATTATTCATAGCCTCATAGGCCATTCCTGCACTTATTGCTCCATCACCTATTACTGCTATGACGTTATCAGATTTATTTGAAAGTCTATTTGCAACAGCAATACCTAAAGCAGAAGATATTGAAGTTGAACTATGTGCTGCACCAAAAGGATCATACTCACTTTCCAATCTTTTTGTAAAACCTGAAAGACCACCACCTTGTCTTAATGATCTAATTTTATCTTTTCTTCCTGTTAAAATTTTATGAGGATAACATTGATGACCTACATCCCATATTAATTTATCATTAGGAGTATTAAATATATAATGAAGGGCAACAGTTAATTCAACAACACCAAGACTTGCACCTAAGTGACCACCAGTGACTGAAACTGCGTCTATCATTTCCTCTCTTAATTCATCAGCTACTTTTTGTAATTTTGACTCAGGTATTTTTTTTAGGTCTAATGGAAAATTAATCTGATCTAAGAATTCGTAATCTTTTTTCATTTATTTCTATTCAAAATATAATTTAATGTCTTAGACAAATTTTTTGATTTTGAATTATACCTCTTAATTTTATTATTTATTTTTATTATTAAATCATTAGCATATTTAATAGTATTTTTATATCCTAGTAAACTGATTAGGGTTGCTTTTCCTCTATTTTTATCTTTTCCGGTTTTTTTACCAGCAATGAGATGACTACCCTTATAATCAATAAGATCATCAGCGACTTGAAATAACAAACCAATATCTGCACCTATATCCTCGAATTTTTTTATCTCTTTTTTGCTTTTATTTTTTAAAATTAATGGGGCTGCGCAGCAAAAACTAAAAAGCTTTCCTGTCTTCTTTATTTCCATTTCAATTATATTTTTCTGAGAGACATTTTTACGTTCATAACTTAAATCTAAATATTGACCTCCTGCAATACCTAGATGTCCTGAACATTCCGAAATTTTATTTATTAAACAATTTTTAGTTTTTTCTGAAATATTAAAACTTTTATGACTTAAAATTTCAAATGCCATAGTCAAAAGAGAATTTCCTGCCAGAACAGCAGTTGACTCTCCAAATTTAACATGTGTCGATGGTTTTCCTCTTCTTAAAGAGTCGTTATCCATACAAGGTAAATCATCATGTATTAACGAATATGCATGTATGCATTCAACTGCAGCACCTATCGTAATTAACAAACTATAATTTATTTTAAATAGTGATCCTATATCAATCAAAATTTTTGATCTAATTTTTTTACCTCCTGAAAATAAACCATATTGCATAGGAATTATTAATTCTGATCTTTTTTGTTTTTTTATAAATGTTTTTAAAAAAATATTTGTATCTTTAGCTACTTTATTTAATTGTTTTTGCATTTTTTTTTGAAGTAATTTCTATTATGTTTTCTTTTGTTTTTTCACTAATATTTTTTACATTTTTTTGAAATTTTTTTTCTATAATATTATTTAACTTTAATAAATCTTGATATTTTTCAATAGAATTTTCAAGGTTATTTTGACTTTCTAGTTCTTCAATCATCTTGTTGGCTTTAATAGTCAATTCCTCAAGAGACAAAGAATTATAATCGTTTGGTAAATTTTTATCTTTCATATAATACTTTCAGATAATACATGAAAATTAATCTTGCAAATATTAAAAAAGCTAAAAAATACCTAAAAATCGATGAGTGTATAGCTATACCCACTGAAACGGTTTATGGCATAGCAGGTAATGCTTATTCTGATCGAGCATGTAAAAAAATATTTAAACTAAAAAAAAGGCCTAAAAATAACCCTCTCATAGTCCATTACTATGATTACAATAATCTAAAAAAAGATTGTAGTTATAATAACGCCTTTATTAAAATTTATAAAAAATTTTGTCCAGGTCCAATTACATTTATTCTAGATTTAAAAAAAAAATCTAAAATTTCTAAGTTTGTAACTAATAAAAAAAATACTTTAGCAGTCAGATTTCCAAAACATACTATAACAAGAAATCTATTAAAAAAATTGAAATTTCCTTTAGCAGCTCCAAGTGCCAATCTTTCAAAAAGAGTAAGTGCAGTTTGTTCATCTGATGTTAAAGATGATTTTGGAAAAAAAATTAAATATGTTTTAGAGGGTGGTAAATCTTCAATTGGAATTGAGTCAACAATTTTAGATCTCAGAAAAAAACCTCAGATACTAAGGTTGGGTGGTTTAGACGTATCAACGATACAAAAAGTCTTAAATAAAAAGATTAAGGTTAATAATAACCCATTAAGAATTTCAGTTCCAGGTCAATTTAAACTTCACTATTCACCAGGTGTTCCTATAAGATTGAATGTGAAAAAAATTAGAGAAAATGAGGCATATATTCTTATTAAAAAAAAAAAAGTAACAAAATTAAATTATTATTTTTTATCAAAAAAAGGTAATTTACAAGAAGCAGCAAAAAATTTGTATAGTACTTTAAGAAAAATAAAAAAAGACAAGTATAAAGCAATAGCAGTTTGTAAAATTCCTAATAAAGGACTAGGTAAAACTATAAATGATAGATTAGTAAGGGCCTCAAAATTTTAATGCAAACTCCATTACAAGTAATTGAATTATCAAAAAACTATAATGGTAAAGCAGCTGTCAAAAATATTTCTTTTAATTTAAATCAAAATGAAATCATTGGAATTCTTGGTCCAAATGGTTGTGGAAAAACAACTACGATTGGGATGATTTTGGGACTATTGAAACCATCAACAGGTAAAATTTTAATAAATGAAAAAGAAATGGAAAACCAAAGAGTAGACTTACTGAATGATTTAAATTTTATCTCTCCCTATATAGAATTACCAAAGAAGTTGACTGTTAGACAAAATCTTGAAGTTTACGGCAGGCTTTATGATGTAAAAAATCTTAAAACCAAAATTAATTATATTATTGAGAAATTAAGACTAAATGAAATTATAGATAAAATCACTGGAGAACTTTCTTCTGGTCAAAAAAATAGAGTAAGTTTAGCTAAATCAATAATCAATGACCCAATGGTTTTACTTTTAGATGAACCAACAGCGTCATTAGATCCAGAAACTGGTGATTTTGTTAGAAGCTTTTTAGAAAATTATCAAAAAGAGAATAAGACTTCTATTCTCCTTGCTTCTCATAATATGGCCGAGGTTGAAAGATTATGCTCCTCGGTATTTATGATGAACGAAGGATCTATTATTGATCAAGGTAGGCCATCCGAGTTGATCAACAAACATGGAAGAAAAAATATGGAGGAAGTTTTTTTAAAACTTGCAAGACAAAAAGTATGAATTTTAACAAAATGTATGGTCTTTTCTTAAGACATTATTTTTTAATTAAAGGATCTTTACCAAGACTTCTCGATTTAATTTATTGGCCTACAATACAAATAATTCTTTGGGGTTTTATTTCAAAGTTTTTTTCAATTTATAGTGATTATTACAATAACACGCTTGGTATAATTCTTACCTGTGCAATACTTTATGATATTCTTTTTAGGTCAAGCATAAGCTTTAATATGCTTTTTTTAGAAGAAATTTGGAGTAGAAACTTTACCAATTTATTTATTGCTCCTTTAAAAATAAGAGAAATAATTATATCTCTTATATTTACTGCCCTAGTTAGAACTTTGATTGGATTAATTCCAGCAATAATTTTGACATCACCTTTGTTCGGAATTTCAATTTTAAAATTAGGGTTTCCATTATTAATGTTATTTCTGAGTCTATATATATTTGGTATTACTCTAGGGCTATTCGTTAGTGCAGGTTTAATAAGATTTGGTCCATCTTTTGAGAATATTGCATGGTCATCCTTATTTTTATTGGCCCCTCTCGGTTGTATTTATTATCCCATAGAAATTCTTCCAGAATTTTTTCAAATAATTGCTAAGGGATTACCTCTGGTTTATGTTTTTGATGAAGCAAGAAATATTTTAATTAATGATTATATAAATTATCAAAATTTAAATACTGCCTTTTTACTTAATCTTTTTTATTTAATAATTGGTATTTGTCTTTTTTATTTTTCTTTTCTTAGAGCACGTATCAAAGGTACTTTAATAAATATGGGGGAATAACTAATTCTTTTTACTTTTATTATAAATCTTTAATAATTCTTTATAAATTTTTATTGATACATTGCCATTTCCAAAATTACTTATTTTTGATATTTTTTTTTTTAAGAAAAAGTCCACTGCTTTTTTAACTTTTTTAAGATCATAGCTTGCTAAAAAATTTACTTTTTTAAATATCGTAATTTGTCTTTCAGTTGTAGTTCTTAAAGTAATGCATGGAGTTCCAATTATTGCTGCCTCTTCCTGTATTCCCCCAGAGTCTGTTAATACAATTTTTGTTTCCTTTAAAAGCTTTATAAAATCAGTGTATTTTAAAGGTTCGATTATTTTGATATTATCGCTTAGTTTTATCTTAAATTTTTTTAATTTATCTTTTGTTCTAGGGTGAATAGGAAAAACAATTGGTAGATCATATTGATTAGAGAGGTTTAATAAAATTTTAGATAATTTGAATAAATTTTTGTAATTATCAACACTTTCGGGTCTATGAAGTGTAACTAAAAAAAAATTCTTTTTTTTAATTTTTAAATTTTTTAGAATACTTGAGTCATTGCAAATTGGCACACATTCTTTCAAAACATCTGTTATTGTATTTCCCACAACTTTGACAATCTTTGATTTAATGCAATTTTCTCTCTTTAAATTATTTAAATCAAATTTTGTTGGTACAAAAAGTATATCTGACAATTTATCAACAATTTTTCTATTAATCTCCTCCGGCATGTTATTATCAAAAGATCTTAGTCCAGACTCAATATGAATTATTTTAATTTTTTCATTTTTATTTAAATTTCTATTTAATAATGATGCAGAAAGGCAACCAGCTAAACATGTGTTAGTATCACCTTGAACAACTAAAAAATCAGGTTTATTAGCCAATAAAATTTTACTTATTAATTTTATCGAGTCAGATAAAAAAATATATTGTGATTTTTTTAATGGGTTAATATTATAAATTTTCTCTCGAATTTTAAAAAAATCAAAAAAAATACCACTCATATTTTTGAGTGAGTGTTGCTTTGTATTTATTAAATAAAAATTTTTTTTATTTACTTTTAGATATTTTATAAATGGAGATAATTTTATTATTTCTGGTCGGGTAGATAAAACTATACTAAATTTCATTTTTAATTATCTTAAATACATATAAATATTGAATAAAAGTACTATAATAAATTTCTAAATAATATAATTAATGAAAAATCTCAATTTAAAAGAAATAACTTTAATCACCCTTTTACCAATTTTGTCATTAATAATTGGTTTTATATGTGGTGAAGATTTATCAACTGGTGGTAGTGAATTAGATTTTAATGAGACATTTCCTGCTGTTGTAGACTTTGCTAACAACAAAATTGATGAGTTCTACTTGCATACGAGGCATTTTCCATTCCATTATTTTTTGTTAAGTATACCCCAAAGATTTTTTGAAAGTATTTTAATTACTAAGATTTTTTATTTATTATTTTCTCTTCTAATACCAATATTTATTTATTTAAACTTAAATTTATTATTTCCATCAAATAAAATAAATAATTTAATAATAAGTTTTACAATACTTTTTGTACCTTATTTCAGAGCATCTGCAATATGGGCAAATGCTCACATGACTGCCATAATATTTTTAATAGTATCAAATTATTTTTTTCTTCTTTTTCAAAAAAAAAAAGATAATTTCTACATTTATCTTAATCTCTTTTTTTTAAGTTTATCAACATACTCTATTCAATCCTATTCCATTTTTTTCATATATTTTTTAGTTCAATATTTTAGAGAAATTAAATTTATAAATTTTTTTTTAATTTTGTTTTTTTGCTTTCTATTATCTATACCAGGAATATATCTAACTCTTCTTACTCCATTAGGTGGTAAGTTAAATTTTACTGAAAATATTTCGTATACATTATTAAATAATCTCTCAATTATATTTTTCTTCTTTTTATTTTTCATCCTTAACTTGCAAAATATAGGTAGAGTAAAAAAATTTTTTTATGAGTTACAAGTAAAAGAAATAGTATTAATACTTTTTTTATATATTATTTTAATATTAAATTATGAAATACCCCAAACTCTAATTGGAGGTGGTTTTTTTTATAAAGTTTCATTATTTGTTTTTAATACTAATTATTTCTTTTTTTTAATATGTTTTTTATCAATATTTACAATATATCTAATTTTTAAATTAGAAAAAAATCTATTTTTCCTTATTTTTTTGGCAAATCTTACCGCTACTGGATATATTACATCACAAAAATATTTTGAACCTTTGGTAATAGTTTTGATTCTAATTTTTTGTAAAAACTTTTTGAATACAGAATTAATATTCAAAAAAAAGAATATTATAATATTTTATATTATCAATATATCTTATTACTTAGTTGCATTACTAAATAGTATTTATAATTTTTCAAAAAATACTTATATAAGTTAAAATTTTTTTAGAAAAATTAATCTTAAAGTTAGAAAAATATTTTTATAAATTTTCATTTTACTATCTCCAATTTTATGATGGTAGTTTAAAATCAGTGGATATTCAGAAATTTTTAAATTTCTAAAATTATTAATTAAATATAGAAGAATTTTTACTGCAATATTAAAATCTTCATTTCTAAAAAAATCTCTCTTAATAAACAATTTTTTAATCAGAAATGGTTTATAAAGTCTAAAATTGCATGTGTATTCTTTCAAATTTTTAAATGGATAGATAAAAGTAAAGATAATCTTAGCAAAAGAACTTAAATTTTTTCTAAAAAAACTTAAACCATTTACTTTTGATAACTTTGTAAATCTTGACGCAATTACAAGGTCACAATTATTTTTTTTCATCAATTTAAGCATGTTAGGAATAATTTGTATTGGGTGTGTGTTATCGCTATCCAAAGTAAATATATAATCTTTTTTTTTTAATTTCTTTAAAATTTTTTTAAAACCAACTTCTAAAGTAATACTCAATCCTTTGTTGAATTTATTTCTTAGGTAAATAAGTTTGAAATTATTTTTAGTTTTTATCAACCTCATTGTTTTATCTGTTGAACAATCATCAACTAAAACTACTGTCATTTTTTTTGAAAAAACTAATTTATTTATCTTTTTAAAAATTTTAATAAGATTTTTTTCTTCATTATATGCTGGTAAAATA
Organism: uncultured Pelagibacteraceae bacterium; assembly: GCA_902533075.1. GTDB lineage: Bacteria > Pseudomonadota > Alphaproteobacteria > Pelagibacterales > Pelagibacteraceae > Pelagibacter. The sequence continues at coordinate 19,273 of CACAKN010000012.1, forward strand.
ATATAAATCATAATAAATATGCGCCTGCTAGGAGTCGAACCCAGAACCTCCTGATCCGAAGTCAGGCGCTCTATCCAATTGAGCTACAAGCGCATATAATATTAATATAACATTTTATGGAAAAAAAAATAAATTTGATTGTAAAGGAAGACAACAAAAACCTACGTGTTGATGTTTTTATCAATAAAAATGAAAATCAATTAAGCAGAACAAGAGTAAAAAATTTAATTTTAAAAAAAAAATTAAAATTGAATAATCAAATTATGACTGACCCATCAAAAAAAATCTTTACTGATGATGTTATTGAATTATCTTTACCTGAACCAAAAAAATTCTCTTTAAAACCATATAAATACAAATTGGATATCGTGTATGAAGATAATGATTTAATTGTTATTAATAAACCTGCTGGAATTGTTATGCATCCTGGTGCTGGAAATTATGATAATACAATAGTCAATGCACTTATGAACCTAAATGACAGCTCTTTATCAAATATTGGTGATGAGCTAAGGCCAGGAATCGTTCATAGAATTGATAAAAATACATCAGGATTAGTTGTTATAGCAAAAAATAATTTTTCTCATGAAAATTTATCGAGTCAATTTCGTCAACATTCAATAACAAGAGTCTATCAACTTTTAATTTGGGGAAAGATAAGACCTTCAAAAGGGAAAGTTGAAACTTTAATTGCACGTAGTTCAAGAAATAGACAAATGATGGAAGTAAGTAATGTAAAAGGTAAAAAAGCAATTACAAATTATAAAACTATAGAAGTTTTTGAAAATAATAATACACCAACCCTAAGTCTGTTAGAATGTAAACTAGAAACTGGAAGGACTCATCAAATCAGAGTTCATATGAATTTTTTAGGAAATAGTATAGTTGGTGATGACAAATATAAAAAAAAATTTAAAAAAATTAAGAATATAGATCCTGTGTTAGAGAAATATCTCACTGAATTAAAACGCCAATTTCTTCATGCTAAAAGTATCGGCTTTATTCATCCCAAAAAAAATAAAGAAATGATTTTCAACTCAATTTTACCACAAGAGCTTGAAATAATTTTAAAAATGCTGAGAAATACTAGCAAATAAGATATTGCAAAAATAAAATTATTAATTAGATAAACTGTCTATGAGTGCAACTATAAATAATAATCTCCCAATCCTAAGTAATGAGGGTGGGCTTTCTGCTTATTTAGAACAAATAAAAAAATTTCCTATGCTAGATGCTGAAGAAGAATATATGCTCGCTAAAAATTGGAAAACTACAGGAAATATTAAAGCTGCAGAAAAATTAGTTACTAGTCATCTTAGGTTAGTTGCTAAAATCGCAATGGGTTATAAAGGATATGGTTTACCCGTAAACGAAATGATTTCTGAAGGGAACGTTGGTTTAATGCAGGCTGTAAAAAAATTTGAACCAGAAAAAGGATTTAGGTTAGCAACATATGCAATGTGGTGGATAAAAGCATCAATTCAAGAATATATTTTACGATCATGGAGCTTGGTAAAAATAGGTACAACTACTGCTCAAAAAAAACTTTTTTTTAATTTGAAAAAACTAAAAAATCAAATTGCTCCTCGATCAGAAGGGGATTTAAGAAATGAACATGTAAATGAAATAGCTAATAAGCTCGATGTAAGTAAAGAAGAGGTTATATCTATGAATAGAAGGTTATCTGGAAAAGAATTTTCTTTAAATGCACAGGTAGGTGAAGATGGAGATGAATGGCAAGATTGGTTAGTGGATAAAGAATTAGATCATGATCTAAAATTTGCCCATCAAGAGGAAATGGAAAATAGAAAAGATTTGTTAAAAAACTCAATTAAGATTTTAAATGATAGAGAAAAAGAAATACTAAATTCAAGAAGATTAAATGATAATCCATCAACACTAGAAGATTTGAGCAAAAAATATAAAATTAGTAGAGAAAGAGTGAGACAAATTGAAAATAAGGCCTTTGAAAAATTACAAAAGCACATGTTGCTTTTAGCAAAATCAAAGAATCTTTTGCCTGTTGACTAAATTTCAAAGGGATTTTCAATCAAAATAGTGTCCTCTCGCTCAGGGCTAGTCGAAATACTTGATATTTTTGTTTCTATAAAATCTTCAACCGCGAAAATATATTTTTTTGCATTTTCAGGAAGCTTGTTTATATTTTTTACTCCTTTAGTAGATGTTTTCCATCCTGGAAAAGTTTTGTAAACAGGTTTTATCTTAAGCTGATCCTCCACAGCAGCTGGTAAGTAATCAATTTTTTTTCCATCAAGTTCATACTGAATGCAAATTTTTATTTCTTCCAAATCATCTAATACATCTAGTTTTGTAAGCGCAATCCCGTTTATTCCTGAAATTTTAATTGTCTGCCTTACTAAAACCCCATCAAACCAACCACACCTTCTTTTACGACTAGTTACAGTCCCAAACTCCTTTCCTCTGGTGCCTAATAGTTCACCAGTTTCATCTTTTAATTCTGTCGGAAAAGGTCCCTCACCCACTCTCGTGGTATATGCTTTTGTAATTCCCAAAACATAGTTAATAGAATTCGGTCCACAACCTGTTCCTGTGGCCGCACTTGAGGCGACAGTATTGGATGATGTAACAAATGGATATGTTCCATGATCTACATCAAGTAAAATACCTTGCGCACCTTCAAATAATATTTTTTTTTTTTGTCTTTTGAATTCATTAATCTTTAACCATACTGGTTGAGAATATTGAAGAATTTGAGGTGCAATTTTAAGTAAATCTTTTCGTAATTGATCTTTCTCAAAGATTTTTTTACCTAATCCTTTTCTTATTGCATTATGGTGTAATAAAACTGATTCTAATCTCTGATCTAAATTTTGTTCTGACCTGAGATCCATTACTCTTATAGACCTTCTCCCAACTTTATCTTCATATGCAGGTCCAATGCCTCTTCTGGTAGTGCCAATTTTACCTTTGCCAGCAGCATCTTCTCTTATTTCATCCATTTCTCTGTGAAAGGGAAGAATTAAATTAGCAGACTCAGAAATTATCAAATTTTTAATATCTATTTGAATACCCTTTGATTTTAATTCTTTAATTTCATCTAATAATGCCCAAGGATCCACAACAACACCATTTCCAATTACAGAAATTTTATTTTTTCTTACTATTCCTGATGGAAGTAATCGTAATTTATAAGTAACACCATCAATTACCAATGTATGCCCAGCATTATGCCCACCCTGAAATCTAATTACAACATCAGCCTGCTCAGAGAGCCAATCAACTATTTTTCCTTTTCCTTCATCTCCCCATTGAGAACCAACAACAACAATATTTTTCATTTATTAAATTTTTTATCTATTTTCATTGAATTTAAATGATTAATTGGACCATGGCCTTTTCCATACTTTGGGTTAGTTAATATTGCAGAATTTACATATTTAATTCCTAACTCACAAGCTTTCTTAATACTTTTTCCACATGAATAAAAAGTTGTTATAGCGCTAGACAAGGTGCATCCTGTGCCATGGGTATTTATTGTATTATACCTTAAACTTAAAAAGATTTTTAAATTAGTTTTATTTAAGAATACATCTTCAACTTTTTTAGATTTTAGATGTCCACCTTTTATTAGAACATTTTTCGCTCCTAATTTTAATAATTTATTAGCAGCAAGAATCATATCATCCTTATTCTTAATATTAACACCAGTTAACACCTCAGCTTCAGGAATATTTGGAGTAATTAAAGAAACCTGGTTTATAATTTTTTTAAGATTCTTGATTGCATCATCATTAATTAATTTTGTTCCTCCTTTTGCAATCATTACTGGATCTAAAATAATTTTTTTAATTTTTAACTTCTTTAAAGATTCAACAACTTTTTTAATTACCTTGGATGAATGCAACATGCCAATTTTAATAGCATCAGGTTTAATATCTTGTGCGGTAAAAATAATTTGATTTTTAATTTCGTCAGCTGGCACAGGAATTACAGATTTAATACCTTTGGTATTTTGGACAGTTACTGCTGTCACGGCTGTCATTGCATACGAACCAAGACTTGTAACTGTTTTAATATCTGCTTGAATTCCCGCACCTCCAGATGAGTCTGATCCTGCAATAATTAAAATTTTCGATTTTGGCTTCAATTTAATAAATTGTTTTTGTGATAGTTTTTATACATCTGGAAAGTAATATTTTATTTTTACTTTCACCCATTATTCTAATTTTTTCTTCAGTCCCAGACTTTCTAACCAAGATTCTGCCTTGACCTTTTATCATTTGATTTGAAATTTTAATTGCATTTTTTACTGACAATTTTTTAAGTATATCTCTATTTTTAATTTGAATGTTTTCTAATATTTGTGGTGTTTTTTCAAATACGTTAAAGAATTTACTTGCTTTAATATTTTTGTTTAGCGCTTGTATAACCTCTAAAGCAACTAGTAAACCATCACCAGTAGTAGCAAATTTTCCAAGAATTATATGACCTGATTGCTCTCCACCTAAATTAAACTTTTTCTTTTGCATTATTTCTTTAACGTATCTATCACCAACATTTGCTCTAATAAATTTAATCCTTTTTTTTTTTAGAAATTTTTCTAACCCATAATTAGACATTAAGGTTCCAACTACTCCTCCTTTGAGAATTTTTCTTTTTTTCCATTGAAGAGCTAATGCAGCTATGATTTGATCACCATCAATTATTGATCCTTTTTCATCACACATAATTATTCTATCTGCGTCCCCATCTAATGAAATCCCTAAATGTGCCTTGTGTTTTTTAACTGAACTTTGTAGTTTTTTTGGAAAAGTTGATCCACAACTTTTGTTAATATTAAAACCGTTAGGTTTATTTCCAATAACAATTAACTTTGCCCCAAGCGATTTAATCATTTTCGGGGCAGATTTATAACCAGCGCCATTTGCACAATCTAAAACTATTTTCATATGCTTTAATTTAAAATTATTAGGAATTTTTTTTTTAATAATTTTGATATATTCATCTGTGCCAGTTTCTAATCTTTTTACTCTTCCAAGTAATTGAGGTTTTGATAAGTGATTTATTACTTTACTGTCAATTAAACTTTCAATTTTCTTTTGAATTTTATCAGATAATTTAAGTCCATCTGGGCCAAATAATTTTAAACCATTATCAAAAAATAAATTATGTGAAGCTGTAATCATAATTCCTAAATTTGCGTTCATTGATTTAGTAAGCATTGCAAGGCCATTTGTGGGTAATGGGCCTAAGGTATAGACATGCATTCCTGCTGAGGCTAAGCCAGACACTAAGGCGGGCTCAAGAGCATATCCAGAAAGCCTGGTATCTTTTGCAATAATAGCTGTTTGTTTTTTTTTTTTTAAATTTGTAAAATATTTACCTGCTGCTAAACCGAATTTAAAGAACATATCACCATTTATATTCTTGCTATTAACGTGTCCTCTTATTCCATCAGTCCCAAAATATTTCATACTATTTTAACAATTCTTTAAAAACTTTAATGCTTTGCATAACTTCGTTTACATCATGAACTCTCAACATTTGAACACCTTGAGTCATTAAAAAAATACTTGTACTAATTGTACCTCCCAGCCTTGATGAACTTTCATTCATCCCAGATAATTCTTTTATATATTTTTTTCTTGATACACCAAGTAATATAGGAAATCCTAATGAATGATAAATCGATATATTCTTTATAATTGTAATATTATGTTTCAAATTTTTTCCAAAACCTATACCAGGGTCTATAATAATATTGTTATGGTTAATGCCTTTTTTTCTTAATAGTTCAATTTTTTTCTCAAAAAAATCATAAATATCTAATAATACATTTTTATACTTTGGGTTTTTTTGCATTACATCTGGGTTGCCAAATGAATGTTGTAGAATAAATGGTATTTTAGTTTTTTTTAATATATTAAGTGAATTATTATCATAACTAAGACCTGAAACGTCATTTATTATTTTTATTCCTAAATTTATTCCTTTCTCCATTATTATAGATTTTCTAGTATCAAGAGAAATTGTTTTTTTGTTATCAATCTTTTTTAAAACACTTTTGATTCTATTCCATTCAACTTTAGAACTAATAGATTTAGAACCTGGTCTAGTTGATTCACCACCAATATCTACTAAATGAGCCCCATCCTTAAAAAGTTTATTTAATTGTTTTGTAGCTGACTCTTTTTTAAGATAATCTCCACCATCAGAAAAACTATCCGGTGTAATATTTAGAATACCCATTATTAGTGGAAAAAATTTAAAATTAAGATCATAAATTTTTTTTGGTGGTTTAGTTATAAATTTTAAATCTTTTTTTATTTTTTGCTTAATACTATTTGGTAATTTATTGATTTGCTTAATGGATATTTTTTTTTTCGATTTTCTTGAAATGATTTCTATTTGATTAAAGGAAATGTTTTTATTTCCATTTAATGGTAAAGATTTTTTATCTTTTACTAAGTTTTTTGATATTTTCCCATAATAGAAATTACACGCCCTTGTGTAATATCTAGGCATAAATATTAATGAACAATTTTTGGTTTAAGTCCAAGTGCGCCCATTGCAGACCCTTTGTCTTCCTCAACTTTTAGGTCTTGTTTATCTGCTGGATACACATTTTTATTAATTATATTTTCTATTTCTTCTCCAGTTAACGTTTCATAAGTCATAAGAGCCTTAGCAATTTTATGTAAATCATCAACTTTTTCTGTTAAAATTTCTTTAGCTTTGTTGTATCCTTCATCAACTAATTTTCTTATTTCTTTATCAATTTTTTTGGCAACTTCCTCAGAGACTGATTGAGTTTGTGTCACTGATCTGCCCAAAAAGACCTCTTCTTGGTTTTCACCATATTCGACTGGCCCCATCTCCTCACTCATTCCATATTTAGTAACCATTGCTCTAGCTAATTGAGTAGCTTGATTTATATCTGATCCACTTCCACCGCCTGCGCCAGTAGAAATATTATCTTTTCCAAATATTACTTCTTCTGCAACTCTTCCCCCAAAACATACTGCTAATCTTGCTTTAAGGTATTTAATTGAATGACCATGTTTATCTCTTTCTGGTAAATTCATGACCATGCCTAATGCTCTTCCTCTCGGTATAATTGTAGCTTTATGAATTGGGTCATAAACAGGCATATTGAATGATACTAAGGCATGTCCACCCTCATGATATGCTGTTAATTTTTTTTCATCTTCTGTCATGACCATTGAACGTCTCTCGGCACCCATCATTACTTTATCTTTAGCTTCCTCAAATTCACTAGTAGTAACAATTCTCTTATTTTTTCTTGCAGCTAACAAAGCAGACTCGTTTACTAAGTTTGCGAGATCAGCTCCAGAAAAACCTGGTGTACCTCTTGCAACTGTTCTTAAATTCACATCTGGTGCCATTTTAATTTTTTTTACATGTACTTTTAAAATTTTTTCTCTACCAATAATATCCGGGTTTGATACAACTACTTGCCTATCAAATCTTCCAGGTCTTAATAAAGCTGGATCAAGAACATCTGGTCTATTGGTTGCAGCTATTATAATTACACCCTCATTTGTATCAAAACCATCCATTTCTACTAATAACTGATTAAGAGTTTGTTCTCTTTCATCATTTCCTCCACCTAAACCTGCACCTCTGCTTCGACCTACAGCATCTATTTCGTCTATAAAAATAATACATGGTGAATTTTTTTTTCCTTGTTCAAACATGTCTCTTACTCTTGATGCACCTACACCTACAAACATTTCAACAAAGTCTGAACCTGAAATAGTAAAAAAGGGCACACCGGCTTCACCCGCAATTGCTCTTGCAAGTAAAGTTTTACCTGTACCTGGGGGACCTACTAATAGAGCTCCTCTAGGAATTTTTCCTCCTAACCTACTAAATTTTTTTGGATCCTTTAAAAATTCAACAATTTCCTCAACTTCCTCTTTGGCTTCTTCTACTCCAGCAACATCATTAAAAGTAACTTTGCCTTTCAGCTCATTCATCATTTTTGCTTTTGATCTTCCAAAGCCCATTGCACCACCTTTGCCACCCTGCATTTGTCTCATGAAGAAAATCCAAACAGCTATCAACAGTAACATTGGGAACCAAGAAAGGAGTACGCCAAACAAAGATGGCATTTTTTCCTCTAATGGAGCCGCAGATATACTCACACCTTTGTCAGAAAGTTTTTCAATTAAATTTGGATCGTTTGGTGAATAAGTCGTAAAACTATTTCCGTTTGAGTAAACACCTTTTATATTATTACCTTGAATTTCTACTTTCACGACCTCACCATTATCAACTGAAGTTAAAAATTCTGAGAATATAACTTGATTACCACCTTTCACATTATTCTGGGGATTTTTAAACATGTTGTAAAGACCAATAGTTAAAAAAACTATTACTGCCCACATAGCGATATTTTTCATATTCATAGTATTAAAATAAGAATTATTAGAAATTAAACAAGTGGCAAATTTGTATAAAGACTAAATATTTTGGTGCTCCTTTGATATAATTACTGTCTGATTGACCTTTTGAATAATACAGCCACCCAATGTTGCCCTAAATGACTGAATATTCCCCACATCTTGAATAATTTTATCCAATTTTTTTCCTCTAACAGAATAATACTTTTTGCCAATTAATTTTAATGATTCGGACATAGCTCTAAAAATTATCTCATGAGGCTGTTGAAAAAAATTTTTATTTAATATCAATTTATTAGTATTTTGAGAAAAAAATGAATTTTTTTTTAAATTTTCATTTACATAATAATCTACAACACTATTAGAATATTTTAAATTTTTAATTGTATTTGAAAATTTTTTCTCATCCAATCCATTTTTTTGTAGTTCTCTTAATAGTTTTCTTATTTTAATTCTTAGGAATTTATTGTTATCATTTGATGGATCCTGAACGTAAAAATCAAATACCTTTTTTGATATATATGTAAGATTATCTTTCTTGTGATTTAATAAAGGTCTTATTAAGTATTTATTTTCAATTTTAGTTTTTTTATCTAAAGAAACTAACCCTTTTAATCCACTTCCTCTTAGCATTCTTATGAAAAAATTCTCAAAAAGATCTTCTTGGTGATGACCCAGTAAAAGGTTTCTTATTTTTAATCTATCACATTGTTGAAATAATAACTCATACCTTTTATTTCTCGCAATTGATTGAAGGTTTTTTGAGGGTTTTTTTCCAACCCAAGTTAAAATATCAGCTTTAATTGAATACTTACTCAAGAGTTTTTTTACAGTTTTTGCCTCATGAGTTGAATCTTTCCTAAGTTTATGATCAATAATAAAAAATTTTGAAACCACTTTGTTTTTTATTGAGTAAACTTTCGAGAGAAATGCTAGTGCTAAACTATCTGGCCCACCTGAAACAGCTACAATAAAATTTTCATTTATATTAAGAGATTTTTCAAACTTTTTATATATCTGAGCTATCTTTTTATTTTTTAACTTATCTTTAAAAAATTTAGGAATTTTGATTATTGCACTCGAATTTTTGCGATTCATATTTAGCTTTTTGGATCACTGATTGGTTTGCTTTAGGGTATTGTTTTTCAACACCATTTATCATTTTACAACCTTGATCTTTTTCTCCAATTTGAACCATGGACACACCAAGTTTTAATAAATTTATAGGAGCTTTTTCACCTTTGGGATATTTTTGATATCCCTCCAAATATGCTGAAGCGGCATCTGTATATAACTGTCTTATTCTAAAAGTTTCTGCATACCAATATTGAGCATTTCCAGCCAAATCGTGTTTTGGATTAGTTTGAACAAATTCTCTAAATGCTCTTTCAGCTGTGGTGTAATCACCTACTTTTAAAAAACTTGTAGCAAATTCATATTGCTTTTTTGGAGACTCATCTGGAAGAATTTTTTCTTCTGCTTGAAAAGTTTCTGTGACTATTGTTGCTGTTGTATCAATAGATTGTGTTTTTTGAGTTGTTTCATTTGGTGTTGTATCTTTATAAGAAATAGAGCCTAGATCCTGGGGCTGTGAACCTCCAGGTAAAGCTTCATTATCATTTTTTTTAGTAACTTTTTTTGACGTGCTATCCAAAGTAATTGTAGATTCTAAATCTTGAAATCTTACTTGATTATCTGCTTGCACCTTTGACATTCTGCTTGAAAGTTTATCTAATTTAAAATTGATCTCCTCAAATTTATTAGTTAATTGTTGAAACTGATTTTCAATTTCTGAGAGTTTTAATAAATGTCTTGTTAAAACATCTTCAGAGTTAGTATCTGAAATTGAGTTAGAATTGTTTACACTATCATTATTTAGTTGGATTGAACCAGAGTAGACAGCTTTTTCCAAAGTTTTAATATCACTTTTTAATTGTTCTAAAATTTCATAAATATTATGATTGTCTGCTAATGAAAAGGTACATAAAAAAATATTCGTTAAGACAATAGTTTTAATAATTAAAATCTTCGATAAGAATTTCATGCTTAAGGTTATGATTAAAATAATGGCAAAAAAAAGACCCTTAAATAACTAAGCATCTAAGGGTCTTAAATTTTGAAAATTAATTTGCTTTTACTGTAACTGATCTTCTGTTTTTTGACCAAGCCAATGGATTTGAACCTGAGTCCACAGGTCTTTCTTTACCATAACTTAAAACTGAAATTCTGTCTGATGAAATTCCATAAGTCATTAAATAATCTTTAGCAGCATTTGCTCTTCTTTCACCTAATGCTAAATTGTATTCTCTTGTTCCTCTTTCATCGGCATGTCCTTCTAATACAATTGTTATATTAGAATTTTTCCTTAACCATGCAGCTTGTTTTCTTAATGTCTCTCTAGATGCAGTTGTCAAAACTGACTCGTTTGTTGCGAAGAAAACTCTATCAGGAACTCCTGATGCT
>CACAKN010000013.1 GCA_902533075.1 uncultured Pelagibacteraceae bacterium
TAGATCCAAAATAATTAATGTCTCCAAATTTTGATCCAAATCAAAATCACTATTTTTTTTATAAAAAAAATTCTATACCACTTGTGTTTATCCATGGTGTTGGTCTAGACCATCAAATGTGGAATTATCAACTAGATTATTTTAGAAATGAAAATATAGAACTCTCAGAACTTTCTTACTTTGATTTAGCCTCTGATTTGGATATTGGTAGAGTTGACCCAAATCATTTATTTGATGTTCTTAAAAAAATAGATCTATCAAATAGTGATGCACTGTTTGTGTCTTGTACTTCCTTACCTGTACTGTCTATAATTAAAGAATTAGAAAATAAAATTAATAAAGTTGTTCTATCGAGTAATCAAACTTTAATTTGGGATACTCTTAAACAGATTAACTATAAAAAGGAAATTGTAGGATATGGCGAATTGTTTAATAATTAGATTATGAATTTTACCAATGATGAGTACAAAACAAGATTAAAAAAAGTTCAAGCCTCAATGCAAGAAAAAGGTATTGAGCTTTTAATTTCACAAGATCCAGCAAACATGAATTATTTAACAGGTTATGATGCTTGGTCATTTTATTATGCTCAATGCGTAATAGTCCATGTTAATTCGGATGAACCAGTTTGTTTTATAAGAAATCAAGACGCAGGAGGTGCGTATATAAAGACTTATTTAAAAGATGAAAATATTATTAAGTATCATGAAAAATATATTCATACTTGGCCACTACACCCATATGACGCCTTAGTTGATCTCATCAAAGAGAAGAGGTGGGATAAACTTACTATTGGACTTGAAATGGATAGTCACTATTTTACAGCTTATTGTTACGAGAAAATTAAACAAGGTTTACCTAATTCAAAAATTTTAGATTGCGAACGACTAGTCAACTGGGTCAGAGTTATAAAATCAGATACAGAAATAAAATTTATGAAAGCCGCAGCCCAAATTTCTCAGATTGGAATGAAAAAAGCTTTTGAGGCTATTAGTCCTGGAGTAAGACAATGCGATGCAGTTTCAGAAATTTATACTACATTAATAAAAGGAACACCTGAATTTGGAGGTGATTATTCATCTATAGTTCCAATGATACCAACTGGAAAAGGCACCTCAGCCTCACATTTAACATGGTCAGAGGATAAATTTGTAGAAGGCGAAGCCACAATTATTGAATTATCAGGAGTTAATAAAAAATATCATTGCCCGATGGCGCGAACAGTTTTACTTGGCAAACCAGATCAAAAGAAGATTGATACAATGAAGAAAACTAATGAAGCACTTCAGGCTGGTATTGATTTAGTAAAAGCTGGCAATACTGCAGACGATATTGCACAAGCTTTTTGGAAAGTATTAGATAAATATGGAATTGAAAAAACTTCAAGAACAGGATATTCGATTGGCATTGGTTATCCACCTGATTGGGGTGAGCATACTTTAAATATATCAAAAGGTGATATGACTGTATTACAGCCTAACGTTACTTTTCATATGATTGCTGTAATGCAATTCGGAAATTGGGGAGTAGAAGCATCTGAAGCAATCAGAGTTACCAATAAAGGATTTGAACTATTTTGTAATTTTTCTAAAGAACTTCACATTAAAAGCTAGTTATTAAGGGTTGATATTTACTGCCACAAATGTTTTAAATTTAAAAATTATTTCAATGAATAAAGAATTCGTCAAATTTGATAAAGTAGACAAAAGTTATGATGGTAAAGTTCTAGTTGTTAAAGATTTACAATTAGATATTGCTGAAGGTGAGTTTGTTACAATGTTAGGACCTTCGGGTTCTGGTAAAACTACTTGTCTAATGATGTTGGCAGGATTTGAAACACCAACTCATGGTGAGATATATTTAGACGGAAATGCTATCTCAAGTATTCCTCCTCATAAAAGAGGTATTGGAATGGTATTTCAAAATTACGCTTTGTTTCCACACATGACTGTATATGAAAATTTAGCATTTCCTTTAAGAGTAAGAAAAATTCCAAAAGATGAGGCGGATAAAAAAATTGATAAAGCGTTATCAATGGTATCACTACAAGGTTTTGCTCAAAGAATGCCAGGTCAGTTATCAGGTGGACAACAACAGAGGGTTGCTGTTGCAAGATCATTAGTATTTGATCCACAATTAGTTTTAATGGATGAACCTCTTGGTGCTTTAGATAAAAATTTAAGAGAGAGTATGCAGTATGAAATTAAACATATTCATGAAAGTATTGGGGTAACTGTTGTTTATGTAACCCATGACCAAAGTGAAGCGCTTACAATGTCAAATCGTATTGCAGTATTTAACGACGGTAAAGTTCAACAACTCTCAAGTCCTGATGAGCTGTATGAAAAACCAGTTAATTCATTTGTTGCAGAATTTATCGGAGAAAATAACACTTTCGCTGGAGAAGTTTCAGATATTTCAGGAGGAAAGTGTAAAGTTAAGTTAGCTAATGCAGAAATTATGGCAAATCCAATTTCAGTTAAAGGAAAAGGAGAAAAAACAACTGTCTCTTTAAGACCTGAAAGAGCTTTGATTAATCCGAGCGACAAAATGGATAACATTCATCAGGGAAAAATTGAAGAAGTCATTTATCATGGTGATCACACTAGAGTTAGAATTAATTTATTAGGAAATTCTGAATTTATTCTCAAAGTACCAAATAGTTCATCTAATCTTGATATTAAATTAGGTAATGAAATCAAGATTGGTTGGAATAGTGAAGATGCTAGAGCATTAGACCCAAAATAAACATCAATTACATCCTGTATAACTTACAAAAAGGCCTGTTGACTCTTATAATCTATCTTGTTGTAATCTATTTTTATAAAAAAAACGTTTAAACGGAGGAAAAATGAAAACAATTAGTAAATTATTACTAGCCATTTCTTTTGCTATCTCTGTAACTACTTCAGCATTTGCAGTAACTGCAGTGTCTTGGGGTGGAGCTTACACAGAGTCTCAAAAGTTAGGTTATGGTGATCCTACTGGTAAGGCCCTTGGTATAACTATCAACTGGGTTGATTATTCAGGGGGATTATCTGAGATCAAAGCACAAAAAGAAGCTGGCAAAATTACGTGGGACATTATCGACGTATTTGCAATGGATACTATCAATGGATGTGATGAAGGATTATTTGTTGAATTTGATTTTGACAAAGACTTCCCACCTGCACCAGATGGAACTCCTGCAAGTAAAGATTTCTTTACTGCAATGCCAAGTAAATGTGCTGTAGGAAACATTTTATATTCTTGGAACTACGCTTATAACAAAAACAATGTTAAAGGTACTCCAAAGACTATCAAAGATTTCTTTAACACTAAAAAATTCCCTGGAAAAAGAGCTATCTACACAGGCGCTCTAACAAACTTAGAAATCGCTTTAGCTGCAGATGGAATTAAACCAGGAAAAGGTGGAGCAAAAATCTATAAAGCTTTAAACACAGAAAAAGGTGTTGATAGAGCGATGAATAAGATCAAAGAGTTATGTACAGATCCAAAAGGCGGATGTGTATTTTGGTCTGCAGGCGCTCAGCCACCAGAATTATTAATGAGTGGTGAAGTTGTTATGGCAACTGGCTGGAATGGTAGATTCTTTAACGCTATCGTTGGAGAAGGTGCACCACTAGTTCAAGTATGGGATGGACAAGGTCTTGACTACGAGTACTTCGTACAAGTTAAGGGTGGACCAAACGATGCTAATGGTATGGCCAAGAAAGCTTTAGCTATGATGACTAGCACAGAAATGTTAGCAGGAAGCGCGAAATATATCGCATACGCTCCTTGGAGAAAATCTTCTATAGCTATTATGGAAGCAGGAGAGCCGTGGTATAAAGATGGTAAGACTAATATGGTACCACAAATGCCAACTGCACCAGCTAATACTAAAAATTATTTCTTAGTAGATCCACTTTACTGGGCTGACAACGGTACAGAGCTTGGTGAGAAATGGGAAGCTATGAAAGCTGGTCTATAATTTAAGTTTTATTAAACTTAATTATATATTATAATTTAAGGGCGGTTATTTGATAACCGCCCTTTTTATTTATGAGTTCAGAAACAAAACAAATTTTAACAACAGATGGAATTCCTTTAGAGGTAAGTCTTAAGAAGGCTGAAAGAAGGAATAAGATTAAAGCTTTCTTGCTTGTAGCACCTTTACTCTTTTTTATAATTATCACTTATGTCTTTCCTATTGGAGACATGCTTATGAGAAGTGTGGATGATAAGATGGTTACTGAAATGCTTCCCAAAACTTTTAAAGCAATGGAAAAGTGGGATGGAAAAGAATTACCAGAGGAAGAAGTTTTTGCAGCTTTTCATTTAGATTTTATAAAGTTAGTAGAAGAAAAACGTGAGGGAAAATTATCTACACAACTGAATTATACAAAAAATGGATTTAAAAGTATTATTAAAAAATTAAGAAGAAAATCAAAATCTTTTGAAGAAGGAAACTACAAAGAACAAATAATGGCTGTTCACAAAAGATGGGCTAATGTTGAATATTGGCAAGCAATTAAAAGAAGAGCTCCAGCATATACCGGTCAGAAATATCTTAAGGGTATGGATATGTTCAAAAATGAAAGTGGAGAAATAGTTAGTGTTCCAGAAGATAGAAGGATTCATAGAGTCTTATGGTTAAGAACTTTAGAAATTGCATTCTTCGTAACTGTGTTTTGTTTTTTAATGGCATATCCAATAGCTCATTTGTTGGCTACTTTACCCATGAAGTATAGTAACTTACTAATGATCTGTGTCTTACTTCCTTTTTGGACATCATTACTTGTAAGAACAGCTAGTTGGATGATCTTGTTACAACAACAGGGTTTGGTTAATGATTTCTTTGTTGGAATAGGATTAGTAGCTGATGATAATAGGCCTGAAATGATGTTTAATAAAACAGGCAGCTATGTTGCGATGACACAGATTTTATTACCTTTTATGGTTTTGCCACTTTATAGTGTGATGAAAACTATTTCTCCAAGCTTGATGAGAGCTGGAAAGTCATTAGGTGGAACGCCTTTTGTGGCTTTTTGGAAAGTCTATTTTCCACTAACTATTCCTGGTATTGGAGCCGGTTGTTTATTAGTTTTCATATTAGCCATAGGTTATTATATAACCCCTGCTTTAGTTGGAGGAGCTTCTGGTACTCTAATCAGTAATCAAATTGCATTTCATATGAAAAGTACGCTTGATTGGAGCTTTGCATCGGCAATGGGCTTAATGTTATTGACTGGAGTTTTAGCAATTTACTGGGTGTATAATAAATTAGTTGGAATAGATAATATTAAATTAGGATAAAAGAATGGCCTTACCAAAATATACAGAACCACATTATAGAATTTGGCATTATGTTTATTTGACTGTTTGTGCAGCAGTTTTCTTTTTTCTGATTGCTCCATTATTTGTAATTTTTCCATTATCTTTTAATGCTGAAGAATTTTTAGTTTTTTCTGATGGAATGAAACGTCTTGATCCTGATGCATTTTCATTGAGATGGTATAAGGATATGATTTATGGAACTAAAAATCCTTGGGGTTTAGCAACAAAAAACAGTTTTATCATTGCAATTTTTGCAACAATTGGCTCTGTTATTTTGGGAACTGTTGCTGCTTTAGGCTTAAGCAGTAGACACATGCCATACAAAGGTTTAATTATGGCAGTCTTAATATCTCCTATGATTGTTCCATTAATCATTTCAGGTGTAGCAATTTTCTTTTTTATGGCTAAGGCAGGTCTAGCTGCAACCCATTTAGGTATAATCCTTGCACATATTATATTAGGTACACCATTTGTAGTAATAACTGTCACTGCTACTTTGTCAGGATTTGATCATAGTGTAACAAGAGCTGCTGCAAGTCTTGGTAGTAATCCAGTTAACACTTTTATGAAAATTACCTTACCGTTAATTTTACCAGGTGTTATCTCTGGGGGACTATTTGCATTTGTAACATCATTTGATGAAGTTGTAGTAGTCTTATTCCTGGCTGGGTTAGAAAATACAACTATACCAATTCAAATGTGGACAGGTTTAAGAGAACAATTAAGTCCAACTATTCTTGCAGTTGCAACTTGTCTAATTATTTTATCAACATTAATACTAGTTACAGCTGAACTCCTAAGAAGAAGATCTGAGAGACTCAGAGGTATAAATAGATAGCAAAGATATCATTACATGAAGATTAAGAACGTAGTAGTGATTGGTTCAGGTACAATGGGAAGTGGGATAGCTGCCCATTTATGTAATGCAAATGTGCCAGTTACTTTACTAGATCTAAAAACAGAAATTAGTGAAAAAGCTAGAGAAAGGATTCATAAGTCTAGACCCCCATTATTGATTGATAAATCAAAAATTAATAACATTAAAGTTGGAAATATAAATGATAATTTTGATGTAGTTAAAGATGCTGATTGGGTAGTAGAAGCTGTTGTTGAAAGAATTGATATTAAACATCAAATTTATGAAAAAATATTTAAAGCAAGAAAAGATGGGGCGATTGTCTCTTCAAATACATCATCTATTCCAATTAAGGTCTTATCTGAACATTTAACAGATGTAGAAAAAAAAGATTTCTGTATTACACATTTTTTTAACCCTGTCAGATATATGGGGCTTTTAGAAATTGTTAAAAATGAAAATAATGATCTTAATAAAATCAATCAATTAAAAGAATTTTGTGAAGTTGAATTGGGTAAAGGAGCAATTGTCTGTAATGATACACCAGGGTTTTTAGGAAACAGAGTTGGTGTTTATGCAATGCAAATTGCTATGACAGAAGCTTTTAAGATGAAACTTTCTGTTGAAGAAGCAGACGCAATATTTGGAAGACCGATGGGTATTCCTAAAACAGGTGTGTTTGGACTATATGATTTAATTGGTATCGATTTAATGGCAGATGTGTTGAAAAGTTTTATTAAAGAATTACCAGAGACAGATGATTTTCATGAAGTTGCAAAAGAAATTCCATTAGTAAAAAAATTAATTGAGACTGGCTATACAGGACGAAAAGGCAAAGGTGGATTTTATCGAATAAACAAAGCTGGAGTTTCTAAAGTCATCGAAGTTATCAACCTCGAAACTGGAGACTATTCTCCAAGCAAAAAGATAGATGTTAAATCAGACAAGGTAGATTTACAGAGATTAATCAATCGAAAAGATAAATACGGTGAATATGCTTGGTCAGTTTTGTCTAAAATAATTAAATACGCTTCCTCGTTAGTTCCAGGTATTACAAAAGAATTTAATGATATTGATGAAGCAATGAGACTTGGTTTTAACTGGGCAAAAGGTCCATTTGAAATGCTCGAGGAAATAGGTGTTAAAAACTTTTTTGATAAAGTTGATGATTTTAAAGGAAATAACTTTTTAGAAAATTTATCAAAAAATAAGAATGAAGATTTTTATGGTGAGAGACAAAAATATACAAATATAGAAACACTAGGAAAAGTTAAGAAAACAGCATCAAGTACTGATGGAAACGACTCTGCAAAAATTTATAGATTTAATGATTATAATATTGTTGAATTTACTACTAAAGCTAATGCTTTAGATTATGACTCAATGGATGCTTTAAAAAAAGCAACTGATAAACCTTTAATAATTATTAATGAGAGTATGCAATTTTCTGCAGGTGTAAATTTAACTTACACAATGCAATTTGCAGATAAAAAAGATTTTAAATCAATTGAGAAGTTTATTAAATACTTTCAAGAAACATGTAAGCATTTGAAATATTCAAAATTTCCAGTTGTTTCAGCTCCATCAGGATTAACGTTGGGAGGTGGTTTTGAAGTAATGGTACAAAGTAATTTTGTTGCCTCTCATACAAATATTGTTGTTGGATTAGTTGAAACTATTGTTGGTTTAATTCCAGCAGGGGGCGGATGCAAAGAAATGCTAGCAAGATGGCTTGATACTGACGAGGCAAAAAAAGATCCCAATTATGCCCCATTAAAAGTTTTTGATATTATTGGATATGGAAAGACAGCCACATCACCTATTGAAGCAGAACCAATGAAATATTTAAGATCTAGTGATAAAAAAATAATGAACAGAAATAGTTTATTAGAAGTCTCGAAAAAAATTCTTAAAGATAATAAAGATTTTAAAGCACCAAAAGAAATTGAGTTTAAACTTCCAGGAAAATCTGTAAGAGGAGAAATGGATAAAATTTTAGAAAAACTTTATAACAATAAAGTAATTTTAGAGCACGGTGTAGAAGTTGCAAAAGAATTGGCTCATGTGTTAAGTGGAGGCAACACTACAATAGATAAAACTCTATCAGAAGATGATTTATTCAAATTAGAGCTAGATGCTTTTATGAGATTGATTGAAACTCAGAAAACTCAAGAAAGAATTAAACATACTTTAGCAACAGGTAAGCCTTTAGTTAATTAACATTCTAAGAGTATTTATAAAATCAGGTCTTAAAACATATTGAGATTTATCTAAATATTTAATCTTTTCTAAAGCTTCTAACCCGTAAATCACCTTTCCAATTGGAGTGTATTCAGTCTCATATAATGGTTCATCTCTTAACACAATAAAGAACTGACTATCTTCAGTATTATAATTTTGAGTTCTAGCTAAAGCTATACTCCCTTTTTCAAAATTAAACGGGTTATCTACCTCAGAGTTGATAGTACCCAATCCTGATTTACCCGTTCCAATTTTTCCATAATCTAAATTTCCTTTTTTACCAAATTCTAAATCTCCAGCCTGCACAAGCACACCTTTAATTACTCTATGGAAAGCTATATCATCATAAGCTTTAGACTTAACTAAAGTTATAAATCTTTCTACCCCATTAGGAGAAATTTTAGGATAAAGCTCAATAATAACATTTCCACAAGGCACATTAAGCACCGCAATATTATTGGGCTTATCAAATTTAATTTTCTCAGGATCATAATTTTTAACAAATAAACACTTATCTTTAATTAAAAAAAAAGAGCCAAAAAAAAATAAAGCTAAAACAATTATAAAAATTAAAATTATTTTTTCAGATTTGGATGCTTTTATTTTTTGAATCATAAAATAAAATCCTTATCAATCTTTAATAAATTATTTTTTATGAATTGTATTTTTTTTTGTAAAATTGGGTCGCTATTATTAATGTTTGAACTAACCATTAAATGTGAAAATACTTCAGCCATATCTTCTGAAGCTGTTGATCTAGAATATTCTGTAAAAAAACCCTCTGTTTTTTTATAAGTATCCAATCCTATTTTATCAGTGCAAGTTGAGCATTCCGCGTAATTAAAATTTTTAACATTAAAGTTAGACCATATTTTTTTGTCAAATATTTCTTTAAAACTGTCATTAATAATATGAAATACTTCATGATGAATTACTCTTTCAAAATATTTTTCATCAAATTTAACATCTAATATTAAAGTTTTCATTACATTATCAGGTATCCCAGCAGTATTAATATTTGAAATAGACAAATCTTCACAAAGAACAATATATTTAAGATTAATTTTCTTTAAAAATTTTTGATTATATCTATTCAGATTTTTTTGAATTATCTCAAATTTTTCATCCAAAACTTTTTTTTCTGAATTAAAACAATTAATATTATTATCTACACCAATGGTGAATGGTTGCTTGGCATATAAGTATCTAAGCTTATTTGAAGTATTGATCTCATAAATTTCAAGATTAGGAATTTTTATTAGATTGTAAATCGTATCAGCTTGAGACTGTGTAAAGATAAATAAAGATAATATAATTATTCTTATTATGTTCATAAATTTTTATTTAGAAGATATTCCAATTTAAAAGAATGTGATACAATTTTACTGTGAAAAAAAAAAGTAATAAAGATCCAATCCAACCTGTAAGCGGAACTAAAGTGCCACGGTTTGCCGGTCCTTCAACGTTTGCAAGATTACCGGAACTTAGAGATGTTGAGAGTTGTGATGTCGCGATTGTAGGAATTCCATTTGATGCCGGCACAAGTTATAGACCAGGTGCTAGATTTGGACCTCAAAGTATAAGACAAGCCTCAAGACATTTAAGAACAAATTATCATCCAAGCTATGATGTTGAGCCTTTTAAAGTACAACAAGTAGCTGATGCTGGAGATATAACTTGTAATCCGTTTAATATAAATGAAGCAATCAAACAAATCGAAGTTGGTGCGGAAGAATTATTAAATAAAGTTGGTGGAATTATAAGTCTTGGAGGGGATCACACTATTGCATTTCCATTACTTAAAGCAATAAATAAAATTAATAATGGTCCAGTTGCATTAGTTCATTTTGATGCTCATTTAGATACATGGGATACTTATTTTGGTGCTCCATACACTCATGGAACTCCTTTTAGAAGAGCTAGAGAGGAAAATTTATTTTTGGATGATGCATCAATGCATGTTGGTATAAGAGGACCTTTATATAGTAGAGATGATATTAAAAATGATGAAAGTTTTGGATTTAAGATAATCCATTGTGATGAGTTTCAAACTCAAGGAACAGATAAAATTGCTGAAAGAATTAAAAAAAGAGTAGGGAATAATCCTTTATATCTATCAATTGATATAGATGTGTTAGACCCAGCTTTTGCACCTGGAACAGGCACTCCTGAAATTGCTGGAATGACTTCAAGAGAAATGGTCAATGTTATAAGAGGAATGTCAGGTCTAAATCTAATTGCTGCAGATGTGGTTGAAGTTTCACCAGCATATGATCATGCAGAAGTTACTTCACTTGCCGCCGCTACAATCGTATATGAATTAACAAATTTGTTTGCAAAAAAATAAGGAATGGTTAGGAGTCTTTAATGGAAAATAAAAAAAATTTTTATATTAATGGAAAATGGGTCGCACCAAAAAGTAACGAAGAAATTAAAGTAATTAATCCTGCAACTGAGGAAAATTGTGCAGTTATATCCCTAGGTAACAAAGAAGATGTTAATTTTGCTGTTAGTTCAGCTAAAAAAGCATACAGCTCTTGGTCGTTTTCAACAAAAGAAGAGAGAATAAAGTTATTAGAGAAACTTTATGAAAATTATAAAAAAAGGTGGGCAGATATTGCGGATGCAATTACTACTGAAATGGGAGCCCCTAAAGATTTTGCCACAAAGCTTCAAGCCGGCACTGGAGCTGCACATTTAAAGTCATTTATTAAATATTTAAAAGGCTTTCAATTTGAAAAACCTTTAGGAGAACACGCTCCAAATCAAAGATTAATTTATGAACCCAAGGGTGTTTGTGCTTTAATTACACCGTGGAACTGGCCAATGAACCAAGTTTGTTTAAAGGTAATGCCAGCATTAGCTTCTGGATGCACAATGGTTTTAAAACCATCTGAACTTGCTCCATTATCTTCGATGATTTTAGCAGAGCTTATTGATGAAACTAAATTCCCTCCTGGAGTTTTTAACTTAGTTAATGGTGATGGAGCAACAACAGGAGATGCCTTAACCAGTCATCCTGATGTAAATATGATTTCATTTACCGGTTCTACTAGAGCAGGAGCTTTAATTTCCCAAAATGCGGCTAAAGACTTTAAAAGAGTTAGTCTAGAGTTAGGTGGCAAAGGGGCTAATATTATTTTTAAAGATGCAGACCCTGAAGCAATTGAGAGAGGTGCTTTAAGATGTTTTAGAAACTCAGGACAATCATGTAATGCACCAACAAGAATGCTTGTTGAAAAATCAATGTACAAAGAAGCAGTTGAAAGGTTGAAAAAATATACAGAAAATTTTGAGGTAGGTGACCCTAAAAAAAAGGGAGAACACATAGGTCCAGTAATTTCGGAGACACAATATAATAAAATTCAAACTTTAATTAAAAAAGGAATTGATGAAGGTGCAAAATTAGTTGCAGGAGGTCCTGGCAAACCTAACGGTTTAGAAAAAGGATATTTTGTTAAGCCTACAGTTTTTGCTGATGTTAATAATGATATGGATATCGCCAGAACAGAAATTTTTGGGCCTGTATTATCTGTAATGCCATTTGAGACTGAAGAAGAAGCAATTCAAATTGCTAATGATACTCCATATGGATTAACAAATTACATTCAAACTCAAGATAAAGAAAAAGTTAAGAGAGTTGCAAGAAAATTAAGATCAGGGATGGTAGATGTTAATGGAGCCGGTATTGCTGTCGATGCACCTTTTGGAGGT
This sequence comes from uncultured Pelagibacteraceae bacterium, assembly GCA_902533075.1. GTDB lineage: Bacteria > Pseudomonadota > Alphaproteobacteria > Pelagibacterales > Pelagibacteraceae > Pelagibacter. Next base: position 12,131 of record CACAKN010000013.1, read on the forward strand.
TTTAAACATTCTGGAATTGGTAGAGAGGCAGGGCAGCATGGTCTTGACGAATTTTTAGAGGTTAAATCAGTTGGTGGATGGAGTTAATTTAAAATTGATTGTTTTTTTAAACCATCGAGAAATTTTAAGCATTTTTTTAATTCATTCAATTCAATAAACTCATCTGTTTTATGAGCTTGTTCAATTGAACCTGGACCACATACGACAGTGCTAATCCCAATTTCTTGAAAAAGTCCTGCTTCAGTTCCAAATGAAACTACTTCTCTTGAATTATCACCAGTTAAACTAGAGACTAACTCACAAGCCTCAGATTTTTCAACTCGGTCAAATCCTGTAACTTCTCCTATAATTTTTTTTCTAATGCTTGATTTAGAAAATACTTTTTTCATTTCTGGTAAAAGAATTTCATTTGCATATTTATCAATTTCGTTATTTAAAAAAACTCCGTCTTCTTTTACTACTGGTCTTGTTTCCCAGTTGATATGACACTTATCCGCAATTACATTGTGAGCTATTCCCCCAAATATTCCTCCTACTTGTAAAGTAGAAAAAGGAGGATCAAATATAGAGTCTTTTGGAACTCTTTTTTTTAATTCTTCTCTAAGTTCAATTAGTTTAGTCGCATATTTTGCAGCAAACTCAACTGCACTTACCCCTTTATGTGGCGCTGAACTATGCCCTGCTAAACCTTCAAAATAAGTAGTGTACTCATAACATCCTTTATGTGCATCTATAATTTTCATTTTAGTTGGTTCACCAACAATGCAGATACCATCTTGAATATTTCTTTTTTTTAATTCTTCAATTAGTATGGGTGCTCCCAAACAAGCAGTTTCTTCATCGAACGTAAATGAAAAATGAATATCTCTATTTAAATTTGATTTGGAGTAAATTGGAGCATAGGCTAAAGCACATGCTATAAAGCCTTTCATATCGCATGCACCTCTTCCATAAAGTTTACCATCTCTGATAGTTGCTAGAAAGGGATCTGTGCTCCAACTTTTTGAAACTGGTACAGTATCTGTATGTCCAGATAAAATTATTGGTTTAATACCATTTGTTTTTTTTGCTTTTAAAGTTGCAAACAGATTTACTCTTTTTTTTTCATTATCAAAAGTTTTAAAAGATTTAGCCCCAAGTTTATCAAGATAATTTTCACAGTAGTTTATTAAAGCACTATTATCCTCTCCAGAAATTGTTCTAAAACCTATTAGATCTGTCAAAATTTTAACTGAATTGTTATATAATTCCTCAAAATTAATTTCTGTACTCATTACTAATAATTAATATAAATACTGCATTTATGAAAGAACAAATAACATACGATATTTTTGATAAAGTTGATATAAGAGTTGGTACAGTAGTTTCAGTCAAAAAAAATGAAAAAGCTAGAAAACCCTCATTGGTAGTTGAGGTAGATTTTGGTAAAGAAATTGGGATTAAGCAATCTTCAGCTCAGATTACCCATTACTATAATGAAGAAAATTTAAAAGGAAAACAAGTAATTGGTGTTTGCAATTTTGCTGAAAAAAATATTGCTGGTGTAGTTTCCCAAGTTTTAATTTTAGGTTCTATTGATAAAGAGGGTAAAGTAATTTTAGTACATCCATCTCAAAAATCTGAAAATGGATTACCGATAGCGTAAAAATGCATCCTGAAATATTATCGATTGCTTTATTTTGGTTTGTCACAGCTTATACGCCAGGACCAAATAATGTAGTTGCTTCTTACTCAGGTTTTAACTTTGGTATTGCTAAAACCATTCCACACATTCTTGGAGTAACCTTAGGCTTTACTTCATTAGTGATCTTTTTAACAATTGGATTAATTAATGTATTTAAGTTATTTCCAATAATACAGGTTATAATAAAGTATTTGGGAACACTGTTTCTAATTTATTTAGCGTATAAAATTGGTTCATCTACAAACTCTGATGAAGCCAAAAAAGAAAATCCTGTTAAATTTATAGAAACTTTCCTTTTTCAATATCTAAACCCCAAAGGAGTGATGGTGGCTATCATTGTTGTTTCCACTTATGTTGAATTAGGAGAAAATTATATTAATTACGCGACTCAAGTTGTTGTCTTGGCTTTCTTATTTTCACTAACAAGTATTACGTTATGGACATTTCTAGGTAAATTTTTAAGGAAATTTGCGACAAATGATAAATTTATTAAGTACTTTAATTATGTTATGTCAGGACTTCTTCTTTTGAGCATAATTACATTTTATATATAAACTATGAAACCAGGAACAAAAAATTCATACAAATCTTTAACAGATTTAAAGATAGATGATAATATTTTTAAGATATATTCATTATCTAAAGCTGAATTAAATGGTTTAGAAGGTATTTCTAAGTTACCAAAATCACTAAAAGTACTTCTTGAAAATCTCCTTAGATATGAAGATGATTTGTCAGTTACCAAACATCAAATTGAATCAGTTAAAAATTGGTTAAAAAATAAAAAATCTCAAACTGAGATTGCCTATAGACCGGCAAGAGTTTTGTTACAAGATTATACAGGAATACCGGCAGTAGCAGACTTAGCAGCAATGCGTGAAGCAGTTAAAGAGAAGAATAAAGATCCAAACACTATCAATCCTCTTTCTGCAGTTGATCTTGTTATTGATCATTCAGTTCAAGTAGATCAATCAGCAAAATCAAACTCATTTGATAAAAATGTTGAGATTGAATTTAATAGAAATGGTGAGAGATATTCTTTTTTAAAATGGGGTCAGCAAGCATTTAATAACTTTAGAATTGTCCCACCGGGAACAGGAATTTGTCATCAGGTAAATTTGGAATATTTATCTAAAGTTGTGTGGAGTGAAGAATTTAAAGGGGAAAAATATCTTTTTCCTGATACTCTAGTAGGAACAGACAGTCATACAACAATGGTTAATGGCTTATCAGTTTTAGGATGGGGAGTTGGTGGAATAGAGGCAGAAGCAGGTATGCTTGGTCAACCAATTTCAATGTTGATTCCAGAAGTTATTGGATTTGAAATTAAAAACAAGATGCCTGAAGGCACAACAGCAACTGATTTAGTTTTGACTGTAGTTAAAATGTTAAGAGACAAAGGAGTTGTAGGAAAATTTGTTGAATTTTATGGTGAAGGTTTAAAAAACTTAACATTAGCTGATCGTGCTACGATAGCAAACATGGCTCCAGAATATGGAGCTACCTGTGGTTTTTTTCCAATAGATGATGAAACTTTAAAGTACTTAAAATTTTCAGGCAGGGATAACATAACAATTAAAATTGTTGAGAAATACGCAAAATCTCAAGGTTTATGGGCAAGTGATGATATTGAATTTACTGATACTTTAACTTTAGACATGTCAACAATTGTTCCCACAATATCTGGACCTAAAAGACCACAAGATAAAGTGTTATTAACAGATGCTTCTAACAATTTTAAAAAAAGTTTTACAGAATTAACAAGTAAAAAAGATTTTTCAATTTCTAAAGTTCAAAATACAGATTATGAAATAAAAGATGGCTCAATTTTAATTGCCGCAATAACCTCTTGTACAAATACTTCTAATCCAAATGTTCTTATTGGAGCAGGATTATTAGCAAAAAAAGCAGTTGAATTAGGTCTTGAAGTAAAGCCATGGGTCAAAACTTCATTAGCACCAGGATCTCAGGTAGTGACAGATTACCTAGAAAAGGCAGGTTTGAATATCTATTTAGATAAACTAGGTTTTAATCTTGTTGGTTATGGCTGTACTACATGTATAGGAAATTCAGGACCTTTAGCAGAAAATATTGTTGAAGCTATTCAGGAGGAAAATATTTATGCAGTATCAGTTTTGTCTGGAAATAGAAACTTTGAGGGTAGAATTTCACCACATATAAAAGCTAACTATTTAGCATCTCCTCCGCTTGTTGTAGCTTATGCATTAGCAGGGCATATGGGTTTCGATTTATATAATGACTCTCTCGGGGAAGATAAAGATGGAAAAAATATTTTTATGAAAGATATTTGGCCAACAAATAAAGAGATTGAGGAAACTTTAAAAACTTCATTAAATCCAGAAATGTTTATTAAACGTTATGCAAATGTGTCTGAAGGACCAAAGCAATGGCAAGAAATTAAAACAGAGAAAAGTAGTATTTATAATTGGGAGGAAAATTCTACCTATGTCAAAAAACCACCTTTTTTCGATAATTTATCAGATAAACCTGAGGGCTTTAAAAGAATTAAAGATGCTAGACCATTATTAATTTTAGGAGATATGATTACTACTGACCACATTTCTCCAGCTGGTAATATTCAAAAAGAAAGTCCAACTGGTGAATATTTTATGAAACATCAAATTTTACCTAAAGATTATAATTCATATGGATCTCGAAGAGGTAATCACGAAGTAATGATGAGAGGTACGTTTGCAAATATAAGAATTAGAAATGAAATGGTACCAGGCACAGAGGGTGGATTTACAAAATTATATCCTGAAGAGAAAGTAATGCCAATATATGATGCTGTTGTTGAATATAAAAAAAGAGGAACCGACTTAGTTGTGATAGGTGGAAAAGAATATGGAACCGGGTCATCAAGAGATTGGGCAGCAAAAGGAACAAAGTTATTAGGTGTTAAAGCTGTAATAGCAGAAAGTTTTGAAAGAATTCACAGATCTAATTTAATTGGTATGGGAATTTTACCTTTACAATTTATAAATAATATTAATAAGAAAAATTTAAATTTAATTGGCTCTGAATTAATTACTGTTATTGAAATAGAAAAAGGAATTAATCCCTCGGATAAGGTTTTTTTAGAAATTAAATATGCATCAGGAGATATTAAAAAAATTGAAACATTATGTAGGATAGATACAAAAAATGAATTAGAATATTATAAAAATGGAGGAATACTCCAATATGTTTTAAGAAATATGATCTAAATATGGATGAAGAGATTAGAATAATTGATGAAAAGACAAGAAATGAAAAAATAAAAAACTTTTTTTTAAATAATAAAAAAAATATTCTTTCAGGAGTAATAATTCTTGTTTTAACAATATTAAGTTTTTATTCATTTCAAATTTATAAAAAATCTCAGAGAGAACAGTTGTCTGAAAAATATAATAGGGCTATAATTGAATACAATAGCCTCGAAAAATCAAATATTTCATCAATTATGAAAGAAGTTATTGAAGATAAAGACACTACATATTCTCCATTAGCTTTATATTTTTTAATTGATAACAACTTAATCAGCGATAAAGCGGAGACCAATCGTCTTTTTAATATTTTAATTAATGAAACATCTTTGGATTATGAAATAAAAAACTTAATAATTTATAAAAAAGCTCTTTATAATGCAGATGATGTAGACGAAAATACCATATTAGATATTTTGAAACCACTTATAAATTCTAAAAGTGTTTGGAAATCTCACGCTTTATATTTAATAGCTGAGTATTATTTTTCAAAAAATGAAAAACAAAAATCTAAAGAATTTTTTAATGAAATAATTATTAATGAAAATTCTAATCAAGAAATAATTAAAGAAGCTCAAAAAAGACTTAATAGAGACTTAAGTGAATAAAATATTTTATTTTATTATAATTATAATTTTAATTAATGGATGCTCTATAAACAAGAATTCTAAATTTTGGACAAATTCAAAATCTGTTAGTGATGAAGAAAGTTTAGAATATCAAGAAGTTTTTCCTACAGAGGAAGCTTTAAAAAAGGAATTTAATTCTAATTTAAAAATTAGATTAACTTCAAGAACAAAAAATAAAACTATTATAAATAACCACTCAAATAATAATGAAAGACTTGATTTTGATGGAGATTTGAAAAAAATTTCGAGTTATAGATTTTCAAAAATTAAAAATTTTAATAAATATCAACCAGAAATTTCATTTGATAATGGAAATATTATTTTTTTTGATAATAAAGGTTCAATTTTAAAGTTTAATAATAACTCTAAATTATTGTGGAAAAAAAATTATTATTCAAAATCTGAAAAAAAATTGAACCCAATTTTGCAGTTTGTAAATAATGATAAATATCTAATTACAGCAGATAATATAGCAAAATATTATATGCTTGATATTCAAAATGGAAACTTAATATGGTCAAAAAATAATTTAGCTCCTTTCAATTCACAGATTAAAATTTACAAAGATAAATTTTTTATAATAGATTTTTCAAATACATTAAGATGTTTTTCTCTAAAAAATGGTGAAGAGTTGTGGAATATAAAAACTGACAGTTCTCTTATAAGATCCCCAAAAAAACTTTCAATGGTTATAGTAGATCAAATTATTTATTTTAATAATGCTATAGGAGATATAAGTGCAGTCGATATTAAAAAAGGAGAGTTATTGTGGCAAATTCCAACACAAAGCAGTTTAATCTATGAGTCTGCATTTTCTCTTCAAGCTTCTGATATTGTTGCAGATTCTGATACAATTTTTTTTTCAAATAATAAAAATCAGTTTTTTTCAATAGATTTAAAAACCGGAACTTTTAATTGGGAAAATAAAATTAATTCTAGTTTAAGATCAACCTTGATAAATGAATTTATATTTTCAGTTTCTTTGGAGGGTTATTTAATCATTACTAATAAAAAATCTGGAAATATAATTAGAGTAACTGATGTTTTCCAAAATTTTAAAGTTAAAGATAGAAATGGTATATATCCCATTGGATTTGTTGTAGGTTTAAAAAATATATATCTTTCAACTTCTAATGGTAAATTATTAGTGGTTGACATTTATTCAGGTAAAACAATTTCAATATTGAAGATCGATAATAATCAAATTTCAAAACCTTTTATTTTAAATAAGAATCTGTTTTTGATAAAAGATAATGCTATTGTAAAATTAAATTGATGTTTCTAAAATTTTTAGAAAAAATTGGTCGTAAGAAGGTAGTTTTAGATAGAGGTCCTTCACACCCAAGATATGATTTAGCTAAACCATGGATGAATCGTTATTATCTTCTATTTCGGAATAGACCTAAGTGGTTTCCATTTAATATATTAATCCATGAAATGTTAGCAGATGATCATGGCGATGGTGTTCACAATCACTTATGTCCCTACATAACAATAATTTTAAAAGGGGGATACTGGGAAACAACAAAAAGAGGTAAATTTTGGAGAAAGCCAGGCTATATAGGATTTAGATCTGCTAATGCTTACCATAGAGTAGATTTAAAAAAAGATACTAAACCAATGACTATTTTTATACCTGGACCCTTTGGATTAAGAAAAGGTCCAAGATCTGAATATGGAACAGATTTTAAAACAAAAAAAAATTGATGTTAAAAAATCTTGAAGAAAAATTTAATTCTTATTGCAATACCAACAACTTAGAAATTAATAAAAATCAGGTTATAGTAATCAAGGAATTACAAAATTATTATAAAAATAATTTCAAATCATTTATTTCTGAATTATTTTCAAAGGAATATTCAAAAAAAAGTTTTTATCTATATGGTGATGTGGGAGTTGGAAAGACGATGATTTTGAATTTTTTTTTTAATCTTTTTGATAAAAAAAAAAGAAGATTACACTTCAATGAATTTATGTTAAATTTTCATGACTTTGTACATGATCAAAGAAATAAAGATGAAGAAAATATAATAAATCTCTTCGTTAAAGATTTAAAATCAAAAGTTTCCCTAATCTATTTTGATGAATTTCAAGTAACTAATATTGTTGATGCAATGATTTTAGGAAAATTGTTTGAACAAATTTTTAAAGAAAATATTAAAATAATTCTTACCTCGAATATAAAAATATCTGATCTTTATAAGGATGGTCTCCAAAGAGACCAATTTGTACCATTTATAAGGATTATGGAGGAAAAATCTATTGAGCATAAACTTATTATTGAAGATGATTATCGAAAAATAAAAGAAAATTATACTCAAAGATATTTTTTTCCATTGAACGAAGAAACAAATTTTAGAATTAATAAATTTTTTAGAAAAATTACTAAAGATAAAAAATTGTTATCAAAAAATTTAAAAATTAAAGGAAGAATTTTTACAATTCATAATTTTTATGAAGGAGTTTCAAGATTTAATTTTGAAGATCTTTGTGATCAAAATTTAGGAGCTGAAGATTATTTAGAAATAACCAAAAATTCAAAGTTTATTGTGATTGAAAAAATCCCACAATTTAATGAAATAAATTCAAATCAACAGCAAAGATTTATTACTTTATTAGATATTATTTATGATAAAAAAATTCCTATAGCAATTACTGCAAGTAAGAGCTTGAATCAACTTTCTTCTTCAAAATCATTAGAAACTTCATTCAAGCGATCAATAAGTCGATTATATGAGCTAACATCAAAAGAGTTTAAATTATGAAACAAGAATTTTATAACCTTCAAATTATTACGAATGGACAAAAATTATATGAATTTACTAATGACACAATTACATGGGTTGAAAAAAATAAATTTAAAGAAGGAATTTTAAACATTAGCATTCAACACACTAGTGCATCCCTAATAATTCAAGAAAATGCAGATCCAGATGTTCAGTTAGATTTAATAAATTATTTTAATAAATTAGTACCAATGAATAGTGATCTTTATATTCATAATGCAGAAGGACAAGACGATATGCCAGCACATATAAAATCAGCTCTTACAAATAATCAAATTTCTTTAAGTGTAAAAAATGGAAAAATTCTACTAGGCACTTGGCAAGGTATTTATTTATTTGAACATCGAGTTCAATCTCATAAAAGAAAAATCATTCATCACTTTTTAGGTGATTAAAATTTTTTATTATATTTTTTTAGCGAATAATAATCATTATCAAAAAAAATATGAGAATGATTATCATTCACGCAAAATTTAATTGTAAAAATTTTTATAAGTCATAGATTCACAATATGGAAACACAAAACTATAATTGTAAAAAATGTGGATTAACTATTACTTCTGTTTGCTCAAAATGTGACAGAGTGGTTGATGTAAAAGTACTTGAAGACGGTTGTATAGTTCAACAAACTAAGTGTGGTGATTGTGCTAATATACCTGTTATTAAGGATGTGTGCACTCAACAAGGGTAAAATTAGTATTTATTAAGAAACAATAATTTAAATTTTAGATAATTAGTCAGTTTTTATCTATAAGGATTGTATGCCCATTGTAATATTGCTTGTCTCTGTTTTTTTCTACAACTGAGGTCACCTTTTTCACAATTTTTTTCAATAGCTAAAACATGTCTTCTAAAATTTTTCCATCTTTTGATTTGAATTTCATCCATTTGCGGAATTCTTCTTCCATTGGTAAATCTGCAATACCATTGAAACCAGCCTAAAGGATCTTCTTTAAAAATCCAACCTTTTTCTATCCAATGTGCTCTTGATAATCCTGAAACAACTTTAAACCTATTTAAATTTACATCAAAAGTTTTACTTATCTCCACATTTTTAAACCATGCTTTTGGATATTCTTTTATGTTCAAACCAAAATATGATCCTCCAAAAACACCTAATTCCATCATTTTTTTTGGTGACAACTCAGGTTTAAAAATTTTATAGAAATCTAAGTCGCCAACTTTTTTTTTAAAAATTTTTGTCATATAAATTTATTTTCTTCCCTTAGATAGCAGTTGTTTATAAAGTTTGACATCTGCATTTCCTTCGCATCCAATTACTAATACATTTGAATTTTGATTAAGATTAATCAATTTCCTAGTTTTTTTATCATTCCATATTCCAATTAAAGCGATAATTCCAGGTGTGGCACACTCTCCACCTATTATCGAAGCTTTACTAAATTTCTTATCTTTTAATCTAGCTACTGTTCTTGCAACGTTATTATCAGTAACTGAAACACAACAATTAGTTGCTTTTTTTAATATCTGCCATGGTACAAGAGACATCTCATTACATGACATTCCACCCATAATACTTTCTCTTTTAATTTTTATCTTTTTTAATTTTTTACTTTTTATACTTTGAAGTACACAATCAGCTCTATCTGGCTCTACAATTATAATTTTTGGAATTCTCTTAAAGTATTTTGCTACTCCAGCCACTAAACCAGCAGCTAATCCTCCTACACCAGCTTGAAGAAATATATGAGTGATATATTGATTAGTTTGTTCAGTGATTTCCCTAATTAAAATAGAATAACCTGCCATAGTAAGTTGGGGGACATATCTATAATTTTTTGTTGAAACGTCCTGTATAATACTCCAATTATTTTTTTTTGATAATATCTGGCATTTTTTTAAAGAGTCTTCATAATTTCCTTTAACTTTTATCACCTCAGCACCAAATTTTTTTATTTCATCTACCCTCGTTTTACTTACATTTTGACTGACAAAAATTTTACATTTTAATTTTAATCTTTTTGCTCCCCAAGCCACAGATTTTCCATGATTTCCAGCTGTTGCTGTTGAGACAGTAATTTTATTTTTTTTTTTTGAGATTTTTTCCACAGCATATGCACCCCCTAAAGCCTTAAAAGATTTTAAATTAAATCTTTTTGACTCATCCTTGTAAAATATATTATTAAGCTTTAAATCTTTATTTAATTTATTTAAATTTAACAAAGGGGTAGGGTGGTAGCCTTTCCATTTTGATATACTTTTATAAGCATCAATTAAAAATTTTGATGGTAAATATTTTAAAACATCGTCTCTATTAAAATTATAATTTTTATTTAACAAAAATTTAGAGTATTTAAATTTATGGTTTTGCATTTTTTAATTTTTAAGCTAAAGTAAAATTATCATTAACGATAAATTTTTTTATATTCAAACTATAAATAAACCTATATTAATATTAGTTATAAGTAATTTTATATTTAGAAATTCTATGTTAAGGTTCATTCAAGTATTAGTTGAAATTTTTATAACTGTAAATTTACTTAAATTATATGGGTAAAATATTAATTATTGGTGGTGGAGCTATGGGTTCTGCGTTTTCTATTCCCTGTTTAGAAAACAATAATCTTGTTACTATCACAGAGCCATACAATAAAATTTTTATTAAAAATCTGAACTCAAAGAAAAAGTTTCATCCTTCTTTAAAACTTTATCTTCCAAAAAAATTAAAATTTGTGAATTATTCAAAAGAAATATTCAAGAACAGATTTGACTTAATAGTAATTGCCCTAAGTCTTGCAGGTATAGATTTTATTGGAAAAGAATTAAAAGATTTAAACATTAAAACTCCTTTGTTGGTTCTTACTAAAGGATTAAAGTTTGATAAAAAAAAGAAAAGGATTTTAACAATTTCACATTTATTAAAAAATAATTATCATGCAGCGAATGTGTCAGTATTAAAAGGACCTTGTTTAGCTAAAGAATTAGCAAATAAAAATAAGACGAGCGTAGTTGTTGCTAATAAAAATATTAAGATTGCCAAATGGATTGGAAAACTTATATCTACTAAGTATTATTTAACTGAATTTTCAAAGGATATTATTGGTATTGAAATTTGTTCAGCAATTAAGAATATATATGCAATGGTCATTGGTTCAGGTCAAAATTTAAACGCTAAATCAGATTTATTTCAAAAAAGTGCGAATGAGATGAAATTTTTAATTAAATATTTTAAAGGAGACGTATCAACAATATTAGGACTTGCAGGTATTGGTGATTTGTATGTAAGTGCTATAGGAGGGAGAAACAGTAAAATGGGAAATTTTCTTGGTAAAGGTTTTAAATTTACAGCAGCAAAAAAAAAATTTATGCCTAAAGATACTGTAGAGGGCGAGCAACTTGCTAGAGAAATTGCTCCATATATTTTAAAAAAGATTGATAAAAAAAAAATTCCGCTAATGTATCATTTGTTAAAAACAATCATATATGATAGAAAAATTAACTTTCTAAAAAATTAGGAAATTATTTTCTACTAAAAACCCAATTATGATACCTATTAAAAGAGCAATGATTAGTTTTTTTTTATCCACTAATTAAAACTTTTTACTCAAAGAGGATTTTAAATTTTTAATATTCGAAGATGTTAGTTTAGAGCTGAATTTTTGTTTTAAATTTTCCCATAACTTAGCCATCCCCAGTGGTTCATAAATCATGAATATAATCATCAACAGACCAAATATAACCTGTTCTATAGACGAAATAATTGTAGCATCAATTGCTCCATGAAATACGTTATTTCCAACACTATTTAAAAGAACTGGGAAAAGTAAAATAAATGCTGCCCCTATGAAAGCACCATTAATGGTACCAAGACCACCTAAGATACACATAAATAATATTTTAAAAGATAGTTTAATATCGAAGGCAACTGGCTCTAAAGATTTTAAATAACAAAATGCAAAAAGTGCACCTGCCACTCCACAATAAAATGCACTGATTGCGAATGCTTGAACTTTAGTTTTTAAAAGCGAAACTCCCATTGACTCTGCAGCAATATCCATATCCCGAACAGCCATCCAATTTCTACCAGTACTACCTCTTGCCATGTTCATAGCCAGTAAAGTTAAAACTGCTGTAACAGCTAAACATACAAAATACATAGCTAATGGAGTTGTAAATGGCTTTCCCAAGATAACTATGTCTTGAGCAGTTATAATTCCTGATGAGTCGTAGTTTTTAAACCAACCAAATTTATCTATCATCCATATTATAAAAAACTGTGATGCGAGAGTTGCTACCATTAGGTAAATTCCTCTTACTTTTAAACTAGGCAACCCAAACAAAATTCCAAAAGCAGCTGCAATTAAACCCGATACTGCTAGAGAGCCTATGAAACCCAGTTCTGGCACTCTTAAAATGAGATTGAACATAGCGAAGGCTCCCGCAGCCATAAAACCAGCAGCACCTAAAGCTAATTGTCCTGTGTAACCCATAACAATTTGTTGTCCAATTGTAGCTAAAGCTAAGCAAAGCCAAGGAATTAATATTGAGGTGTACCAATATTCTGTTTTAATAAATGTCGGTATTATTATTACACTTAGAACCATACAAATAGCTAAGTTAATCAGGTCTTTTTTTGCATAAGTCATAAAAACTGGTTTCATAAATTAAACTCTCCTGATAATTTTTTCTCCAAATAAACCTTCTGGTCTATATAATAAAAAGAATATTGCTAATACATATGGAGCCCAACCCTCAATTGCTCCTCCAAAGAATGGTCCAATATAAACCTCTAATATTTTTTCTGTTGCTCCTATAATTAGCCCTCCGACAATGGCTCCCGGTATAGATGAAAATCCACCTATAATTAATACAGGTAATGCTTTTAAAGCAAGATCAACCAGCGCAAATTGAACTCCAGCTCTAGCTCCCCACATCATTCCCGCTACTAAAGCTACTACACCTGCAGCAGACCAAACTAGTAACATTATGTGTTTTAACGGAATTCCAATAGAGCTAGCTGCTCCTGCATCATCTGCAACAGCTCTTAAACCTAGACCAATCTTGGTGTATTTAAATAAAAGGAATAATCCTATAATCATTATGGCAGCTACCAAACCAGCAGTAATATCTAGTGCGCTTATAAATAACTTTAAGTTATCTGCAATCCATGGTACTGGAAAATCTCCTATTCCTAAATCTAATCTTCTAACTTCTACTCCCCACGCAGCTTGTGCGAGCCCCTCTAAAACATAACCAAGTCCTATGGTTGCCATTAACACAGTATCTTCACTAGCATTCATCAGGGGTCTTAAAACTAATCTTTCAGTACATAGACCAACGATCACCATTAAAAAAGCAGCCAAAATAAATGCAAGTACAAAAGGTATATTAAAATCTTGCATGAAACCGCAGAAAGCTAGTACTGAGAAAAAAACCATCGCACCCTGTGAGAAATTAAATGTTGCTGAGGCTTTAAAAATAAGAACAAATCCTAAAGCAACTAAAGAGTACATTGTACCAGCGAGTAAACCACCCACAAGTACTTCCATAAAAAATAATAACTCATCAATCATATTTTATCCTAGTGTTCCACTCCTAAGTAAGCATCTATTACTTTTTGGTTTGCCATGATTTCATCAGGTGTTCCATCTCCAATAACTTTTCCATAATCAAGCACAACAACTCTATCAGATATATCCATTACTACTCCCATATCATGCTCAATTAAAACCATTGTTGTACCAAGCTCATCATTTACCTTTAAAATAAATCTACACATATCTCTTTTTTCTTCAACATTCATTCCAGCCATTGGTTCGTCCAATAAAATTATTGAGGAGTCGGTTGCAAGAGCTCGACCTAACTCAACTTTTTTTTGTAATCCATAAGGAAGTTTTCCAACAGGAGTGTCTTTAATGTCTTCTATTTCTAAAAAACTAATTATTTCCTCAGATCTATCTCTGTTTGCTTTTTCCTCTTTTTTTACTTTAGGAAGTTGTAAAGCAACCTCGATAAAATTTGTCTTTGTATGAAGTTTACGACCAACTAAAATATTATCCAATACAGACATTCTTTTAAAAAGAGCTAAGTTTTGAAATGTTCTTGAAAGTCCCATTTGAGCCATTATGTTTGGAGTTATGTTGGGTATTTCTTTGCCCTTAAATGAAACTGTTCCTTGTTGTGGCTTATAAATCCCATTTATGCAATTAAGCATCGAACTTTTTCCAGCTCCATTAGGCCCAATTATTGCTCTAACTTCATGCTCAAGGACATTAAATGAAGTGTCAGTTATAGCTTTGACACCTCCAAAAGCGAGTGAAATATTATTTACCTCTAAAATTGGTTCACCTATTTTAAATTTTCGTTCGTATGCCATCTTTAATTACTTCTTTTATTTAAATTTTCTTCTTTAAGAACATCTCTAAAGTTTTTTCTTCCTTTTTTTGATATACCTAAATATAGTTCTTTTACTTTATCATTATTCAATAAACTTTCTGCACTTCCCTCTAGCATGACCTTTCCTGTTTCAATGATGTAACCATAGTCTGAATTTTTTAATGCAATATTAGTATTCTGCTCAGCAAGTAAAATACTAACTCCTTCTTTTTGATTTAACTCTTTTACAATATTAAAAATTTCAGCAACCAATTGAGGTGCTAGACCCATTGTTGGCTCATCTAGTAACAACATCTTAGGTTTTGCCATCATTGCTCTCGCAACTGCTATCATTTGTTGTTCTCCACCAGATGTAAATGCTGCTTGACTTTTTCTTCTTTCTTTTAATCTTAAAAAATAACCGTAAATTTTCTCTAATTCTTGATCAATATCCCCTTTAGATAATTTTCTTGAATATGCACCTGAGATTATGTTTTCTTCAACAGTTAAATGACCAAAACACCTTCTACCCTCTAATACTTGAACCATTCCAAGACCAACCATTTGAGAGGGGTTTTGTTTTTGTATTGAGTTTCCATCATAATCGATTGATCCTTTTGTAACTTTACCTCTCTCTGAAGCTAACATAGTAGAGACAGCTTTTAAGGTTGTACTTTTACCTGCTCCATTTGCACCTAGTAAAGCAACTACCTTTCCTTTGGGCACTTTTAAAGAAACATCATGTAAAGCTAAAATTACATCATCGTAAGTTACTTCTATATTTTTAATATCTAATATATTTGCTGAATTATTATTCATTATTTTTCTTACTTTAAATTTTATTAAATGGGAAGTTTGAAATAATTTAAATTATTTAAACTTCCCATTTTTGTGAATGTTAATTGTTTAAATTAACTATCAACATTTTTTTGGTGTAATGTTATTTTCTTTAGCAAATTTTGCTGCAGAGTCTTCAACCAAACCTCTAATAAATTTAGGGTCTCCTGGAGCTTCCCAACCAGTTACCTGATTGAATTTATCTCCATCCCACTGCATTACAGCAAATTTACCAGCACCTTCATGGTTTGCACATGAAATAGCAAATGGAGCTAGCATTCCTCCAACTCCAAGTTCTTTAAGTCTAGCTTCAGTCATGTTTAAAGCTTCATAACCATCTCTAAACTCAGCACCAGTGACTGCCTTACCAACTTTGTTATGCATCTTTTGAGCATTTTTCAAAGCTTCTATCCACATAACTGCAGCACCTAGTCCTCTATTCCAATAAACTGAACCAATCCTATTTGGATCAGCTAAGTTACCTTTTCCGGCACCATATACTTTGTCTTTGATGTCTTTAACTAATGGATATTCTCCTGGTAAAGCATTAGCAACAGCATAAGTTCCCTTAGCTGCATCACCTGCTGGATACATATCCTCTTCAGCAGCACCAAAAGTTACATACATCATTCTATCCCTTGGGAAATTGATTCTAGCAGCATTAGTCATTGCTGTAGAATTCATTCCAGAGCCTGCACCCCAAAAAGTAACCCAATCAGGTTTTTCTCTTCGGATTTGTAACCACTGAGATTGCTGTTCTAATCCTGGAGGCGGAATTGAAATTTCTACTAATTTCATTCCCCAGTCAGATGTTATTTTTCTCATCGCTGGTAATGGTTCTCGACCATAAGCAGAGTCAATATGGAGGTGTACAATTTTCTTACCCTTCATTTTATCTATTCCACCCTCGATCTGAGCCATAAATTTTAACTTAACAGCTATTTGTGACCAATAGTGACTTGCAGCATTAAATACCCATGGCCACACTCTACCATCTGCACCATCAGTTCTTCCATAACCATATTGAGCTAAAACAACATTGTCTTTTGCCATACGATTAATAACAGCATATGCTCCAGGTGTTCCAAGAGTATCAAATACAACTATTCTTTGACCATCTTTTTCAAGTAGTCGCTGATAACACTCAACTGTTTTAACAGCGTTGTATTCAGTTTCACATTCTTGCCAAGTAAGCATTACTCCATTCACTCCACCTGTCATATTTACGTAATTCATGTAATCAATCTGAGCACCATAATATCCAGTACCCATCGCTGAGTAAGGTCCAACACGACTACTAGCTACGGGAAAGTATTGGGTTTCAGCACCGAAAACTTTTTGCGGAAGAGCAAGTGAAGAAAATAAAGCTACCACCACAGTAAAAGTAGATGCCAACTTTTTAATTGTTTTTGTTAACATTTTTTCTCCTTATCTGTTATCTCTCTATGTTAATTATTCTTATTAGATTTGATCTAACCACATGGTTTTGCCTTGCGCAATTGATAATCATTCAAAAAAATAGCTATTTTACAACCCTAAGAAAATTTAATCAACCAATGATTGTATTAAATTTTTAAAAAAAAATTAAATGATGTAATTTAAAAAATCTAATGAAAAAAATTCTTATTGTTGAAGGAAATTTAAAAGAAGAGAACACAAATTTTTCCAAAGCAGGTATTCAAACTCACACTCAAAGCTTAAAAGATAGTTTAGCTTTTCTGACAAATGAATTAGCACTTGATGTAGTAAACCCATCATCGGACCAAAACATAAGACATTTTAATGAAAACCTACATACGTATGATGGTTTAATTTGGGGAGGAAGTAGTTTGAATATTTATAATGACACTCCAGAAATAAGAAAACAAATTGAATTTATGAAAAATTGTCAAAATAAAGTAAAAAATATTTTAGCTATTTGTTGGGGTATGCAGGTAGCGGTAACAGCAGCAGGTGGACAGGTAAAAAAAGCAGAAAACCCACATATTGGCATAGCAAAAGAAATTGAGATAAATACAAAAGGACTTAGTCATCCTCTTTACAAGGGAAAGAGTAGAAAATTTAATTCTCCAGCTTTTAATTTTGATGAAGTAATCAAACTACCTGAAAAAGGCATTTGTTTAGCATCAAACAAAATAAATAA
>CACAKN010000014.1 GCA_902533075.1 uncultured Pelagibacteraceae bacterium
TTATCCATTACAGAGTATAATCCTGATTTAGTAGCACCTTCTTCATAAGCTATATCTTTATGATGAATTTCATCCTCTCTAAATTTGATAATTTTGTTTTTTAAATCTTTTTCATCCGAGCTAAGTTGATTAATTTGATTTTGATAATGTTCATCAATAACTTCCTCTACAGATGCTGTACAAAGCATGGCTGCTTTTTTTCCTAAAAGTGTAGATCCAAAACCCAAGCCAACACCCAACAAATCCCACAAAGGTAAAAATTTTGTTGGTTTAATTTTTCTTTTTTTGATCTCATTTTCGAAGTATTCACAATGTTCTTTTTCATGAACTTTCATTTCCTCTATAGTTTTTTTTAAATTTTCGTCATTTACTAAAGTATTCAGTGCTAATAATTGACCTTCATAAATTTTGACTGCACCTCTTTCGCCAGCATGATCTACTCTTATAAATTCTTCAGTCCTAATTTTTGAATTTTTCATAATTTAAAAAAATTTTTATAGAAAAAATTATTAATAACAAATTTAATGCTATATTAATAGTCGTAAGTGATAATCCAAAAACTCTAAATGTCACATCTTTGCAGCTAATAGTTTTTTCACTCAATTGTTTTAGTAATTCTTCTTTTGAAAGGATTTCAGAAGAATTTTTAATGCCACAGATCGTAGATTCCTCAAAAAAACCGTTTTCGATTCCGAAATGATATATTGAAATTATAAAGGAAAAAAAAAATATTAGGATTAATAATAGTATTATAAATTTCTCGTATTTTTTGATAATAAAATTTGTGATTATTATTATAATACAAAACCAATATGGAATTCTCTCTAAAAGACATAGATTACAAGGCTGATGCCCAAGGACATATTCTATATAATATGCTGAAGCTAATGAAATGAAACTAATTATTAAAATTATCTTTAAATATATTCCGGTCTTAATATTAAGCATATAATTCCAAAATTAAGTAAATTAATATTCCAATTATAACAATTAATATTCCAACAATTGTAAACCACTTTGATCCGTGTTTTTCCATAAATTGTGTAAAGATATATCCAAATTTATAGGATAAATATGAGACAATAAAAAAACGTAGGCCCCTAGAAATAAAACTTGCTATAACAAAAACTAAAATATTAAATCCAATTAAACCACTAGCAATAGTAAAAACTTTATAGGGTAGAGGAGTAAACCCGGCTAAAAACAACACACCTAACCAAGCATAAAAACCCTCACTATTTAATAAATCGTTTTTGAGATTTATTAGTTTATCTTCATAACTATAAAAACTCATAATTTGCATTCCTATATCAAAAAAAAATGCTCCTATAAGGTAACCTAATATTCCTCCTAAAACAGAAAAAATTGTTGCTATAAGAAAAATTTCAAAAAATTTTTTTTTTGAAATGACCATTGGTATTATCATCACATCTGGTGGAATTGGAAAAAAGGAACTTTCAATAAAAGAAACTGCAGCTAAATAATACTTGGAACTTTTATGAGCAGCCAAATCTAAACATTTTTTATAAAGATTGTTAAACATTTTTTGGTTTTAATATAATTATAGTTCTTATACTATTTAATTAATTATTAAACAATTAAGGGCGAATGGCGGAACTGGTAGACGCGCACGACTCAAAATCGTGTTTCGCAAGAAGTGAGAGTTCGATTCTCTCTTCGCCCACCAAATTATGGAATTAAATAAGATTAATAGCTTAGTAGAACTTTTTTTTTTAAAGTATAAAGAAAAAAAAAAATTAACTAATCAGCCATTTTTAAATTGGTTAAAAATCGGTGAAGATAATTTTTTAACATGGGAGCAAGTTGAAAGTAATATTCGTTTTTTGGCTGAGCATTTAAAAAAAAGTTTATCAAAAGGTGATAGATGTGTCTTGTTATCAGAAAACCGACCAGAATGGCTTATAGCGGACCTAGCTATTATGAATGCTGGTGGAGTGACGGTCCCATTATTCACAACATATTCAGAAAAAGATTATGAATATATACTTAACGATTGTAAACCAAAGATATGTATAGTTTCAAATGATATTCAATTTAAAAAGATAGAAAAATTTATTCCAAATGAAACAAAAGTTTTATCAATAGAAAATTTTAATCAAAAAATTGAAAGTCTAGAAAATATTTTTTTTAAATATTCTCAAAAAGAAACAAATAATATTCTTGATGTATATAATAAAGAAATCACTAGAAAAGATCTTGCTTGTATTATTTATACTTCAGGCACAACAGGTAATCCCAAAGGAGTTATGCTTAGCCATGGAGGAATATTATCAAATTGTGAGGGAGCAAGGGAAATTTTAGAAACTTTAATTAAAGAAGACTCTCCAGTGTTTTTGACTTGGCTTCCATTGTCACATTCATACGAACATACTGTTCAGTATGTCCAAATATTATTAGGAGCAAAGGTTTACTATGCTGAAAGTTTAGAAAAATTATTACCCAATATGTCGATTGCGAAACCAACTATAATGACAGCGGTGCCAAGGTTTTATCAAAATTTATATAGTAAAATTTTCTTAAATTTTTCAAAACAAAAAGGTCTCAAAAAGAAATTGATTGAAAATACAATTTTACTTGGAACAAAAAAACTCAATAATGAAAGACTTAATTTAAAAGAAAAAATTATCAATTTTTTGTGTGAAAAATTGGTTAGAAAAAAAATTAAAAAACAGTTTGGAGGAAAATTAAAAGCTTTTGTATCTGGTGGAGGTGCTTTAGATCAAAAAATCGGTGAATTCTTAAATTCCATTGGATTACCAACTTTGCAGGGATATGGATTAACAGAAACTTCACCAGTTGTAAGCTGTAATATTCCTGGAAAAATTAAAATAGAAACTGTGGGTCCACCGTTTAAAACCAATATGGTTAAAATTGCAGAAGATGGTGAAATTTTAGTTAAAGGAGAAAATGTTATGCTTGGTTATTGGAATATGAAAAAAGAGACAGAAGATATTCTTAAAGATGGATGGCTTCATACAGGAGATATAGGAAAGATTACTAAAGATGGAAATTTGAAGATAACTGATAGAAAAAAAGAAATTATAGTTAATCTTGGTGGTGATAACATTTCACCTTCTAAAATTGAAAATTTGTTATGTCTTAATGAAAAAATTAAACAAAGTTTTGTTTATGGGGACAAAAAAAATTATTTAGTTGCTCTCATTGTAACTGAAAATGAGGAAAATAAAAAAAATATTGAAAATTATCTAGAAAATTTAAATAAAAACTTATCGTTAGTAGAAAAAGTTAAAAAATTTAAATTAATTAAGGAAGAATTTACAATTGAAAATGGAATGTTGACACCAACTTTAAAATTAAAAAGAAAAAAAATTCTTGAAAAATATATACACGATTTAGAAAAACTTTATTAATCAAGCAAAGTATTTGATTATAAAGCGCATAAACATTAACTTTTTTACACTTTAAAATTATAAAAATTTTATTTTATTAAAAATTTCATTTTGAAAATTTTAACTTCAATTAAAGAATTGACATAACGTGTATAAAAAAATAAAAATAACATAACAACGAATCATTTTGATTCGTTTAACTAAAAAGGGAGCTAAAGATGCCTAAGAGAAGAAAAAAAGCAAAGAAAGCTAAGAAAAAAGCTAAGAAAAAAGCTAAAAAAAGAAGAAGAAGATAGTAACTTAGTATTCTTTATTAAAAACGCTTCTCATAACGATTCACGTGTGAGAGGCGTTTTTTTTTATTCGTCTAACGTTTCTTCTGTTTCAGATATTGGCTCATCAACAGGCAAATCATTACTTGTAGTGCTAGGTGATGTTGGCGTAGCTTTAACTTGATCAACAATATTTCTTTTTAGCGCTTTATCTAATTTTTTTTGAGTATTTTCTAACGAGGTGTCTAACACAATTTGAAATTCTGACAAAATTCTTTCGTAAGCTTTTTCAAAAAGTTGTCTTTCACTATATGACTGGTCTACCATCAAATCTTCACCTTTATTTAAGTCTCTTACAACTTCAGCTAGCTCATAAATCTTACCTGACGAAATTTTAGCTTCATATTCCTGAGCTCTTCTACTCCACATAGATCTTTTAATTTTAGGCTTACTTTTAAGTATTGAGATACACTTGTTTACTTGGTTAATACTTGCTAATGGCCTCAAGTGTGACTGTTTATTAACTGGTACCATCCCATTAGCTTTATCTTTTTCGAATTTAATTACATATGTTTCAACTGAGATACCACCTATATCAATTTTCTTGAATTCAGAAATTTGGCCAACACCATGTTTTGGATAAACAACATAATCTTTAACTTTATATTCACGTTTTTCAGTCTCTTGCTTTTTAACTTTTTTAATTTCAGGTTTTACTTCGTTAGATTTTGAAATTCTCAAATTGTTGATTTTTGCATCAACTTTTTTTTCAATTTTTTTTTTTACTTTTTTAACTAAGTTTTTTTTGGTCTTTTTTAATTTAGGTGGAGTAATTTTTTTTGTTTTTTTTTTAGTAGGCTTAGTAACAGTTTTTTTCTTTGTTTTTTTTTTAAAGGTTTTCTTTAAAATATTTTTCAAACTTATCTTGCTCATCTGTATATTTTTCATGATCCACAAGTGGATCTTTTTTTTCAGTTATATTTGGCCAGATTTCAGCATATTGTTTATTGATTTCTAACCATTTTTCACTTCCTGGCTCCGTATCAGCTGTTATCGCATCAATAGGACATTCAGGTTCACAAACGCCACAATCTATACACTCATCGGGTTTAATTACAAGCATATTTTTTCCCTCATAAAAACAATCAACAGGACAAACATCAACACAGGTCGTGTGTTTACATTTAATACATTTATCATTGACCAAGTATGTCATTTTTTAACCTCGGCTCTAATTTTTTCTTTAATATCTCCCATTATTTTACTGTCAATATATAATAATCCTGCAAGTCTTCTCATTAAATTTGCCTCATAAATATCAACTTTTTTGTTTGAATAAATTATTTTCCACAAACTTTCAATTATATTTATTTTTTTCTCTGTTGATAATTTCTTAACCTCTTTTGTAAAATCTAAAATCTGATTTGAGTCATTCTCTTTTTTGATTGCATTTTTAATTATAAAAATAATATCTTCTTTATTTGCCCCAATTTGAATTAAGGTATTTTTAATTATATCTTCTTCCTCAGATGAATAATTTTCATCAATTTTAGCTGCATGTATTAGTAATGCTCCAACTTTAATTAAATAGTCATTTTTATCGTTAATATTATCTTTTTTAAAAAACATCTTGATTACCCTAGTTTTAAATTTTTTAAAATATTAAAAGGATTTTCCTTTGAAATACTTTTTTTGTAATTTCTTTTAGTATTTTTAATTGGAGAGTATTCAAAAAAAACCTCCTCATTTGAAATTGTTATCTTATAACCCATACTGTTAATAAGTTTTTTGAAATTTTCCCTGTTACAGCCTAATAAATTCAACATTTCAGGCACTAATTTCACTTTGTTATTTTTTTCATTTTTCGAATTAATTATTTGAATAAATAATCTTTCTAAAATATCGATCCTTATAAAATAGTTATTAAATTTTTCAAATCCACATAATAACATGAATTCCTTATTACTTTTATTTTTATCTTCTAAAAAATTTAATCCAAAAGTTGGTGGTTTTAAATTAAAATATTTCTGATGATAATTTTTCCATAACATAGTTCTCAATGACACAGCTTCTGGTTTGATCAACCTGAACAAAAAAATATGATATCTTCCAAACTTTACACCAAGTTCTCTTAAAATTTTTCTTTCATTTTGTCCTGCGTTATTTAAGTATTCCAAAACATTTTCTCTTTTTAAAACTCCATTATTTTCATAAAGTTGATAAGCAAGTGCTTTTATTGATGAATTTTTTTCTTTTAGATTTTTCAAATCAATAAGACTTTTTAAAACTGTTGTAATTTTATTTTTAATCCACTTTTCTAGAAAATTTAATAACTTTTGTTTTTGTACTTGTTCTAAAATATCATCAACTATTAATTCAAAATTAGGATTTAAATAATCTCTTCCAGAATTTAACCTAGCAATAGCAAATTTATTCCAGTAAATTTTAGAATCATCTTTAATTTCAATTAACCCAGTCTCTATAATACTATCAATCCGTTTTTCGAGTTCTGGACCAATAGTTTGGCGAGCAGCTTTTTTTAATGACTTTATATCAGTTTCCAAAGCACCCTTTTTCAAATCTAACTCTAATTTTAAACCATTTATTTTTCCAATAAATTGATCATCAATCATTACTTCATTGTTTTTTAAAATCTTTGTTTGAAATTTCATATCTTGTTTTAATCCTCTCGCTAAAACACTAGCTCGTTTATCAATAAAAGTCTTTGTAAGTTCCTCATGAAGTCTATCCGAAAGTTTATCCTCCAGCAATTTTGTTTTTTCTATCCAGTAATTTTGATTTTCTATCCAATTATTTTTATTTGAAACATAAGACCAAGTTCTAACATTTGCAATTCTATTTGATAAAGAATCCACATTTCCATCTAATTTATCAAGTTTCATGAGCTGAACTCGCATATAATCATCAGTAATTTTACCCTTTTTACTGTTTAAATATTTAAACACATTTCCAATAACTTCGTAATGATTACCAAAAATTTTTTTTACAAAGTCAGGAATTTGACAACATTCCCACAATAAAGTTAGTTTTTCTTTATTTAAATCAATATTCTCTAAACTCTTATCTTTTAAAAAAAATTTAAGTGCTTTTTCATCTTCACACTCATTTATTTTTCTTAACCAATTTTTGTCAGGTTTTTCATCTAAAGACTTAACTAATGAAATTGAATTATTAAAATTCAAATTTGAATTTCTCCAATATAAAAATTGAATTTCTTCAAACTTATGATTTTCGAGTAAATCAACTTCATCTGCTTTTATTTCTTTACAATCACCAGTAATCCCGAAACTTCCATCATTCAAATATCTACCTGCCCTGCCTGCAATCTGACCAATCTCAGATAGATTAAGTTTCCTTAATTTTTTTCCATCATATTTTTTTAAATTAGAAAAATAAACATTATCAAGGTCCATATTTATTCCCATGCCAATAGCGTCTGTTGCAACCAAGAAATCAACATCACCAGATTGATATAGTTCTACTTGTGCATTTCTTGTTTTTGGACTTAAAGATCCCATAACTATAGCAGCTCCACCTTTTTGTCTTCTGATTAGTTCTGCAATTGCATAAACTTCTTCAGCAGAAAAAGCAATAATTGCTGTTTTTCTATTAATTCTAGAAATTTTTTTATGACCTGCATAAGAAAGTTTAGAAAATCTATTTCTTTGAATAAATTCAATATCTTCATCTAATTTAGATATTATGTTTTTAATAGTATTAGAACCCATTAACATTGTTAACTTGTTCCCTCTCATATTTAACAATCTGTCAGTAAAAATGTGACCACGTTCTCTGTCAGCAC
Organism: uncultured Pelagibacteraceae bacterium; assembly: GCA_902533075.1. GTDB lineage: Bacteria > Pseudomonadota > Alphaproteobacteria > Pelagibacterales > Pelagibacteraceae > Pelagibacter. Next base: position 7,467 of record CACAKN010000014.1, read on the forward strand.
ACATTTGAATTTCATCAACTCCAACAAAATCCAAGTATTTGTCGATTGGCATTGACTCTACAGTGCACAAAAAATATTTTGCATTTTGTGGAATAATTTTTTCTTCACCTGTAATTAAAGCAACTTTATCTTTGCCGGTTTTTTTTATCACTTTGTCATATACTTCACGCGCTAATAGTCTTAATGGAAAACCGATCATACCAGAGTCAAAAGACAACATAGTTTCAATTGCCAAATGAGTTTTACCTGTATTAGTAGGCCCAAGAACAGCTGTGATTTTATTTTTAGACATTTCTATCTTTGGTATAGTTAAATTTTTACCTACCAGATGTTGTTGGTGTTAAAGAACAAAAATAGACTAAAACATGACCGAATCGGAGGGTAAAAAGTTCTCATTTTACTTAATAATGTAACTTAGTTTAACATAATTAGAATTATTTCTATAATATTAAATAAAAAAATTATGAGCTTAAAGTTGTGGGAAGCATCCAAAAAAATAAAGCAAAATTTTAAACTTTTTGCTTTTGAGAATTTTGTTTCTGAAAAATTGAATAAAAGATTTATCCACCAGGACCTAAATCAGAGGGTTTAATTTTTTAAAATTTTCCAAACCCCAGTCGCTGAGGTAATAATTTTATTATTTGTTTTCAATTCGCAAAATAAAAACACAAGTGTTCTAGTTTTTTTAAGAATTTTTACATTTCCAATAACCTCATCTCCGATTTTAGATGCGCCAATAAATTTTAATTCGAGGGAAATTGTTACACACGGTGCATTTTCGGCTGTTCTATGTGCAGCAGTTCCCGCTCCAGCATCGACTAATGCTGATAAGTAGCCACCGTGCGTTATACCAGCCGCATTCAAATGGTTTTCATTAATAGTAGATTTAAATTCATATTCAGTCTCAGAAATATTTCTAAATAATACTCCCCCATTATGTTTCATGAAACCAGGTTTTAAACTTATTTGCTCAAATTCTTTAGACATATTTTTTTATAATACAAAAGTTAAGATTAATAAAATTATAAAGATTATTATAAAGAAATATATAACTGACATTTGCAAAGAAGATTTAAAGAGCCAATTAATCATATTTTTACCTTAAATGGTGCGCCTGCTAGGAGTTGAACCCAGAACCTCCTGGTCCGTAGCCAAGCGCTCTATCCAGTTGAGCTACAGGCGCATTTTATAATTTTATTTAATATAGTATATTAATTTTTAGTGTATTTTAAGGATAAGATAAATTTAAAAATTTTATGACCAATAAATCAAAAGAAGTGGTTATTGCCAGTGCAATCAGAACTCCTATAGGCACTTATAAAGGTTCACTAAAGAATATAAAATCACATCACCTTGGATCAATAGTTATAAAGGAAGTTTTAAAAAGGGCTAAATTTGATAAAGAAGAAATTGATGAAGTTATTATGGGCCAGGTATTAACTGCTGGTGTTGGTCAAAACCCAGCAAGACAAGCAGCTATAAATGCTGGTATACCAGTTTCAAAATCAGCACACATAATTAACCAAGTGTGTGGGTCTGGACTCAGGGCAGTGATATCAGGTTATCAATCAATTAAATTAGGGGAATCAACAAATGTAATTTCTGGAGGTCAAGAAAATATGTCTATGGCTCCACACTCAATTTTTTATCGTGAGGAAAAAAAAATTTCAGAAGATAGATTGTTAGACACAATGATAAATGATGGGTTAATTGATGCTTTTAATAATTATCATATGGGTATGACTGCAGAAAATGTTGCAAAAAAATTTGATATATCGAGACAAGATCAAGATGAATTTGCTTTAAATTCCCAAAAAAAAACAGAGATAGCTATTGGTGAAAATAAATTTGATGATGAGTTAATAAAAATAAATCAGAATGGAAATATTTTAGATAAAGACGAGCATCCGAGACCAGGCTTAGAATTGGCTGATTTAAAGAGACTGAAAACAGTATTTAAAAAAAATGGAACAGTAACACCAGGTAATTCTTCAGGAGTAAATGATGGAGCTGCAGCATTATTATTAACTACTTTAGAAGAGGCTAAAAAAAAATCCATTGAGCCATTAGTAAAAATAGTGTCTTGGGCCTCAGTTGGTATAGATCCTGCTTTAATGGGATTAGGACCTATAGAAGCAGTTCGTGAAGCAATAAAAAAGGCAAAATGGAATTTGAGTGAAATTGATTTATTTGAAATAAATGAAGCGTTTGCTGCTCAAGGCATTGCGGTAATTCGTGAACTAGGAATTGATCAGAATAAAGTAAATGTAAACGGTGGAGCAATTGCTCTTGGTCATCCTATAGGAGCGTCTGGAGCAAGAATATTGGTTACATTAATACATGAGATGAAAAGAAAAAATAAAAGCAAAGGATGCGCAACTCTTTGTATAGGTGGAGGAATGGGTATAGCTTTATGTGTTGAAAAAATTTAGGAATTAATTTTTCCGAATTTTTCTTCTAATAAAATTTTTTGTATCCAAGTTCTAGTATCTATATAGGTACTAACTTTTGGTTGAATTAGTGCTTTTAATAACTTTTTAATCATTTTTGAAGCATATACTTAAAGAGTGTCTAAAAATTGGACAGAATGTGTTAGAAATAGCAATTAAGTGAATTTTTATGGTGTATAAAACTTAAAAAATGACAGAAAAATTATTAGTTCCTGACATTGGTGACTTTGAAAATGTAGAGGTAATTGAACTTCTAGTAAAAGAAGGACAGGTGATCGAGAAGAATGATCCGGTTATAACTATAGAAAGTGACAAATCTAGCGTTGAAATACCGTCAACTTTCTCTGGTAAAATAGAGTCTGTAGAAGTAAAGGTTGGTGATAAAGTTTCAAAGGGAGATTTAATTCTTCAAATATTAAATTCTAATCAAGCATCTTCACCAACTAAAGTTATTCCAAAAGATACTGAGTCAAAAGTTATTCCACAAGATACTGAGAATTTAATTCAGGAAGCAGAAAATGTATTAAAAAAAAATCAAGAACAAAAATCACAATTAAAAAAAGAGGAAAAAACTATAATCCAAGTTGTCAAGGATGGTGATTTGGATCCTTTAGAAACTAATGAATGGCTTGAATCTCTGTCGGCAGTTATTGAAAAAGATGGTAATAAAAGAGCTCATTATTTAATTAAAGAATTAATTAACAAGGCTTATATGGAAGGTGCTAACATTCCCTATACTCAAAATACTCCATATATAAATACAATCCCAGTCAGTGAAGAAAAAAAATCTAACGGGGACCAAAATATAGAGAGAAGAATTAGATCATTAATTAGATGGAATGCTGCAGCAATGGTTGTAAGAGCCAATAAAAAGTTTCCTGAACTTGGAGGTCACATTGGAACTTTTGCATCTGCAGCAACATTATATGACGTAGGGATGAATCATTTTTGGAGAGCAAAAAATAATAAATTTGGAGGAGATTTAGTTTATTTTCAAGGACATAGTGCACCTGGAATGTATGCAAGAGCATTTCTTGAAGGAAGGCTCAATGAAAAACAATTAGATAGTTTTAGACAAGAAGTAAATCCCGGAGGATTATCCTCATATCCTCATCCATGGTTGATGCCAAACTTTTGGCAGTTCCCCACAGTATCAATGGGACTAGGACCAATGCTAGCAATTTATCAAGCAAGATATATGAAGTATTTGATTAATAGAGGTTTAATAAAAGATGAGGGAAGGAAAGTTTGGGCATTTCTTGGAGATGGAGAAATGGATGAACCAGAGTCGTTGGGAGCTATAGGTTTAGCTGCTAGAGAAAAATTAGATAATTTAATATTTGTTATAAATTGTAATCTACAAAGACTCGATGGCCCTGTGAGGGGAAATGGAAAAATAATTCAAGAATTAGAGGGAATTTTTAGAGGCGCAGGATGGAATGTTATTAAGGTGATATGGGGATCTTATTGGGATTCATTATTAACAAATGATAAAACAGGTCATCTTATAAAAACTATGAATGAGACAGTTGATGGTGAGTATCAAGCTATGAAAGCAAGAGATGGTGCCTATGTAAGAGAAAAGTTTTTTGGCAAGTATCCAGAAACAAAAGAATTAGTATCAAGTTTATCTGATAAAGATATCTGGAGATTAAATAGAGGTGGTCATGATCCACATAAAGTTTTTGCTGCTTATCATAAGGCTTCTAGAAATGTTGGAAGTCCGACAGTGATCATTGCTAAAACTATTAAAGGTTACGGAATGGGTAAAAGTGGAGAAAGTGTAAATACTACACACCAGACTAAGAAATTAGATGTTGATGACTTAATGTATTATAGAGATAGATTTGATGTTCCATTGACTGATCAACAGGTAAAAAATATTGAATATTATAAACCTGATAAAAATTCTCTAGAGATTAAGTATATTAAAGAAAGAAGACTTCAATTAGGTGGATTTATTCCAGAAAGAACTACCTACGCAAAACCAATTAAAGCTCCTCCTAAGGATATTTTTGACAATATGAAAGTTTCAACTGGTAATAAAGAAATGTCTACCACAATGGCATTAGTGAGAATGCTCACAAATCTACTTAGAGATAAGAATGTTGCACCCCGATTGGTCCCTATTATTCCAGATGAAGCTAGAACATTTGGTATGGAAGGTTTTTTTCAAAAAGTTGGGATATATGCTCACGAGGGGCAAAAATATGAACCTGAAGACTCTGCTCAATTGAGCTCATACAGAGAGGAAAAAAGCGGACAAGTTTTAGAGGAAGGAATTACGGAAGCGGGAGCGATGTCATCTTGGATTGCAGCTGGAACTTCCTATACAAACCATGATATTGAGATGATACCTATTTATCTTTTTTACTCAATGTTTGGATTTCAAAGAATAGGGGACCTTGCATGGGCAGGTGCAGATAGTCAGTCCAGAGGATTTTTAATCGGAGCTACAGCTGGAAGAACAACTTTAGCAGGAGAAGGATTACAGCATCAAGATGGTCATAGTCACCTTATGGCTTCAACGATCCCCAACTGCGTATCATATGATCCAACATTTCATTATGAATTAGCAGTTATTTTTAGAGATGGTTTAAGAAGGATGCATGAAAAAAAAGAGAATATTTTCTACTATATTACAACTATGAATGAAAACTATCCTCATCCAGCTATGCCTAAAGATAAATCTTGCGAAGAAGGAATTTTAAAAGGAATGTATAAAATTAAAGAATTTAATAAATATAAAAAAACTAAAATTCAATTTTTGGGATCTGGCACAATCTTGAGAGAAATGATTGCAGGTGCTGAAATATTACAGAAAGAATATCAAATAGACAGCGAAATATGGAGCGTAACAAGTTTTAATGAGTTGAGAAGAGAAGGTCTAGAAGTAGAGAGATATAATCTTTTAAATCCAGATAAGGAACCAAAGAAGTCTTATGTTGAAAAATGTTTGGGTAAAACGGAAGGACCTATTTTAGCTGCCTCAGATTATATGAGAATGAATTCAGATCAAATTAGACCTTATGTTAAAAAAAGTTTTTATTCACTAGGAACAGATGGGTTTGGACGAAGTGATACTAGAAAAAATTTAAGAAATTTTTTTGAAGTTGATAAGGAGCATGTTACAACTTATGGATTAAGTATTTTAGCTAAAGAACAGCTCATAGCATCTAAGTACGCTAAAGAGGCAATCAAAAAATATAAAATTGATATTAATAAGCCAATGCCAACAAAATTATAATGTCAGAAATTGAGATAAAAGTACCTAATATCGGAGAATTCAAAGATGTAGAAGTGATCGAAGTTTTAGTTTCTGAAGGTCAAACTTTAAAAAAAAATGATCCTTTAATAACAATAGAAAGTGACAAGTCCAGTGTAGAAATTCCCTCAAATTTTAATGGTAAAATTAAAACTTTAAAAACAAAGGTGGGAGATAAAGTTTCAAAGGGTGACTTAATCTTAATTCTAGAAAATATTGATGAAGTACAGGAAAAAGTTGAAAAAAAACCAGCAACTAAAAAAGAGATTAAAAAAACTCAGGAAGCAAAACCAGAGACTCAAAAAATATCAACTGATCAAAATAAAGTTTTTAAAATATCATCTGCAAGTCCAAAGGTTCGAAAATTCGCAAGAGAACTTGGGGTAGATATCAATCAAGTTACAGGCAGTGAACGCAAAGGTAGAGTTATTGAGAGTGATGTAAAATTATTTGTTGCTTCGAAATCAAGTAACTTAATCAATAATGAGAATAAAAGTAATGAAAAGATAAAACAAGAATACTCTCACTCAGAATTTGGAGAAGTAGAAATAAAAGATATACCAAGAGTTAAAAAATTGTCATCAAAATACTTGATGAATTCTTGGACAAATATTCCTCATGTAACCAATCATGATGAAGCAGATATCACAGAACTAGAGGAATTTAGAACATCACTTACAGATATATATACTGGAGAAAAAAAAAAAATTACACCTTTAGCTTTTATTGTCAAAGCTTTGACCGCTTCATTGAAAAAATTTCCTAATTTTAATAGCTCTATAGATGATATTGATGGTGGAAAAATGACTATTAAAAAATATTATCATATTGGAATAGCTGTGGATACTCCACATGGTTTAATGGTTCCAAAACTAAGAAATGCAGACAATAAGAATATTAATCTGATAAGTTCTGAACTTAAAAATCTTAGTGATCAATGTAGAAATCTTAAAATTGATAAAAAAGAATTATTTGGTGGATCCATGACAATAACAAGTTTAGGTGGAATTGGAGGATCGTTTTTCACTCCTATTATAAATTTTCCTGAAGTTGCGATATTAGGAGTTGGGAGATCTGAAAAAAAACAAGTTTTTTTGGATGGAAAATTCGTTACAAGAACTATGTTGCCTTTATCATTATCTTACGATCATAGAATTATTGATGGAGCAGAAGCTGCTCGATTTAATAATGAGTTAAAAGAAAATTTAGGAAAAAACTTTGCCTATAAATTAGCAGTCTAAAACAGATTATGTCTAAAACATTCTCATTATTAAGTGCATTATTATGCACATTTATTTGGGGAACCACTTTTATTGCCCAGGATACAGGTATGGATAATATAGGTCCTTTTACTTTCAACGCTGTAAGATTTTTTGTTGGATTTTTGGCAATCGTACCTCTTGCATTTTTATTTGAGGTAAAAAAGTTTAAATCGGAGTTTAAATTAGACTTTAAAACATTCGCTACACTCTCTTTTTTAATTGGATTATCTCTTTTTTTAGGTTCAGCATTACAACAAGTTGCTCTTTTGTATACAGATGTAGCTAACGCAGCTTTTTTTACTATTTTTTATGTCCCAATGGTACCAATAATAATTTTTTTATTTAGAAAAAAATCGATACATTGGAGTGTGTGGCCCTCTGTAGTTCTGTGTTTAATTGGTGGTTATCTACTTACGAATTTTCACGATGCAACAGTAAGACTTGGTGATACACTTGTTGTATTAGGAGCTTTGTTTTGGAGTACCCATATCATTTTTACTGGAATAATAGTTACAAAATATAATTTACCTTTAACTTTAGGTGCTATTCAAACTTTATTAGTAGCAATATTTTCTTTTGTGATTGGATTAATTTATGAAGAATTTATAATCGAAAATATTTTTAATGAAATAGATTCAATTTTATATGCAGGAATTCTTTCAGGAGGATTTGCTTTTGTTTTACAAATTTATGCGCAAAAAAATATTACACCTGCTCCAGCAGCAATAATTTTTTCTTTAGAAGGTGTTTTTGCAACAATTGCAGCTTGGTTTTTATTAAACCAGATATTAGGAGTAAATAATTTATTAGGATGTTTCTTTATACTAAGTGGTGTTTTATTATCACAATTACTACCTTTGACAAAACGATCAGTTTAAAAATAAATTATCGACAATAAAATTAATGCAATTATTAATCGATAAATTACAAAAATATTTAATGAAAATTTATTTAAATAATTTAAAAAAAATTTTACTGTTATATATGAAAACAGAAAAGACAAAAATATAGCAATAATTACTAATAAATTAATTTCCAAAGTTTCATTCTGTATATCTTTTAACCCAAGAAAACTTGCTCCTGTTAAGGCAGGGATGGAAAGTAAAAATGAAATTTTACCTGAGTCGACTCTATTAAAATTTAAAAATCTTGCAGCAGTCATAGTAATACCTGCTCTACTAACACCAGGTATTAATGCAAGAATTTGAAATAATCCAATAAATATTATTGACCTCATATTAAGATTAGAAGAAATATTTTGATTAATTTTTCTCTGATCAGCAAAGTATAAAATGACTCCAAAAAATAATGTAGTCCATGCAATAACTTTAATATTTCTTAAAAGATTAATTAATTCAGTTGAATGTAGTATATATCCAAAAAAGGCAAGCGGTATTGAGCCAATTATGATTAGTTTTAATAATTTTTGATTACGTTTAAGGTTAATTAAATCTTTTCTAAAAAAGAATATTATTGCTAATAAAGAACCAAGATGTAAACTTATGTCTATTAACAGTGAACTTGTTTTAAGATCATACAGGCTAGACACTACAATTAAATGTGCTGATGAACTAATTGGTAAAAATTCAGATATTCCTTGAATGGCTGATAGAATAAGAATTTCTATAAAATCTTGGAACATATAAGTGTCGTAACTTAAAAAATATCCTTTTAAAACAATTCGATTTAATCATACTAGGTATGCAAAATATAAAATTTCCATATTTTAAGCTAATTTTGATAAAATATAGGTCATAATTACTGACCTAAATAATTCTTTTACTTGAAAAAACAATGTATATTTTGCCATGATTCAAAAAAAAATATGACTGACAAAATGCTAAAATTTGTAAAAATAGGTCAACAAACTCCACCTAAAAGAGATGTTAGTAATAGGAAAGATGATTTTAATGAGATATATGATGACTTCATAAGGCAAAAAGCTCAAGAGCAATCAAGTAGATGCTCTCAATGTGGAGTGCCATTCTGCCAAGTTCATTGTCCTCTTAGTAACAACATTCCAGATTGGCTTAAATTAACAGCAGAAGGAAGACTAAAAGAAGCTTATGAGTTATCTCAAAGCACCAATAATATGCCTGAAGTATGTGGAAGAATATGTCCACAAGATCGTCTTTGTGAAGGTAATTGTGTAATAGAACAATCAGGCCATGGAACCGTTACTATTGGATCGGTTGAAAAATACATAACAGATAATGCGTGGGAACAAGGTTGGGTTAAACCAATCGAGGTAAAATATGAAAAAGATCAAAGCGTTGGTATTATCGGAGCAGGACCAGCAGGCTTGGCAGCAGCTGAACAGTTAAGAAAGAATGGATATAAAATTACTGTTTACGATCGTTACGATCGTGCAGGCGGTCTATTAATTTATGGTATTCCAAATTTTAAGTTAGAAAAACATGTAGTTGAAAGACGAACAAAGCTTCTAAAAGATGGTGGTATTGAATTTATGCAAAACTTCGAAGTTGGTAAAGATGCTACCTTAGAACAATTAAGAAAAAAGCATGATGCAATTTTGATTGCTACAGGAGTGTACAAACCAAGAGAGATAAACCTACCGGGAAATGATTTGGAAAATATTTTTCCAGCGATGGAATTTTTAACAGCCTCAAATAAAAAAGGCTTAGGAGATAAGGTTGAATTGTTTGATAGAGGAATTTTAAATGCTGAAGGAAAAGATGTTGTAGTTATCGGTGGTGGTGATACTGCCATGGACTGTGTTAGAACTTCGGTAAGACAAAAAGCAAAGTCAGTCAAGTGTCTTTATAGAAGAGATAGAGAAAATATGCCGGGGTCTGCGAGAGAAGTTTCTAATGCTGAAGAGGAAGGTGTTGAATTTGTTTGGTTATCAAGTCCAAAAGAATTTAAAGGTACGAATAAGATAGAAAAATTAATTGTTGATCAAATTCAACTTGGTGAACCTGACGACTCAGGTAGACGAAAGCCTCAAATAAAGAAAGACTCAGAATTTGAAATTAAGGCTGACATGGTTATCAAAGCTCTAGGATTTGATCCTGAAAACTTACCACACTTGTTTGACTCAAAAGAATTAGTAGTAACAAAATGGGGAACTCTGAAAACAAATTTTAATACTATGGAAACAAATCTAAAAGGAGTTTTTGCTGCAGGAGATATAGTTAGAGGTGCATCACTTGTTGTTTGGGCTATTAAGGATGGTAGAGATGCAGCCTCAGCTATGAAAAAATATCTTGAAAATCTTGAGCTTAAAAAAATAAAAGTTGCTTAATGAAAAATTATAAAAAGAATCTTAAATTATTAACTGATAATCGTGTTTATTCAAAAGAAATGGAACATGATGCATGTGGTGTTGGAGTTATAGCATCTACAGAAGGAAAAAAATCTCGAGATATTGTTGAGTATGGAATTCAAGCATTAAAGGCTGTGTGGCACAGAGGAGCAGTTGATGCTGATGGTAAAACAGGAGACGGGGCAGGTATACATGTTGAAATTCCAAAAGATTTTTTTATAGAGAAAATAGAGGTAACGGGACATCATTATGATGACTCAGAAATTTGTGTGGGAATGATTTTTTTACCCAGGAATGATTATTCTTCTCAAGAAAGTTGTAAAACTATAGTGGAAAGTGAATTAACAAAAAATAACTTTAGTATTTATGGTTGGAGACAAGTTCCAGTAAATCCTAAAATTTTGGGTGAAAAGGCACTTCAAACAATGCCAGAAATAATTCAAGTTTTATTCAAATCCAATGTCCCAAATTTATTAGATAAAGATTTGGAAAGAAAAATATATGAAACAAGAAAAAAAATTGAAAACAAAGCTTTAGAGCTATCTTTAAATAATTTTTATATTTGTTCAATAAGCTCAAAATCGATTATTTACAAAGGTCTTTATTTAGCTGAAGCAATATCTGACTTTTATTTAGACTTAAGAGATAAAAGATTTGTTTCAAGATATGCAATATTTCATCAAAGATTTTCGACTAATACAGCTCCTAGTTGGAGTTTAGCTCAACCATTTAGAGCAATAGCACACAATGGGGAAATAAACACTTACAAGGGAAATAAAAATTGGATGAAAGTTCATGAGCAAGAAATGAGTAGTCCTTTATTTGAAAATGTAGAAAATCTTAAGCCTGTTATACAAAAAGGTGTTTCGGATTCAGCGGCTTTAGATAATGTTTTTGAGTTATTAAATAAATCAGGTCAATCAGCTCCTTTAGCAAAATTAATGCTAGTTCCAGATGCTTGGTCAAAAAAAAATAAAACACTCCCAAAAAGTCACCAACAATTGTTTAACTTTTTAAATAGCACCATGGAACCTTGGGATGGACCTGCTGCTTTAGCAGCAACAGACAATGAGTGGGTAATAGCAGCTAATGATAGAAATGGTCTACGACCTCTTCGATATGCTATTACGAAAGATAAAATGCTTTTTGCTGGGTCTGAGACAGGAATGATAGAGCTAAATGAAAAGAAAATTTTATCAAAAGGAAGATTGGGTCCAGGAGAAATTATTGGAGTTAGAATTGAAAAGGGAAAAATATTTTCTAATAGTCAAATTAAAGATTATTTGGCAAAAGAGTTCAAACATTTTAATTCACAAATTGTAGATCTGGATGAAAAATTATCTATCTCAAATGAAAAATTTATTTTTGAAGGGGAAAGTTTAAGAAGGAGACAGTATACTTTTGGAATAAGTCTAGAGGATTTAGAGCTTATTTTGCACCCAATGGCAGAGGATGCTAAGGAAGCAACTGGCTCCATGGGAGATGATACTCCATTAGCAGTTTTATCTGATAGGTACAGACCATTATATCACTTTTTTAGACAAAATTTTAGTCAAGTAACCAATCCTCCAATTGACTCACTTAGAGAAAATAAAGTAATGAGTTTAAAAACTAGATTTGGAAATCTAGGAAATATATTAGATTTTGATACTTTAACAAAAGAAAATATTTATGTTTTAAATAGTCCAATTTTATCAAATTCACAATTTAATAAATTTATCAATTTTTTTGGTAAAAATTCTGTGAAAATAGATTGCACATTTTCTCAGGATGACAATCTTACAAATGCAATAAAAAAAATTCAAAAAGAAGCTGAAATTGCCGTTAGACAAGGTGTGACGCAATTAATTCTTAGTGATAAAGACCTTTCTTCACAAAAACTACCAATGCCAATGTTATTATGTGTAGGAGCGATAAATACATTCTTAATAGAAAAAAGATTAAGAGGATATGTTTCAATTAATGTCCAGTCTGGAGAAGCTTTAGATACACATTCATTTGCAACACTAATTGGTGTTGGTGCAACTACAGTTAACCCTTATTTAGCTTTTGATAGTTTATATAATAGGCATTCAAAAAAGCTTTTTGGTCAATTTAGCTTTGATGAATGTGTAATGAGATATATTAAATCAGTTAATGCTGGACTTCTAAAAATAATGTCAAAAATGGGTATTTCTGTTTTAAGTTCTTACAGAGGTGGGTGTAATTTTGAAACTGTTGGATTAAGTAGAACTATAGTTGATGATTATTTTCCAGGTGTTACATCAAAAATTTCAGGCATTGGTCTGGTTGGGATTGAAAAAAAGATTAGGGAAATTCATAAAGAAGCTTTTGAGAGCTCAGAAACTGTCTTACCTATTGGAGGGATATATAGATATAGAAAAAATGGCGAAACCCATCAATATCAAGGTAGGCTCATCCATTTACTGCAAAGTGCTGTGGGTTCTAATTCTTATGATACTTATAAAAAGTATGCTGAAGGTATATATAATTTGCCACCAATTAATTTAAGAGATTTAGTAAATTTTAGAAAAAAAAAATTAGGGCCTTCAATTGAAATATCAGAAGTCGAGCCAATAGAAAAAATATTAAAACGATTTGGTAGTGGAAGTATGTCCCATGGAGCTTTATCTAAAGAGGCGCATGAAACCCTAGCAATAGGTATGAATAGGATAAAAGGAGCATCATGCAGTGGTGAAGGTGGTGAAGATGAAAAAAGATTTAAAATAATGAATAGTGGTGATAGTGCAAATTCAAGAGTAAAACAAATTGCATCTGCAAGATTTGGAGTAACAATTAATTACTTAAATAATTGCAATGAAATAGAAATTAAAATTGCTCAGGGAGCAAAACCAGGTGAAGGTGGTCAATTGCCAGGTTTTAAAGTTACAGATGAAATTGCAAGACTAAGACATTCAACTCCAGGAGTAACTTTAATTTCTCCACCACCACATCATGATATTTATTCAATTGAAGATCTTGCTCAACTAATCTATGATCTAAAACAAATAAATCCTAAAGCAAGAATTGGTGTGAAGCTAGTTGCTTCATCAGGTGTAGGAACAATTGCTGCTGGAGTTGCAAAAGCAAAAGCAGATATTATTTTAATTTCAGGTCATAACGGTGGCACAGGTGCAACACCTCAAACAAGCGTTAAATATGTTGGTATACCGTGGGAAATGGGTCTAACAGAAGCTAATCAAGTTCTCACTTTAAATAATTTAAGACACAAGGTAACTTTAAGAACAGATGGAGGAATTAAAACAGGTAGAGATGTTGTAATAGCAGCAATGATGGGAGCTGAAGAATATGGTGTGGCAACTACAGCTTTAGTAGCCATGGGATGTATTATGGTAAGACAATGTCATTCAAATACTTGTCCAGTTGGTGTTTGCACTCAAGATGAAAAATTGAGAGAAAAATTTAAAGGTACACCAGACAAAATTGTCAATTTATTCACTTTTATAGCTAAAGAAGTTAGGGAAATTCTAGCTGGTCTTGGTTTTAGATCGTTAAATGAAATTATTGGAAGAACTGATTTGTTAATGCAGGTAAGCAAAGCTTCTCCAAATTTGGATGATTTAGACCTAAATCCATTATTTGTTCAAGCTGATCCTGGTAATAATAAAAGATATTGTGAGAATTTAGATATTAACAAAGTCCCTGATACATTAGATCAGAAAATTTGGCCAGAAATCGAAAAGTCTTTAGATAATTTAGAAAAAGTAGAAAAAGAATTTTTTATTAAAAATACCAATAGAGCTGTCGGAACTAGAATCTCACATTTTCTATACAAAAAATATGGCTATGAAAAGTTGGATGAAAATTTTCTTACTTTAAATTTCAAGGGATCTGCAGGGCAATCTTTTGGAGCTTTTTCTTCAAAAGGGCTTAAGTTAAATCTTAAAGGTGATGCAAATGATTATGTTGGAAAAGGATTGTCTGGGGCTACAATTACAATAAAACTTTCTGAAGAAAGTAATTTGATATCTAATGAAAATACAATTATTGGAAATACAGTACTCTATGGAGCCACATCTGGTAAACTTTTTGCAGCTGGTCAAGCTGGAGACAGATTTGCTGTTAGAAATTCAGGCGCTACAACAGTTATTGAAGGTTGTGACTCTAATGGGTGTGAGTACATGACGGGGGGAACAGTTGTTATACTTGGTGATGTGGGAGATAATTTTGCAGCTGGTATGACTGGTGGAATGGCTTTTATTTATGACAAATCAAAAGAATTTGAAAAAAAAGTAAATACAGACTCAGTAATATGGCAAAGTGTTGAAACAGATTATTGGATTTCATTTTTAAAGAAATTAATTAAAGAGCATTTCGATGAAACAGGATCATTATTATCTAAAAAAATTATTGATAACTTTACATCGGAAATTAAAAATTTTGTTCAAGTTTGTCCAAAAGAAATGGTTGATAAGCAAAAAAATCCAATTTCTCTAAACTTAAAAGTCAAAGAAGTTAGTTAATAATTAATTTTAATTCTTTTTTTAATAATTTTAACCATTTAGGTGATGATAAACTATGATCACCATTTTTTACGATAACTAATTTTTTTTTTGAATTTTTAAATATTTTAAGAATATTTCTTGAATATTTAACAGGTACGGATTTATCTTTTTTGCCGTGTACCATCGTTATGTTAATATTTTGATGTATTTTTTTATTCAAAACTTTATTTTTTTTACCGTCTTTTATAAGTTGAAGAGTGATTGGATATACATAATCACCATATTTTAATTGAATAATTCCGTTTTTATTTATTTCATTTTTCATCTTTTTTGAAAATTTATTCCACATTAAGCCCTCCAGAAATTCAGGTGCAGAACCTATCCCCAAAAAACCTTTTATTTTTTTTTTAAAATGCCGAAATTGATTCAAAGCAATCCATGCACCCATGCTTGAACCAATTAGAATAATTTTATTTTTTTTAATAACTTTATTTATTAATAATTTTGCTTCATTTGACCATTTAGAAATATTACCGTTTGTAAATTTTCCTGAAGACTTTCCATGACCTGAATATTCAAATGCTAAGAAACCAAGGTCATTTTTTTTTGCAAAATTTAAAAATACTTTAGGTTTCTTTCCCTCTAAATCTGACATGAAACCATGTAAAAAAACTATGTAAGTAGCATTTTTCTTGGTATGTTTTAAATATCTGATCTTTCTGGTCTTGTTTATCTTTAAATAATTAAAATTTGTCATAAAAGTTTATTAGTTAAGTCCTTTATTATATAATCTTATTTAATGTCGTCTAATATAAAAGTTTTACAAGTAATACCAAGGTTAGGTTATGGAGGGGCTGAAACAGGCTGTTATGATATTGCTCATTATCTTCCAGAAAATAATTGTAAATCATTTATTGTTACAAGTGGTGGAGAATTAATAAAATTTATAAATAAAGAAAAAGTAAAATTAATTAGATTGCCCGTACAAAGTAAAAACCCTTTAATGATTATTATCAACTCAATTTTTTTAATAGGAATAATTTTATATTATAATATTTCAATAGTGCATGCTAGGAGTCGTGCTCCAGCTTGGTCTTGTTTAATTGCAACCAAATTAACAAGAAGAAAATTCGTAACTACATTTCATGGTACTTATAATTTTAGTGGAAAATTTAAAAAACTTTATAATTCAGTTATGGTAAGGTCTCATCTTATCATTGCTGGATCAAATTTTATTTTTTCACATATTAAAAATAATTATTCTGATTTTTTAGGACTCAAAAAAAAATTTCTCGTCATTTTCAGAGGTATAAATGTCGATTACTTTGACTCCTCTACCAAAATTGAAAGTGATGAAAAAAAACTTCTTAATGATTGGGAAATAAATAAAGAAAAAAAAATAATCTTAATGCCAGGAAGACTTACTTCTTGGAAAGGACAAGAATTGTTTATTGAAGCAATTAATTTAGTAAAAGTTGAATTAGGTTATGAGGCGTTTCATGCTGTCATTTTAGGTAGTGACCAAGGTCGAGATCTGTATAAAAAAAAATTAATTCGTCTCACAGAGCAACATAGATTAACAAATCAAGTTAAGTTTGTAGATCATTGTGATGATATGGCTTTAGCATATAAAGTTTCAGATATTGTTATTTCAGCTTCTATTGAACCAGAAGCTTTTGGGAGGGTTGCGGTTGAGGCACAATCAATGGAAAAATTGATAATAGCAAGTAATATTGGTGGTTCTAATGAAACAGTAATAGACAATAAAACTGGTTTTTTATTCGAGTCAGGGGATGCAATAGCTTTGAGTAAAAAAATCATAAAAGCAGTTACAATGGATGAGTCTTCACTTAAATTGATAGGTAAAGAGGGAAGAAAAAACGTAATAAAAAAATTTAATGTTGAAAAAATGTGTTTTTCTACTTATTCAGAGTATAAAAGATTACTAAATTAAATGCCTATTATTACATTACCAGATGGAAAAAATTTAAATTTTCCTAAAGAAGTAACAGGATTAGAAATTGTAGAAAAAATAAGTAAATCATTATCCAAGCAAGCATTAGTAATGAGTGTAGACGGAGAATTAAGAGATTTATATTTTCCAATTAACAAAGACAGTTCTGTTAAAATTTTTACAGCAAAAGATCCTGAGGGATTAGAGGTTATTAGGCATGATACTGCGCATATTATGGCTATGGCTGTTCAAGAATTATATCCAGGCACACAGGTGACTATTGGCCCAGTAATTGAAAATGGTTTCTATTATGATTTTGCTCGAAAAGAACCTTTTACAGAAG
>CACAKN010000015.1 GCA_902533075.1 uncultured Pelagibacteraceae bacterium
TTATGTTGAACGAATTAATATTTTAGGAAATTTTAATACTATCGAGGAAGTTGTAAGAAATAGACTTATTGTTGATGAAGGGGATCCTCTAAATGAGCTACTTTTTAATAAATCTTTGGATCAAATAAGATCGTTGGGAATCTTTAAATCTGTAAAATCTGATATTTCTGAAGGTTCAGATGCGAATTCTAAGGTAGTTAATATAATTGTCGAAGAAAGGCCAACTGGTGAAATTTCTTTAGGCGCAGGCGTTGGTACAGCAGGTTCGACTATTGGTGGAGGAATTAAAGAAAAAAATTTTCTTGGTAAAGGTATTAATCTAGACACAAATCTTGAAGTTTCAGAAGAAAGTTTAAAAGGAAGATTTGTATATTCTAAACCAAATTTTAATTATACTGATAATACATTATTTACCTCAGTAAATACAACAACTACTGATAATCTTACAAATTTTGGTTATAAAACATCTGATATTGGCTTTTCTGTAGGAACAAGTTTTGAACAAAAAGAAAATTTATTTTTTAGCCCTGAATTAGCCTTATCTTTTGAAGACCTTGAAACTAATTCAACAGCTTCAACAAATTTGAAAAAACAAGAGGGAAGTTATGATGATTTTTATTTTAATTATGGCTTAGCTTATGACATTAGAGACTCGGGTTATAGACCTTCGTCTGGTAACAAAACTACATTTTATCAAAATGTTCCATTAATTTCAGATAATAGTGAATTAACTAACACATTTATATTTACTCAATATAAAGAACTTAACGATACAAGTAATATGGTAGGCAAAGCAAGTTTTTACTTTAAGTCAGTCCATTCTTTAAATGATTCAGATGTTAGGATATCTAAAAGAGCTCAAGTTCCATACAATCGATTAAGAGGATTTCAAAGAGGTAAAGTTGGACCAATTGATAACTCTGATTATATTGGAGGTAACTATGTTTCAGCATTAAATCTTTCAACTAATTTACCAGGAATATTAAGTACTGTTGAAAATATGGATTTTTCTTATTTCATTGATTTTGCAAATGTATGGGGTGTTGATTATGATGATTCTATCAATGATGCAAGTGAAATTAGGAGTTCAACAGGAATTGGCCTAGATTTACTAACACCAATTGGTCCACTAAGTTTTTCATTATCACAACCAATTAATAAAAAATCTTCTGATAAAACTGAAACTTTTAGATTTAATTTAGGTACAACTTTTTAATGTTCAGAAAAACATTTTTAATAGTTATGTTAATGTTAATTAATATATCTAGTAATGTTTTTGCTGAAAGTAAAATAGCTTTTATAGATTTAAACTACGTTTTTAATAATTCTTCTGCAGGAAAATTAATTAATAAAAATGTTGAAGATAAAACAAAAAAAATTAATTCTGAATTTCAAGATTATAGCAAAAAACTTGATACGCAAAAAAAAAAATTATTGGCTCAAAAGAATGTAATAAATAAAGAAGAATACCAAAAAAAATTAAATGATATAGAAAATAATGTTAATGAATATAATCAAATAATTCAAAAAAAAAATAATGATTTAAGGATGTACAAAGAAAAAGCTAGAGTAGAATTTACAAATAAACTAAGACCAATTTTAGAAAAATTTGCTAAAGATAATTCAATAAGTATAATTCTTAAAAAAGAAAATCTTCTTATCGGAAGAAGTAATTTAGATGCGACAAAAAATATTTTAGATTTATTCAATAAAGATATAAAAAAATTGAAAATAGAATAATGAATTTAACTAAGTCACAAATTATTGAACTATTACCTCATCGTGAACCAATGTTATTAATTGATGAGCTCAGGGATATCAAAAAATTACATTCTGCCACTGCTATTATGAATGTTAAAAAAGATGGATTTTACGTTAACGGACATTTCCCAGGCCAGCCTGTAATGCCGGGAGTTCTTATTGTTGAGGCATTTGGTCAAGCAGCAGCGGCATTAACTGCACATGGAATCGATAAAGAAACTTATGATAATAAACTAGTTTTTTTAATGAGTGTTGAAAAGGCAAGATTTAGAAATCCAGTAATACCTGACTGTAAACTAGAACTTAAAATTGAAGCAATTAGATCTCATGGTAGAGTTTGGAAATATAAAGGAGATGCGTACGTAGAGGGTAAGAAAATGGCCGATGCTCAATGGTCTGCTACTATTGTTGATAGAAAATAATCAGTAATATTTGTTGATACAAGGAATATAAAAAATTTTGATAAATATTCCTTAATGTTAAATCCTTTTTTTAAAAATGTTGGTCCTTACAATATAGAAAAATTACTCAGTAAAATAAATATTGAGAATAAAAAAAACTTTAAAAATGATAAAATTTACAATGTCTCAGATTTAGTGAATGCTACTAATAAAGATTTAACTTTTTTTCATTCCAAAAGTTATTCTGAATTAGCATTAAAAACAAAAGCATCATATTGTGTTACTCTAGATAATCTTTCCCAGTTTTTACCAAGTTCGTGCAAAAAAATTATTGTTAAAAATGTATTATTAACAATGGCAAAAATTACAAAGGAATTTTACCCAAAATCAATAGTTGATGATTTTGATGACTCTGCAAAAGATATTTCTAAAACATCTTTAAAAAAAAAGGTAAAATTTGGAAAAAATGTTTTAATTGGCAAAAACGTAAAAATAGGAAAAAATTGTTTAATTGGTCACAACACAATCATTGAAAAAAATGTAATTATAGGCTCAAATTGTTCCATTGGTTCCAATGTTATTATTAGAAACACAATTGTTAAAGACAATGTAAGTATTTTAGATGGATGTGTTATAGGTAAAAAGGGTTTTGGTTTTTTTCCTAATAATGGAAAAAACATAAGATATCCTCATATTGGAATTGTTATAATAAACGAAAACTGTGAAATTGGATGTGGCTCTACAATTGACCGAGGTTCATTATCAAATACTATAATTGGTAAGAATACATATTTAGATAATCAAGTACATATTGCTCATAATAATAAAGTTGGAGATAATTGCATTATTGCAGGTCAAGTTGGTTTTGCTGGCAGCTCAACGTTAGGTAATAATGTTATGATTGGTGGTCAGGCTGGTGTTTCAGGTCACTTAAAAGTTGGAAACAATGTTCAAATAGGGGGTGGCAGCGGTGTTATAAATGATATACCTGACAATACAAAAGTTATGGGATATCCTGCTAAAAGTTTAAGAGAGTTTATAAAAAACAATAGATGATAGACAAAACTGCAATCATAGATTCAAAAGCAAAATTAGATAAAAATATTCAAGTAGGACCGTATTGTGTAATAGGTCCTAACGTTGAGATTGGAGAAAATACAGTTATTCAATCACATGTAAATATTTCTGGAAATGTTAAAATTGGTAAAGGTAACAAGATATACCCTTTTGTTTCTATCAACGACCCACAAGACTTAAAATATGCTGGAGAACCAACTAATCTGATAATTGGAGATAATAATAAGATTAGAGAATATGTAACAATAAATCCAGGGACTGTTGGTGGAGGTGGCAAAACAGTTATTGGAAATAATTGTTTATTTATGATTTCATCGCATATTGCTCATGATTGTCAGGTGGGAAACAATGTAATAATTGCAAATAATGTTCCATTAGGCGGACATGCAATTATTGAAGATAACGTTGTTATAGGAGGAAATTCTGCAGTTCAACAATTCACAAGAATAGGAAAAATGGCAATGATTGGCGGGATGACAGGTGTGCTGCATGACGTAATTCCTTATGGATTATCAACTGGAAATAGAAATTCATTACAAGGATTAAACTTAATAGGTCTAAGGAGAGCTAAGTTTGAAAACAAGCATATTTTAGGCTTAAGTGAAGCTTATAAAGAGATTTTTGCTACTAAAAATATTAATGAAAATATAAGTAAATTAAATGGCTCTTTTCATGATAATCCATTAGTAAAAAATGTAATTGACTTTATAACAAAAGATAAAAAAAGATCTATTTGCACACCATTTTCGTAAAATGATAGGATTAATTTTTGGTGATACTGAATTTCCAAAGGAAATTCTAAAAACTGTCAAAAAAAGAAAAATTAAATATTTGATAATTGATTTGTCAAAATCAAAGAAGTTCAAAAGGGATAGAAAATCTTATTCAGTTTCTATAGGTCAATTTGGTAAAATTATTAATATTCTTAAGGAAAATAACTGTAAAAAAGTTTTATTTGCTGGAAAGGTAAATAAACCAAACTTTTCTAAACTGAAATTAGACTTCAAAGGTATTTATTACATTCCAAGAATTATAAAAGCAACGAAGCTTGGTGATGCAGCAATACTTAAAGAAATCATTAAAATATTAGCCCAAAATAATATCAAAACTGAAAATTCACTTAAATTTAACGCTGAACTTTCATTAAAAAAAGGTAATTATTCAAAATTTAAACCAAACAAACAAGACCAATTTGATATTAAAAAAGCAATTAAAACTTTAAATAGTTTAAGAGAATATAATTTTAGCCAAGGAGTTGTAGTTAGAAATAAAAAAGTTGTTTCTATAGAAGGTAAAGGTGGAACTAAAAAAATGCTTGAAAAAAGTAGAAGTATAAAATTTAGAAATCATGGTGTTTTAGTTAAGTTTCCAAAAAAAAAACAAGACTTGAGAATAGACCTTCCAACGATTGGATTAAAAACTTTAAAACAAAGTAAGATAGCTGGATTAAAAGGCATTGTTATAAAAAGCAAACAACACGTTTTTATAGATAAAACTAAATGTGTTAAATTTGCTAACAAAAATAAGATGTTTATCTTGGTAAAATGAGAAAGATTTTCATATTAACAGGTGAACCTTCAGGAGATAAATTAGCATCTACTGTAATTAATAAACTTAAAAAAAAACATTCTGATATAGAATATTTAAGTGTTGGAGGTGCTCATTTAAATTCACTAGGCATCAAATCAATATATGATCTTAAAGAGATAACTTATATAGGTTTTACCAGTGTTATCTTAAATTTATTCAAAATCAGAAATAAAATTAATGAAACTGTTAAACAGATTATTGAATTTAATCCTGACATTTTATTTAGTGTTGATAGTCCAGATTTTACTTTGAGAGTTGCTGAAAAAGTAAAAAGTATTAATCCTAATATTAAAATAATACATTACGTAGCTCCTCAAGTTTGGGTTTGGAGAGAGGGAAGGGTTAAAAAGTTTAAAAAATTCTTAGATCATATTTTGTTATTATTTGATTTTGAAAAAAAATATTTTGACAAAGAAAATATCCCAAATACTTTTGTTGGACATCCATTATTAGAACATGAAACTAAAGCTAAGATAGATCTATCTAGTATCATATCAAATGATAAAAAAATTATTTCTCTTTTTTCTGGCAGTAGATCGTCGGAAGTAAATTTACTTTTACCTGTATTAATTGATTTTATAAATATGATGAATACAAAATTTGATAATTTAACTTTTGTATTTCATACAACTAATGAAAATAGGAATTTAATTAGTGAAAAGATTAATAATGTAAATGTAAAAAATGTTAAAGTTATTTCTGATGAGAATATAAAAAAACAAATACTAAATAAATCTACTTTTGCTGTTTCTAAATCTGGCACAGTTTCTCTTGAAATCTGTAATGCAAAAGTTCCTTCTATAATCATCTATAAAATGAATTTTTTGAATTTTTTTATTGTTAAAATGTTGGTCAAAATAAAATTTGCTAACATTATTAACATTATAAATGACAAAGAAATAATTCCAGAATTAATACAAAAAGAGTGTAATGCTAAAGAGATTTACAATTCTGTTGTTTACTTTTTAAAAAATCCAGAATTAATGAAAAAACAAATTAAAGATTGTGAGGAAACTTTAACTAAAATCAGATCAAAAACCTCATCTTCTGATGAAGCCTCCTCGGTATTAACCAAGTTTCTTATTGGTTAATCTTTTTGTAACTTCTTCTTTTCCAAGAGAAATAATTATATCATATATTCCAGGTCCAAACTTTGAACCTGTTAAAGCTATTCTTAAAGGCTGTCCAACCCCTTTAAAATTAGTATCGTTTGATTTAATCAATTCGTTTACTATCGGCTCTAATGTTTCTTTGCTCAATTTATCAATACTATTAAATTGAGTATTGAAATCAGAAATGACTTTTTTGGCCTTATCATCAATTAACTTAATATCATCTTGGTCAAAATTAACCTCGTCTACCATAATATATTGACTATTATTAAATATATCTTCTAGCGTTTTTGCTTTATTTTTTAAGAAAGTTAGAGACTTCTTAATCTTATCTTTTTTATCTGATTTAATTTCACTTTTATATAATTTGCTGTAATCGGATAGTTGATTAAATAACTCACTCTCATCAATATTTTTAATATAGTACTCATTCATTGATAAAATTCTACTCATATCTAGTTTTGAAGGAGATTTACCAATTCCTTCGAGATTAAAATGTTTAATACTTTCATCTAAAGTGAATATTTCTTTATCTTTATAAGACCAACCTAATCTTAGAAGGTAATTTCTAAGAGCATCCGGCATAATACCAATTTTAGAGTAATCATCCAACGTAGAGGCCTTGTCTCTCTTTGATAATTTCTTTCCTTCAATTGTGTGAATTAAAGGTATGTGAGCAAATGAAGGTAGTTCCCATTTCATTGCTTGATAAATTTGTATTTGTTTAAAAGTATTTATTTTATGGTCATCACCTCTAATAATGTGCGTCATATTCATTTGATGGTCATCAACGGATGCTGATAAGTTATATGTTGGTGTTCCATCATTTCTTAAGATAATAAAATCTTCAATAGTATTATTATCAATTTCAACATCGCCTTGAACTAAATCTTTTAATATAGATGTTCCGTCTGTCTTACTTTTGAACCTAATAACTGGTTTAATATCTTTTGGAGCATCAGTTTCTTTCTTATCTCTCCATTTTCTATCATAGATGTAAGGAATTTTTTTTTGTCTTGCTCTTTTTTTTTGTTCTTCTATTTCTTCACTTGAGCAATAACATTTATACGCATGACCATTTTTAAGTAATTCATTTGCAATTTTTATATGATTTTCAACTTTTTTCGATTGTATATATTCTTCTCCATCATAATTAATACCAATCCATTTGAGAGATTTAACTATTTGATCTTTATATTCATTTTTTGATCTTTCTTTGTCGGTATCTTCAACTCTTAAATAAAAATCTCCTTTTTGGTTTTTAGAATATAACCAATTGAATAAAGCTGTTCTAACACCACCAATATGTAAGGGCCCAGTAGGAGATGGAGCAAATCTTGTTGCTACTTTTTTCATTAAAAATGTTTAGACTATTTTACTAGAAGTTTCTATATAAAGATACTAATACGCCCTGTACTTTAACTCTATCTGGGCCAAAAATTTTAGTTTCGTAGTTTTTATTTGCACTTTCAAGCGCAATCACTTTACCTTTTTTTCTAATTCTTTTAAGCATTGCTTCATGTTCATCAATTAATGCAACAACTATTTTTCCATTATCAGCTGTATCAGTTCTTTTAATAATAACAGTATCACCTTCATTAATTCCGGCCTCAATCATTGAGTCTCCCTGAACTTTAAGACCAAAATAATCACCATTTTTTTCTAGATTACTAGGCAGGGGAATTCTTGACACTTCATTTTGAATAGCTTCAACGGGTGTTCCAGCAGCAATTTTTCCTAAAACAGGTACTTCTCTATCATCAGACATAGGTTTTTCTTCATCTAATCCACCTTTGATGACACTGGGTGAAAAACTGTTGTAAATATCATTTGCTGAAGCAGTTTCTGGTAATTTAATTACCTCTAATGCTCTTGCTTTATGAGCAAGTCTTTTAATAAATCCTCTTTCCTCTAATGCGCTTATTAATCTATGAATTCCTGATTTAGATTTAAGATTAAGAGACTCTTTCATTTCTTCATAAGAAGGAGATACACCAGAGCTTCTCAACTTCTTGTTGATAAATAAAAGCAGGTTTTTTTGTTTTTTTGTTAGCATAAGAACAAATATCGTACAAAATCTGTTCTACAAAAGTTCTCTACAATTCACAATAGTAAAAAAAGCTAATAAAATAGAGGATTATTTGATTAAAGAACGGAAAAGATAGAATTATTATCTAAATCTTTCAAAAGTGATTCACCAATTAAAAAAGTTTTAATAGAAGTTTTGTTTGAGAGTTCTAAAAGTTCATTTTTTGTTTTAATTCCACTTTCAGAAATTAATGGACCAGGGTGATCAACTAAAACATCATGAATATCAAAAGTTGTATTAATGTCAGTTTTTAAAGTTTTTAAATTTCTATTATTTATTCCAATTAAAGCATCTTTAAATCTTAAGGCACTCTTTGCTTCTTCAACAGTATGAACCTCAACAATTACCGACATGTTTAAGTTAAGTGCTTCGATATATAAATCATCAGCAAGTTTATCATTAACACCAGCTAATATAATTAATATTGCATCAGCTCCGTAACTTTTTGCCAAAGGTATTTGAAATTTATCTACAAAAAAGTCTTTACATAAAATTGGTAAACTAACTTTTTGTTTAATCTTGCTAATATGTATCATGTTTCCTAAAAAAAAATCTTCCTCAGTCAAAACTGATAAACAGGTAGATTTATTAGTATTATATATGTTAGCTATTTTAATAGGATCATAATCTTTGATAATAACACCAGCTGAAGGGCTAGCTTTTTTTATTTCAGCAATAATTGAATATTTGTCCTCTTTAATATTATTTTCGATTTTTTCTTTAAAATTAATAAATGTTTTATTTGCATTGATTAATTCATCTAATGACTCAAGTGAAATAGTTTTTTTTAGATTTACTATTTTTTCAATTTTCTTATTAATTATTTTTTCAAGAACATTTTCAGCCATTTTTAATTTTTTCTAAATGTTTAATAACTTGATTTGATAAAATGTGTTCTCTTGCATTATTATATGCTTCAGTAAAACTTTGATGGGTTTCATTTACAATAAGACCTGCAGCAGCATTTAAGCAAACAGCTTTTGAAAAATCATTATCTCGACCTTTGAATATATCAATCATTTTATCTGCGTTAAATTTTGCGTCATCGCCAACAAGATTCTCAAATTTATCTGCATTCACATTTAATTCTTTAGGGTCAATAACAATTTCAGAAATCTCATTATCTTTTAATTGAATTACATTTGTTTTAGCATAAGGTGAAATTTCATCTAAACCATCTTTGCTATTTACAATCCAAGCAAATTTAATATCTAAGTTATTTAAAGCATTTGCAAATATTCTTAAAAGCTTTTTATCAAAGACACCAACCACTTGTCTTTTTACTAAAGCAGGGCTACTTAATGGTCCGATCATGTTAAATATAGTTCTTTTCCCAATTTTTTTTCTAGTTGGTCCAACAAATCTCATTGCACTATGATAGTTGGGTGCAAACATGAAACCAAAATTATTCTTATTAATTTGAGTTTCTATATCATTCGGTTCTAAATTTATTTTTATATTTAAAGCCTCCAAAACATCACCAGATCCACATTTAGACGAAACTGCCTTATTACCATGTTTAGCTACTTTTACACCCATACTTGCAAGTAACAATGCAGAGGCTGTTGATATATTAAGCGTATTCATACCATCTCCACCAGTACCACATGTATCAACACAATTTTCTATATTTACTCTTTTAGACTTATTTCTAAGCACAAAAACTCCACCGGCTATTTCATCGGAACCTTCACCTTTCTTTGATAAAAGTGTTAAAAAATCAAATATTTCTTGATCCTCAGCTTTGCCTTCCATCAACAATTCAAAAGCTGCTTTACTTTCTTCAAAAGATAAATTTTCTTTATTTTTAATTTTTTCTATAAATTGTTTCATTAAACTTAAATTCTAATAAAGTTTTTTAAAATTTTAATACCTATCTTAGTTTTAATGCTTTCAGGGTGAAATTGCACTCCATGAACATGATGTTTTTTGTGTCTTACACCCATTATTAACCCATCTTTAGTTTCAGCAGTAATTTCAAGATCTTTTGACAGTGATTTCTTATCAATAATTAGGCTATGATAACGAGTAGCTTCAAAAGTTTTAGGAAGATTCTTCAATAAACCAATTTTTTTTGATATTATTTTACTTGTTTTTCCGTGCATCAACTTTTTTGCTTGAACAATTTTAGAACCAAATACTTGTCCTATTATCTGATGACCTAAGCAAACACCAAGTATAGGTATTTTTTTATATAAAGATTTAACAATTTTCAGACAATTTCCTGATTGATTAGGATTACCTGGTCCTGGTGAGATTACTATTTTATCATATTTTCTTTTTACTATTTCTTTTGATGAAATTTGATCATTTCTAATTACATCTACGTTAATTTTTAAAGATGACAAATAATGGTATAGATTAAATGTAAAACTGTCGTAATTATCAATTAAAATTATTTTTTTCATTTTAATGCATTTATTAAGGCTTTGGCTTTATTAACTGTTTCCTCATATTCCTTTATTGGTTTACTATCTGCAACTATTCCTGCACCAGCCTGGACATAAAATTTGTTTTTTCTGGCAACTGCAGTTCTTAGAGCAATACACGTATCAAATTCGCCATTTGCAGAAAAATATCCTATTCCACCCGCATAAACTTTTCTTTTTGTTGTTTCTAGTTCATCAATTATTTCCATAGCTCTTATTTTGGGAGCACCTGAAACAGTTCCTGCAGGGAAACCAGCTAAAAGTGATTTAAACTTTGAAAATTTCTTATTATATTTTCCAACTACATTGGAAACTATATGCATTACATGCGAATATTTCTCAATTATAAAGCTTTCAGTTACTTTAACAGAGTTTATTGCTGAAACCTTACCAGCATCATTTCTACCTAAATCCAATAACATTAGATGCTCTGAAAGTTCCTTTTTGTCTTTAAGAAGATCTTTTTGGTAAAAAAGATCTTCTTTTTTTGTTTTACCTCTTGGTCTAGTTCCAGCAATGGGTCTTACAGTAATTTTATTATCTCTAAGTCTTACTAAAATTTCTGGGCTTGCACCAATTATCTGAAAATCATCAAAATTAAAAAAAAACATAAAAGGTGAAGGGTTAGTTACTCTTAGTTTCTTATAAATATCTATTGGTTTTTTTGTTAACTTAGCTTCAAATCTTTGACTTAATACTACCTGAAATATATCTCCTAATTTTATATATTTTTTTGCTTTATTAACCATTGATAAAAATCTATTTTTTGAAGTATTTGATTTAACTTTTATATTTTTTGAATATTTATTTATTTTTGTATCAATATTTTTTATTGAAGATTGGATGAGTAAATTTAAAAGATCAGATTGAATTTCTTTATATTTTTTTTGATAATTTGTAATTTTTTCATCTTTAAAAATATTACATATATAAAATATTTCTTTTTTCAAATTATCATGGATAATTAATGTTCTAGGTCGTAACAATCTAACATCTGGCAAGTTGAGATCATTTTTACAATTATTTGGTATTTTTTCGATATATCTAATTGAATCATATGAAAAATACCCAGAAATTAGAGAGCAAATTTTAGGTAAATTTTTGGGTGTTTCAAATTTGAAATCTTCAATTATTTTGTCAATTAGAAACTCTGGTTTTTGTTTTAATTTAATTTTTTTATTTTTTTTAATTAAATATGAGTTTTTATTGATAAATTCCCAAATCTTGTCAGGATTTTTTCCAAATATTGTGTACCTACCTTTGATTTTACCTTTTTCAACAGACTCAAATATGAAACTATTTTTTTCATCTAAAAAATTATCAATTAAATTTAAAACTTCAGAATCATCTTTTACCTTTTTGGAAGTATAAATTATTTGATTTTTCTTGCTTCTATGTCGAAACTTAAATTCTTTGAAGCTTCGGTTAATTATCATTTAAAGAAATTCTTAACTCGTTCTATAGTTTTTTGATTTAAAACAACATCATATTTACTATTTAAATATAAATCATATGATTTTAACATACTATTTCTAATATTTGAATTTTGTTTATCCAGGTAATCTGATGCTAAGCTGTTTTCGTCATTAATTAATTTATTTTCAAATTTAGTAATTTTTGCCAAATAAATATTATTTTTATCATCATTTATAAGTGTAAATGAGTTAACTGGAAGAGAATATAAAATTTCTACTGCATTTATATTAAATTTTTTATTATCTTTAATAGAATTTAATTTAATAGTGTTAATTTTATCTTTACCCATTGTTACAAAATCATTGTTATCAAATTTTTTGGTACTAATTTGGTCAAATAATTTTTTGTTATATTCAAATCTGTTCTTTTGATAGACTAATTCTAAAACTTCATTTTTTGTCTGATTATCTGATATATCAGGATCTCTTTCACTAATATTTTGAATTTGATAAAGAATATAATCGTCACCATTTTCAAAAATATCAAATTTGTTATTTCTTAGTTCAAAAATTTTTTTTTCAATATCATTTTTTTTTGGTGAAAAGATAAAATTTTTTATTTTTACAGGTTCAATTTTAGATTTTGAAATAATATTTTCAAACGTCATTTCATTAGAGATATCAATTTCAATTTGATCAATCTTATCAAAAAAAGTTTGATTAAATTCATCGATACCAATCAAATTCTTTGGATTTATTACTGCATATTTAAAATCAAGATATTCAACTTTAAGCTGATCTTTATTTTGAGCTATAAATTTTTCTAAATCATCATCAGTAAAAGTCTCTTTTTTTTTATAAAATGACTTCAGATCAATAAATTCTAGTTCGACTTTCTTATTTTCTTCTTCATAAAGTTTATTTACTAAAAATTTTGGTGAAACAGTTCCTGCACCTATATAGTCAAATAGATTTTTTTGTAATTCCCGGCCTCTTAAACTTAATTCAAATCTTGGAGCAGATTGATTATTCTCAAGCAAAAATTTTTCATATTTTAATCTTTGAAAGTTTCCATTTTCATCAAGAAAATTTTTATTATTTTTAATTTTTCTAGATAATGTATTCTCAGTAATTAAAATTTTATAATCTTTAACTTCTAAATCAAGTAAAGTTGTAGAAATTAATCCTGATAACATTTCCTCAATAATATTATTATCAAGGTTATCTCCAATTGTTTTTTCTGGCACCCCTGAATTATTCAAGTAATCGATGAACTCTTTTGTGGAAATATTTGTATTATTAATTTTTACTATTGTATTTGTATTTCCACTACTAAACATACTGCCCATACCCCAAAAAACGAATGGGATAATCATGATAAAAACCAATATGCCTGCAAACTTAGTTTTTGCAAAATTTCTGAAACTACTAATCATTACTATAAATTTATTGATCTATAAAAAGCAAAGCTATAGATTAAATTTAACCAGATGACAAATAAATATATATACTTTATTGCAAATTGGAAAATGTTTGGAGGTCTAAACTCTCTAAATTCAGTGTATAAAGTAATTAAATTTTTCAAGACTTTCAAAAAAAATAAATCTACGAAAATTATTTATTGTCCACCTAACACGTTAATTCGCCCAATGTCCAAAAAACTCAAAAATAGTCGTATTGAAGTGGGAGCTCAGAATTGTCATGAAAATGAAAGTTATGGAGCCTTCACAGGTTCTGTAAATTCGATTATGTTAAAAAGTGTAGGCGCTAAATATATAATATTAGGACATTCAGAAAATAGATCTATAGGTGAAAACAATAAATTAATAAATCTTAAAATTAGAAGTGCTCTAAAATCAGGTCTTAAAGTAATTTTTTGTATTGGTGAAACTTTGCAAGAGAAAAGAAAAAAAATTACAAAAAAAGTTTTAAACAAACAAATTCAATCTGGTTTATTTAAGATAAAAAACAAAAAAAATATCATTATTGCTTATGAGCCAGTTTGGTCTATTGGAACAGGTTTAATTCCTAAGAATAAAGACTTATTTAACACTATTAATTTCATTAAAAAAAAAATAAGAAATTCTAAAGTTTTATATGGAGGATCTGTAAATCCAAAAAATATCAAAGAATTAAAATCCATTAATAATATTGATGGATTCTTGGTAGGGGGTGCTTCTCAAGATTCAAAAAAATTTATTGATATAATCAAAAAAACATATAATTAACCCTCCATGGAAAATATATTATTAGTTTTAAACATCATACTTGCATTTGTTTTAGTTCTACTTGTTTTAATGCAAAAATCAGAAGGAGGAGCTCTGGGAATTGGAGTTTCTCAGGAGAGCTTTATGTTTTCTAGGTCTGCTGGAAATTTTATGACAAAATTAACAGCCATAGTTGCAACACTTTTTATAATTTGTAGTTTAGGACTTACTATTATTTCCAGGGGGGAATTAGCCCCAACATCGTCAGTTTTAGATACAGTTGAGGAAAAAACCGAGGATACACCAGCAATTCCAGAAAATAATAATTAATACTTTCCAATTACTTTTTTATTCGCTATAAGATTCTTCCATGGCGCGATTTATTTTTGTCACGGGCGGCGTGGTTTCATCTTTAGGCAAAGGTCTCTCTTCTGCTTCATTGGCATACTTACTTCAATCTAGAGGATACAAAGTAAGACTTAGAAAGCTTGATCCATATTTAAATATTGACCCAGGCACAATGAGTCCATTTCAACATGGTGAAGTTTATGTGACAGATGATGGTGCTGAAACAGATCTTGATTTAGGACACTATGAAAGATTTTCAGGTGTATCAGCAAAGAGATCAGATAATATCACAACTGGAATGATTTATAATGATGTTTTAAAAAAAGAACGCAAAGGTAAATATTTAGGAAAAACTGTTCAGGTAATTCCTCATATAACAGATAGAATTAAAGAGTTTATAAAAAACGATTCATCTAAAGAGGATTTTGTTATTTGTGAGATTGGTGGAATAGTTGGTGATATTGAAAGTTTACCTTTTGTTGAAGCAATAAGACAATTTGCAAATGATATAGAAAAAAAAAATGCATTATTTATACATCTAACTCTTGTTCCTTATTTAAAATCGTCAGATGAAATCAAAACTAAACCAACTCAACATTCTGTTAAAGAGCTTAGAAGCATAGGTATTCAACCTGATATAATTATTTGTAGATCGGAAAGACCCATTCCTTTGGAACATCGAAAAAAGATATCATTATTTTGTAACGTTGATATAAAAAATGTTATTGAAACTGTTGATGTAAAAACAATTTATGAGGCTCCAATAAGTTTTTTTAAGGAAAAATTAGATTTACAAGTTTTAAATTATTTTAGATTAAAATCTAAAAGACCTGTAAACTTAACCCCTTGGAAAAAAATAACAAAAATTATTTTAAAAAACAAAAAACAAGTAAACATAGCTTTAATTGGTAAATATGTTGAATTAAAGGATGCTTATAAGTCTCTTGATGAAGCACTTACACATGGTGGCATTAAAAATAACGTAAAAATAAATTTATTGAGAATTGACTCTGAAAAACTTAAGGTATCAGAAATTAAATCTAAACTAAGAAATATTTCTGGAATATTAATACCTGGAGGTTTTGGTAAAAGAGGAACTGAAGGAAAAATTGAAGCTATTAAATTTGCTAGAATGAATAACATCCCTTTTCTTGGAATCTGTTATGGAATGCAAATGGCTATAATAGAATTCGCAAGAAATAAACTAAAATTAAAAAAAGCTACTTCAAGTGAATTTGATAAAAAAGGATTGCATATAATTGGCTTGATTAATGAGTGGACTAAAGATGGAAAAAAGATCAAAGGAACAGATAAAGATCTAGGTGGAACTATGCGCCTAGGTTCTTACGATGCAAAATTAAAAGAAAATTCAAAGATCAAAAAAATTTATAAAAAAAATATAATTAAAGAAAGACATCGACATAGATACGAGGTTAATATTGCTTATAAACAAAAATTTGAGAAAAATGGGATGGAATTTTCTGGTTTATCTCCTGATGGTGAGTTACCTGAAATAATCGAGCTTAGAAATCACCCATGGTTCATTGGTGTACAGTTTCACCCTGAATTTAAATCTAGACCTTTGGCTCCTCATCCATTATTCTCATCATTTATCAAGGCATCAAAAAATCATAAATGAGTAGTATAAAAGTTAGTTGCGGAAATATAGAAATATCAAATGATAGTAAAATTTGTATTATAGCCGGTCCTTGCCAATTAGAGACAGAGCAACATGCAATGGATATGGCGGGAAAAATACAAGAGATTACAAAGAAATTTAATATTGGATTTATTTACAAAACATCTTTCGATAAGGCTAATAGAACAAGTTTAAAAGGTAAAAGAGGTGCAGGCTTAGATGCTTCGCTTCCAATATTTAATAAAATTAAGAATGAATTAAATGTGCCAATTTTAACAGATGTTCATAATATAGAACATTGTTCTATTGTAGCTAAACATGTTGATGTAATCCAAATTCCTGCTTTTTTGTGTAGACAAACAGATTTATTAGTTGCTGCAGCTAAAACAAATAAAATTATAAATGTCAAAAAGGGTCAATTTTTAGCTCCGTGGGATATGGTAAATGTTACTAAAAAAATTTCTGACTCAGGAAATAAAAATATCTTAGTAACAGAAAGAGGTGCTAGTTTTGGATACAATACATTAGTCTCAGATATGAGGTCATTACCCATAATGGCAAAAAATGGATATCCTGTAATATTTGATGCCACACATTCAGTACAACAACCAGGTGGACTTGGTGAAGCTAGCGGTGGTCAAAGAGAATTTATTGAATATTTATCAAGAGCAGCAGTCGCTGTAGGAGTTGCAGGTGTTTTTATTGAAACACATCAAGATCCAGATAATGCACCATCTGATGGTCCAAATATGATTCCTTTAAATAAATTAGA
The DNA here is from genome assembly GCA_902533075.1 of uncultured Pelagibacteraceae bacterium. Lineage (GTDB taxonomy): Bacteria > Pseudomonadota > Alphaproteobacteria > Pelagibacterales > Pelagibacteraceae > Pelagibacter. Next base: position 16,841 of record CACAKN010000015.1, read on the forward strand.
AAATTTATTAAAACAACTAACAGATATAGATAATTTAATAAAAAATTAGTGAGTAAAATTTTAAAAGTTAGAGCACGTCAAGTTTTTGACAGTAGGGGTAATCCAACAATAGAAGCAGAAGTCTTTATAAAAAATAAAAGTGCCTCTGCAATTTGTCCATCTGGTGCATCAACTGGATCATATGAGGCATATGAAAAAAGAGATAAAAATAATAACAGATATCTTGGAAAGAGTGTTCTTACAGCTATTAATTTAATAAATACGAAAATTTCAAAAAATTTAAAGGGTTATAGTATTCACGATCAAGAGAGAATTGATACTTTAATGATAAATTTAGATGGAACAAGACAAAAAACTAAATTGGGAGCTAATTCGATTTTAGCAGTATCAATGGCAGTTAAAAAACTTTCAGCTAGCCAAAAAAAATTACCTTTATATAAAACCTTCTTTGTTAAAAAAAATTTTAAATTACCATATCCACTCATGAATATTATTAACGGTGGTGTACATGCTAATAATGGTTTGAGAATTCAAGAATTTATGATTAGACCAGATAAAGCAAAAAATTTTTCAGATGCAATGAGGATTTGTTTCGTAGTAATTAAAAATCTTGATAAGATAATTAGAAATAATGGATTATCGACTTCTGTAGGAGATGAGGGAGGTTTTGCTCCAATGATTAATAGCAATAAACAAGCATTAGATTTGATTGTCTTAGCAATTAGAAGATCAGGCTTTATCAATGGCAAAGATGTTTCAATTTGTTTAGACGTTGCTGCAAATGAATTATTCAAAGGAAACAAATATTCTATTCATTCTAAAAATTTTATTTCTACTGAAAATTCTATTAAAGAATACAATAAACTAATTAAAAAATATAAGATTAAATCAATTGAAGATCCATTTGCTGAAAATGATTGGGTTTCATGGAGTAAATTTATGAAGCATACTAACAAAATTCAAATAATTGGTGATGATCTTTACGTTACTAATCTAGAAAGACTTAAAAAGGGTTTTTTAAATTTGTCCTCAAATGCCATTTTAATTAAACTCAACCAAATTGGTACCGTTTCAGAAACTCTAGATGTAATTAAATTTGCACAAACTATTGGATTTAACACCGTAATTTCCCATAGATCTGGCGATAGTGAAGATACTTTTATAGCTGATTTGGCTGTAGGTACAAATTCAAGCCAAATCAAATCAGGTTCGTTAGCAAGATCTGAGAGAGTTGCTAAATATAATCAATTAATCAGAATTGAAGAAGAACTTGGAAAAAAAGCTATAATGAATAAGATTCGTTAATGCTTAAAAGATTAAAAAATAATTACTTTTTATTAGTTACAACATTTATAGTTTTGTATGTTTTTTTTAATCTTATGTCGGGACAAAGAGGTCTTATTTCTCATTTTGAAAAAAAACAAATTCTTAACAAGCTAAAAAAAGAGGAAATTTTGTTAATTAATCAAATTCAAGACTTGGATTTTAGAAATTCGTTATTAAGTGACAATCTTGATCTTGATTATGTAGAAACATTAATTAGAGAAAGATTTATATTAGGCAAAAAAAATGAAAAAATTTATATAATTAAAGATGAAAATTAAACCACGACATCCTGAAAAAGTAAAAAATCCAATCAACCCAATTAAAAAAAAACCTGATTGGATAAGATCTAAACTTTCGAATAGTAGTGAATTTTTTTTAACCAAAACTATTGTAAATCAAAATAATTTAGTAACAGTGTGTCAGGAGGCAAACTGCCCAAATATTACAGAATGTTGGAGTAAAAGACATGCAACGTTTATGATCATGGGTGATACTTGCACAAGGGCATGTGCTTTCTGTGATGTCAAAACAGGTAAGCCAGATAAACTTGATGAACTTGAACCTATAAAAATCTCTCAAGCAGTTAAAAAATTAAATTTAAAACATGTTGTAATTACTTCAGTAGATAGAGATGACTTAGAGGATGGCGGTTCAAACCATTTTTATGATGTAATTAATCAAACTAGAAAAACAAATCCAAATACAACAATTGAAGTTTTAACACCTGATTTTTTAAGAAAGGGTGAGGCTTATAAAAAAGTTTTAGAAGCTAACCCTGATGTATTTAATCACAACATTGAAACTGTACCAAGTCTTTATTTAAAAGTAAGACCAGGTTCAAGATATTTTGCTTCATTAGAACTTTTAAAAAATGCAAAAAAAATTAATAGAAATGTTTTTACAAAATCTGGAATAATGGTCGGACTTGGTGAAAGCAAAGATGAAATTTTGCAGGTAATGGATGATCTTAAATCTGCTGATGTTGATTTTCTAACTATCGGTCAATACCTTCAGCCATCTGTAAAACATTTTCCTTTAGAGCGATATTACACACCACAAGAATTTGAAGAACTTGGAACTATTGCTAAAGCAAAAGGTTTTTTGTTAGTTTCATCATCACCTTTAACAAGATCTTCTTATCATGCAGATGAAGATTTTGCTAAACTTCAACAAAATAGAATTAATATTAATTAATGCCAAAGGCTTCAGTTAAGAGATTAATTGAATGTAATAAAGATCAATTAGTTGATTTAGTACTTGATATAGAAAAATACCCAGAGTTCGTTCCTTTTTGTTTAGATGCAAAAGTGTATGAAAGAAATAACGAAGGAGATTTTATATTAATAATTGCTGACTTAACAATAGGTAAGGGACCATTTAAAGATACTTATAAAAGTGATGTTAAGTTTAATAAAAAAGAAAGTATAATAAAAGTTACCAATATCGGTGGACCATTAAACCATCTTGAAAATACTTGGCATTTTAAAAAACATCAAAATGGAACAGAAATTTTTTTTGATATTGATTTTGAGATTGAAAATAAATTTTTGAATATAGTTATGACTAAATCTTTTCAATTTGGTTTAGATAAAATTGCTGATGCTTTCCAGAAGAGGGCTGAAGAATTATTTGGAAATTCTTAGAATTAAATTTAAAGTTTTTTTAACAGTTGCTCTTTGTATAGACGATCTTTTTTTATTTTTAAAAAAAAACTTATTTATTTGTGTTTTATTACCTCTTTTTACTCCAATATAAACAAGACCAACAGGTTTTTGTTTTGTACCACCATTTGGACCTGCAATGCCAGTAATTGAAACATTTATGTTAGCTTTAGATATTTTAGATAAATTATTAACCATTGCAAAACAACATTCATGACTTACAGCACCATATTTTTTAATAATATTTTTATTTACATTTAGAAATTTAATTTTTGCTGTATTTGAATAAGTAATTAAACCTAAATTAAATATTTTTGATGACCCACTTATTGAAGTTATTGAGCTGGCAAGTAATCCACCTGTACAAGATTCTGCAAATGAAATTTTAAGTTTTTTCTTGATTAGTTTTTTTACTAAAGATTTCATTTGACCAGATAACCACTTAAAACCATAAAACAAATTAAAGATAAAATAACATAAAACCCTGCAAAAACATCATCCATAATAACACCAAAACTATTCTTGAAATTTTTATCAAAAAAACTTACTGGAAATGGTTTTGCTATGTCAAAAAATCTAAACAATATAAAGCAAACACCATAAAAAATTAATGCCTCATCAGGTGATTTTTCTGTTCCATGTGAGATTTCATAGAGGTAAATTGGAATAGATTGACCAATGAATTCATCAATAACTACTTCTTTGGGATCTTTATTTTCTTTATCTTTGATATGTCCTGCGATAGCTGAAAAAGAATAGATAAAAATAATTATTAAACCAATCAATATAATATCAGAAGATATCTTTAAAATATGAAAAAAAAAGTAAAGAACGATTATTGTAGCTAGTGATCCAAAAGTACCAGGTATTATTGGAACTTTTCCTATACCAAACATCGTGACTAATAACGTATTTAAAACCTTAATCATATTTTGTAATTGAAATTATTACTTCGCAAGCTATTGCCTTTTCTTTTCCTATTAAACCTAATTTTTCTACTGTTTTTCCTTTTAGGTTTATAAGATTTTTATTTATACCCATTAGATTTGATATCGAACTAATTATTTTGTCTCGGTATTTTGAAACTTTTGGTTTTTCACAAATTAAATTTATATCAAGATTGTTTATAAAAAAATTAGATTTATTTAAATTATCTGTAATAGGTTTTAGCATCTGAGGTGATCTTATATTCATAAATTTTTTTGTGTTAGGAAAATAAGTACCAATATCTTTTTTTCTTGTAGCACCTAAAATAGAATCGATAATTGCATGTAAGATTACGTCTCCATCTGAATGACCTTCGAGACCTGAATGAAATGGTATATTAATACCACCTAGATATAATTTTTTATTTGTTATTAATTTATGTAAATCAAACCCAATACCAAAATAAGTTTCTGAAGTTTTTATATCATCTAGAAATGTAATCTTAATATTTTTATTTTCTCCTGAAATGAATTTTATTTTATAATTTTTATCTAGAAAAAGAGAAGCTTCATCACTAATTTTATTTTTTTCCTTACGTGCAAGATTATACAGTTCTTTAAATCTATAGGCTTGAGGGGTTTGAGTTAACAAAGAATTATTTCTATTGAGATTAAATACTTGATTTTTAATTTTGTATTTTATTGAGTCTTTAGAAGGTACAAAAGGAACAACAGCTTTATTTTTTTTCAAATTTTTTGAAATATTATAAAGTAATTTTGTTGAAAAATTCGGCCTTGCTGCATCGTGTATATAAACATTTAGAGGCTTATATTTTTTTATATATTCTAAAGCTTTTAAAGAGGAATCTGATCTTTCTTTACCACCTTTTATGACTCTAATTAGTTTTGGGTATTTCTTTTTTTTAAAATGATTAAGATTATTAGTTACAATTATTATCTTTTTAAAAAGCTTGGAATTTAAAGCCTTTTCTACTGAGTGATCAATAATCTCTTTATTTTTATAATTATAGAATTGTTTGGCTATATTTTTGTTAAATCTCTTACTTTTTCCTGCTGCTAATATTACAAAATA
>CACAKN010000016.1 GCA_902533075.1 uncultured Pelagibacteraceae bacterium
TGATCATTTTAATTTTGGTGATCATAAAAAACTAAAAAAAATAATTACCAAAAAAACAGCAGCTATCATGGTAGAAACCATTATGGGAGAAGGAGGAATTAAAACTATTCCAGATATATGTTTAAAAGGTCTCAGAAGATTATGTAATAAAAAAAAGATATTATTAATCCTAGATGAAGTTCAATGTGGGATAGGTAGAACAGGAGATTTTTTTGCTTTCGAAAGATCAAAAGTGAAACCGGATATTGTTCCTATTGCCAAAGGAATCGGAGGTGGTTTTCCAATTGGAGCAGTTTTAATGAATAAAAAAGTAGCCTCCGCTATGACAGCCGGAACTCATGGCTCAACTTTTGGAGGAAATCCATTAGCAATGAAAATTGGTAGTGCTGTGATGGATGTAGTAACTAAAAAGAAATTTTTAGACGATGTTAAAAAAAATTCTCAATATTTTCATAGAAGATTGAATAAACTGAAAAAAGACTTTCCAAAAATAATTAAAGAAATAAGAGGTAGAGGTTTTTTAATTGGTTTGCAATTATATAAAGATCAAACAAATTTTATTAAAAAACTTATGCAAAATAAGTTACTCACAATAAGAGCTGCTGAAAATGTTGTAAGAATTTTGCCGCCTCTTAATGTAAAGAAAAGAGAAATCGAAAAAGCCTTAAAAATTTTAAATAAAGTTTGTAAGGAATACTCATGATAAAACATTTTATCGATTTAAAAGATATTCCGGTCAAAGATTTGAAAAAAATTTTGATTGATGCAAAAAAAAGAAAAAAATTAAGAAAAAAAAAAAATAATTTAGAAATAGATAAGGAGTCGCCTTTAAAAGGTAAATTGCTTATACAAATGTTTGAAAAATCTAGCCTAAGGACCAGGTTGACCTTTTATTTAGCAATCAAACAACTTGGTGGAAGTACGTTAACACTAAGACCTGACGAACTACACTTGTCAAAGGGTGGTGAAAGCATAGAGGACACAGCAAAAATTTTGTCAAATTTTGGTAATGCTTTTATGTTAAGAACAGATAGTGATAAGAAATTAGAGGAGTTCAAAAGACATCTGTCTATACCAATTATCAATGGATTGAGTCCATCATCCCATCCTACTCAAATTTTATCTGATATTTTTACAGTTGAGGAAATTAAAAAAAAACCGATTTCAAAATTGAATATTGCTTGGATTGGAGACTCTAATAATGTTTTAAATTCATTGATTGCAGCGTCTATTAAATTTTCATTTAAGTTAAATATTGGTAGCCCAAGGAATTATAAACCAAACAAAAAAATTTTGAGTTATATAAAAAAAAATAAGAATAGAATTTTTATTTATGAGGATCCAAAAAAAACAGTAATTGGAGCTGATGTAATTTTTTCAGATAAAGTAATATCGATGAATGATAAAGTTAATAAAATTAAAAAACTAAAATGTTTTAAAAAATTTAGAGTAGACAAAAATTTAATGAATTATGCAAAAAGGGATTGCATTTTTCTCCATTGTCTTCCAAGAGGAAAGGAAGTAGATGAAAAAGTATTTTCAAGCAAACAATCAAAAGTTTGGCTTCAAGCTTTAAACAGAGTTCATGTTCAGAAGTCTATATTGCTCTATTGTTTTGGAAAATTAAGGTAATGGTAAAGGGTTGTCAGAATTTTGATTTAAATATAAAATTACAGAAGCTCTGTCTTTTTCTTTTCTTAATCCAGCGAATGCCATTTTAGTTCCTTTAATCCATTTGGCTGGCTTTATTAAGTAACCATTTAGTTCTTCAAATGTCCATTCTTTTCCATATTCAGATAGAGCTTTAGAGTATTTGTAATCACTTATAGATCCAATTTGTCGACCAACAACATTATATAAAGCTGGACCTATATTATTTTTTCCACCTTTAATAATTGAATGACAGGCTGCACATTTTTTAAAAACTTTTTCTCCAACTGCAAGATCTCCCATTGCCATTAAAGCAGTCATATCAATTTTTTCCTCAACCGATTCTGAGCTAGAAGCGCTAGCGGTAACCGCTTGTTCGACATTTACGGCATATCCTGGTGTTTTAGGCTTTTCAACATGAAATATCACATCGGAGAGCTTTCCAATACCAATTACAAGTAGTGCAACCATTAACACTGCAGCTATTATCTTATTTAACTCAAAAGAATCCATTTTATTAAAAATTATTTTGAACGTATAACACTATAAATCAAAAATTGCTTATATATTTTGATGTACAATTTTGCCTCTATTTATATTGTAATAAAAAATAAAAAATACCAATGAAAACATTAGTTATAATTCCCTCAAGGTTATCAGCGACCAGGTTACCAGGAAAACCACTATTAAAGATTAATGGTTTATCAATGATTACACATGTTTTTAAAAAGGCTGTAGAAGCAAATATAGGCGAGGTAGTAATAGCAACAGAAGATCAAGAGATAATCGATGATGTAAAAAAAAATGGTGGCCAAGCCGTTTTGACTGACAAAAGTCATAAAACTGGAACTGATAGAATTTTTGAGGCCTTTGAAAAAATTAATAGCTCAAATATCGATCTAATAATGAATCTTCAGGGAGATGAGCCTTTAATGAATGTAGAAGATATAAGACATCTAAATAGTCAAATGATTAAAAATAATTCAAATTTAGGAACTTTAGCTTCAAAAATATCAGATAAAACATTTTATGAGAATCAGAATGTAGTCAAAGTTGCAACAAAAGAAAATTTAGATAATACAAATTTTCCAGAAGCAATTAATTTTATGAGAAAAAGTATAGAGAGAAGTGAAAATATTTATCATCATTTGGGAATATACTGTTATAAAAAAGATACTCTGAAAAAATTTGTTTCCTATAAACAATCTATTAATGAGAAAAATGATAAGTTAGAACAACTAAGAGCACTAGATAATAGCATTAAGATTAATGTTGCTTTAGCAAAATCTTCTCCTATAGGGGTAGATACTAAGGAGGATTTTGTGGCTATAAAAAAAATAATGGAATATAAATCTTAATGAGCAAAATTTATTTTCAGGGAACTTTTGGAGCATATTCACATTTAGCGGCTCTATCAATTGAACCAAAAGCTGAAATAATTCCTTGTAAAACATTTGACGAATGTTTTTCTAAAGCCTCAAAAGACCCAAGTTCCAAGATTATAATTCCCGAGTCTAACAGGATTACAGGAAATATTGGTATTGAGTACTTAATATTTAAGTATAGGTTAAATATTTATGCTGAATATTTCCAAAACATTGAACACAACTTACTAGGTCTTAAGGGTACAAAAATTTCTGAAATTAAGAACATCTATTCTCATGCTCAAGCTTTGTCTCAATGCTCTAAATTTATAAAATCTAACAATTTAATTGAGCATGTTAGAGCTGATACAGCAGGCTCTGCTGAAATGATCTCAAATAGTAATGACAAAACAAAAGCAGCAATTGCTTCTTCACTAAGTGCAAAAACTTATAATTTAGAAATTATTAAAAAGAATATTGAAAATGAAAAGGGAAATTTAACCAGATTTTTGATTATGGGAAAAAATATATCTCAACCAGACTATGGTAAAAAAAATTATATTACCTCATTTTTATTTAAGTTAAAAAGTAAACCAGCTGCTTTATATCAGTCACTAGGAGGATTTGCTATTAATGGTGTAAATTTAACAAAACTACAAAGTTATCCGGAAAAAAATTCATTTGACTCCTTTTTTTTCTTATGTGATCTCGATGGTCACATTGAAAATCCAAGGGTTCAAAAATCTTTAGAAGAATTAGGTTTACACTGCCAAGATTTTCACGTTCTAGGTGTTTTTGAAGCTGACAAACAAAGAGAAAAATGAATTTTAATCTTTTCTTGTGGATTAGAAATTATTACTGCTATAATAGTTGATGGAGGCTAGAGGTGGGTGCTGCTTGAACCCGACCAGATCTTAACGGAAGCAGTCGTAGAGACAGTTATTCAGGTTCTAGTCTCCTAAAAATTAATATGACAATAAATTCAAAAGTTTTAGCATTAAAGTATAGACCACAGACATTTGATGATCTTATCGGTCAAGGTGTTGTTGCTGAGACTATTATAAATTCAATTAAATCAAATAAAGTTCCTAATGCTTATCTCTTTACTGGTATCCGTGGTGTAGGCAAAACAACAATAGCAAGAATAGTAGCAAGATCTTTAAATTGTCTTAAAGGTGTTGAAAATTTATGTAAAAAAGAACTTTGCAATAATTGTGAGTCGATTGCAAATTCAAGTCATATTGATGTCCTTGAATTAAATGGTGCAGATAAAACCTCTATAAATGACATTAGAGATCTTATCGAATTTGCAAGGTATGGCCCAACATCTTCAAAATATAAGATTTTTATAATTGATGAAGTCCATCAAATTTCTACATCAGCCTTTAATGCTTTATTAAAAATATTAGAAGAGCCGCCAGAGTACTTAAAATTCATTTTAGCAACAACCGAAATTAAAAAAGTTCCAGTAACAATTGTATCTAGATGTCAAAGATTTGATTTATCGAGGATTAAATCCACTGAATTGTTAAAATTTATAAAAATTATTAATGATAAAGAAAAGGGAAAAATCTCAGAAGATGCTTTAAAATTGATTGTAAAGATATCAGAGGGTTCAGTTCGGGATGCATTATCCTTATTGGATCGAGCCCTTATGAGATTCAATAACGAAAAAGAATTAAATCTTGACTCAGCTCAGAAAATTTTTGGACATTTTGATAAATCTCAATTAATTAAAATTTTTAATTATATTCTTATGGGTGATGAAAATAATGTAATTGAAATTTATAGGAAAATTTATGATCAAGGTGTTGAACCAAAAGTTTTTATAAATGATTTTTTAGAAATGATATATTTCTTTAAGAACATTGACTCATTAACACTGGAAAACACAAACTTTTCATTGAATGATCAAGAATTTTCAGAAATTAAAAAAATTTCGAAACAAGTCGAAGAACAAATACTAATTCTTTTTTGGCAATTTACGATAAGGACTATTGACGAACTTGACCTGGTATCAAACCAAAATTTATCAATTGAAATGTTTTTATTAAGATTAATTTATTTAGCTTCTAAAAAAATCAATGTTGAAAATAATCATGAAAATAACAGATTAAATCTTAAAAAAGAAGACGTCACAATTTCTGAATTTAAATCTGATTCTGTTGATCAAATTAAGAATATTTCCCAAGAAAAAAAAACTAAACCTGAATTACAATCTGAAATCAAATCAGAAAATATAATGATCAGTTCTTTTGAGCAACTTATAAAAGTTTGTGCAGAAAAAAAAGAAACTAAACTAAAATATGAACTTGAAAAAAACGTTAACTTGGTAAGTTTTGAAAAAAATAGAATAGAAATATCTTTTAACGATAATCTTGATAAGGGTTTTGTTAAGGATTTATCTTTAAAATTATTCGAATGGACAAATCAAAGATGGATTATTACCTTTAGTAAAACGAAAGGAGAAATATCAATAAAAGAAAAAGAACAAAATATTAAAAATGAAATTATTAAGAATGCTAAAAAATCAGAAATTTATAGAGATGTTTTAGATAAATTCTCAGATGCAGATTTAGTTGATGTAATTTTAAAAAAGAAGAAAGAAGATTAGATGACTGATTTTAATAAAATACTAGATAAAGCTAAAGAACTTGAGGCAAAAATGAAAGAAAGCCAAGAAAATATTAAAAAAATTAAAGTTGAAGGAATATCAGGTTCAAATTCTATAAAAGTAATTTTGGACGGTGAAGGAGAAATGGAAAAAATTGAAATTTCCGATGAAATATTAAAAGAAAAAAAATCTATTATTGAAGATTTAATTGTAGCAGCTCACTCTAAGGCAAAATCACAACTTAAAGATAAAACGACTGAAGAAATTTCAAAAACAGCAGGAGAATTTGGAATTCCAGGTTTTAAATGGCCATTTAAATAATGCATAATATTAGTGAGATTGAGGATTTAATAAAACTTATTTCTAAACTGCCTGGGCTAGGTCCTAAATCAGCAAAAAGAATCGTATTAAAATTGATTAATAATAGAGACGAACTTGTAAAACCAATGGCAACAACTTTGGCCCAAGTTTATAAGAATGTAATGAGATGTAATTCGTGCGGGTCTTTAAAGTCTAACTTAGATGGTTGTACAAATTGCGAAAAAATAAAAGAAAAATTTAATAAGATTTGTGTCGTTGAAGATATCTCAGATCAGTGGTCTATAGAAAATTCAAGTATATTTAAGGGATATTTCCATATTTTAGGAGGAACAATATCTTCAGTTGGTAATCAAAAGGAGGATTTATTAATCAATTCATTAGTTGATAGAGTAAATAGAGATAAGATTGAAGAAGTAATTATTGCAACAAGTGCTACTGTTGAAGGCCAAACAACAGCATATTATATTCAGGATAAACTTAAAAATTTTAAAGTAAAAGTTACTAAACTAGCCCAAGGTTTACCGGTTGGAGGAGAAATAGAAAGCTTAGATGATGGGACTTTATTTTCTGCTTTTAAAAACAGATCTGAATTAAATTCTAATTCTAATTAATTTTTTTCTTTAATCGATTAAGATGCAATAATGGCTCTGTATATCCAGACGGCTGTAATTTACCTTTAAAGATTAAGTCACAAGCTGTTTGAAAAGCTAAAGACTTCTCAAAGTTATTACTCATCTTTACATATCCTTTATCTTTTTGATTTTGCTTATCCACAACTTTTGCCATTTCTTTCATTATTTCCATCACTTGAATTTCAGTTGTAATTCCATGATGTATCCAATTAGCTATGTGTTGAGATGAAATTCTTAATGTTGCTCTATCTTCCATAAGCCCAATGTTGTTTATATCTGGAACTTTTGAACAACCTACGCCTTGATCAATCCATCTCACAACATATCCTAATAAAGTTTGAGCAGAATTTGATATTTCTGAGTTTATTTCATCAACAGACCAATTTGGCCTATTAGCTATTGGAATAGTTAATAAATCATCCAATTTTGATTTTTCCCTATTAGAAATTTTTTGTTGCTGTTCAAATATATCTATTTGATGGTAATGAAGGGCATGTAAAGATGCAGCTGTTGGTGAAGGCACCCATGCACAATTGGCACCTGATTTAAGGTGTCCTATCTTTTCAACCATCATTTGCTTCATTTTATCTGGTGCTGCCCACATGCCTTTTCCTATTTGAGCTTTACCAGAAAAACCACATTTTAAACCAATATCTACATTGTTATTCTCATACGCAGCTATCCATTTTGAAGATTTCATATCACCTTTTTTTATCATTGGCCCAGCCTCCATAGATGTATGCATCTCATCACCTGTTCTATCAAGAAATCCAGTGTTGATAAAAAAAACTCTATTTTTTAAAGTTCTTACACACTCTTTAAGGTTAGCAGATGTTCTTCTTTCCTCATCCATGATTCCAATTTTACAAGTATATTTCTTTAATCCTAATAATTCCTCAACTTTAGTAAAAATTAAATCAGTAAAGGCTGTCTCATCTGGTCCATGCATTTTTGGTTTAACAATATAAATTGATCCAGCCCGAGAATTTTTTTTCTTTTTTAAGTCATGAATAGCTGCCGTTGTTGTAATCAAAGCATCCATTATACCTTCAGGAACTTCGCTACCATCTTTCAAGATTATTGAAGGATTTGTCATAAGATGCCCTACATTTCTTATTAATAACAAGCTTCTTCCATGTAATTTCTTACCTTTTCCATCTTTTGAAATATAACTTCTATCAGGATTAAGTTTTCTCTCTAAATTTTTTCCATTTTTTTCGAATTGAATTTTTAAATCACCCTTCATCAAGCCTAACCAATTTTTATAGCAAACAACTTTATCTTCCGCATCGACTGCCGCAACACTATCCTCATTATCACAAATAGTTGAAATAGCTGACTCAGCAATTACATCGCTTATGCCTGCTATATCATGAGCAGCACTAAAAGCTCGTGGATTTATGATGATCTCAAAATGAAGTTTATTATTTTGTAATATAACAGCTTCAGGTTTTTTTGAGTCACCTCTATGTCCTATGAATTTATTAGGGTCAGATAGTTTGTACTCATAATCATCTTTTAAAATTATTAAATCTTTATCGATTATTTTTAAACCAGCTATGTTTTTCCAACTTGTGCCATTAATTGGAATATGTTTATCAAAAAATTCTCGCACATAATTAATTACCTCTTGGCCTCTATTAGGATCATATCTTTCACTTCCACCTTCTTCAGACTCAATTATGTCTGTTCCATATAGGCTATCATAAAGACTTACCCATCGAGCATTTGCAGCATTTAAAGTATATCTTGCATTCATTATCGGAACTACTAATTGAGGTCCAGCTATTTTAGCTATTTCTTCATCAATATCTTTTGTTTCAATTTTAAAATCAGGTCCTTCATCTTTTAGATAACCAATTTCTTTTAAAAATTTTTTATATTCTTTAAGGTCAATTTCCTTACCTTTATTTTTTTTATGCCAATGATCTATTTTTTTTTGCAAATCATCTCTAATATTTATCAATTCCTTATTTTTTGGCTCTAATTCATGAACCGTCTTATCAAACCCTGCCCAAAACTTTTCAGGTGAAATTTCTAAGCCATTCAATAATTCATCATTTACAAAAGATAGTAAGTCCTCTGAAATTTTTAAATTATTGACATTTAGATATTTTGATTTCATACAAAGGTTTTTAAAACTCTAGTAAAACTAAGTCAAATAATTAATAGAAACACGGACATTTTGTTGTCATTTTTCCTAATTATGTAATTATCTATACAAATGAAAAATTATTTAAATTTTGAAACAGAAATAAAAAATCTAGAAGATGAATTAGAAAAACTCAAAGACCCTTATAATGAGAGTGGAATTTCAGAAGTTAACACTAATCAAATTTCAAAAACTCAGGAAGAATTAAATGAAAAATTAAAGTTAGTTTATTCTAATCTAGACCCATGGCAAAAAACTTTAGTTGCAAGACATGAAGATAGACCAAAATCTAAATTTTTTATTGATAATTTATTTGAGGATTTTATTTCGTTATCTGGGGACAGATATTATGGTGAAGATAATTCTGTACTTACAGGTTTTGCAAAATTCAATGGTCAATCCGTATTGGTAATTGGTCAAGAAAAAGGAGAAGATTTAGACAGTAGAATAAAAAGAAATTTTGGGATGATGAGGCCAGAAGGTTATAGAAAAACAATACGTTTAATGGAACTAGCAAATAGATTTAATATTCCAATAATATCATTTATTGATACACCAGGTGCTTATCCTGGAGTTGGCGCAGAAGAAAGAGGCCAAGCAGAGGCTATTGCAAAATCAATAGAGTGCTGCATGAAATTAACAGTACCTACCATTGCCATTATAATTGGTGAAGGAGGATCAGGTGGAGCAATTGCATTAGCATCATCAAATAAAGTTGTTATGTTGGAAAATGCAATTTATTCCGTTATTTCACCAGAGGGATGTGCAACTATTCTTTGGAGGGATCCAAAGAAAATGTTGGATGCGGCAAAAGCAATGAAACTTTCAGCTAAAAATTTACTTGATCTAAAGGTAATTGATGAAATTATTTTAGAGCCTGTTGGTGGTGCCCATAGAGATAGAAATCAAATATTAGATAACATTAGAAAATCTATAATGAATAATTTAAATGATTTTAAAGAGATGACACAAGAACAAATAATGAGTCAAAGAAAAAATAAGTTTTTAAAAATTGGAAGACATAAAGGTTTTATGAGCAATGATGATGATTTAAGTTCTTTAAAGCAAAAAGACGCCAATATAGTTAATATTTTAAAATCAAAAAAAATAATTTTTTCTTTGATTTCTTTACTAGTTATTTCAACGGTTCTTTTACTTTTTCTCCTATAAAGCTCCACAGCAGTGCTTATATTTTTTTCCTGATCCACAGAAACAAGGTTCATTTCTTTTCATTTTTTTTCCTTGTTGTCTGTCATCAATTTTTTTAGAAGGGGAATTTATATTTTCTTTACTTGATGTCTCAACAATTTTTAGATTCATTAATATTGTTATAAAATCTAATTTCAACTTCTCTAATAAATTTTCGAATAAATTAAAAGCTTCTTTTTTATATTCTACTAACGGATCTCTTTGACCATATGACCTTAGACCAATTACTTGCCGCAATTGTTCTAAATATTGTATATGAGATCTCCAGTTTAAATCTATTGATTGTAAAAATATTCTCTTTTCTATCTCTTTAGATTGATTAATTCCTAAAATATTTGTTCTTTCATTTCGAGTACTTGTAAATTTATCAACTATTTTAGTTTTAAAATCTTTATCACTTGAAGATAAAAATCCTTTCAGTTCAGATATTTCAAAATTTTTTCCAAGAATACCTTTTAATTTGTTCTCTAATTCATTACTCTTTGGATTAGATAATTTCTTTGTTTTTAGTCTGACTAAATCATCAATAATTTCATTTAAAAAATCATCAGAATAATCAAAAATTTTTTCACTATTCATAGCAAGTTTTCTTTGTGAGAAAATAACATGTCTTTGATCGTTCAAAACGTTATCAAATTTAATTAAAGTTTTTCTAATATCAAAATTTCTAGCCTCAACTTTTTGTTGTGCTCTTTCTAAAGCTTTATTTATCCAAGGGTGATCAATACTTTCACCATCTTTCAAACCCAATTTTTGTAAAATATTATTCATTGACTCAGAACCAAATATTCTCATTAAGTCATCCTCTAAACTTACATAGAAAATAGAACTACCTTCATCTCCTTGACGGCCCGACCTCCCTCTTGCTTGATTGTCAACACGTCTTGACTCCATTCTTTCAGTTCCAATGACACATAATCCACCAAGAGATTTTATTTTTTCTTTATTAATTTTTAGTTCTTCATCAGGAATAGATCCCTTTTTACCTCCTAGTTGGATATCGACGCCTCTTCCTGAAATACTTGTAGTTATTATTACTGATCCTTCTTTTCCAGCATTTGCGATTATATCAGCCTCGTTTTCGTGATTTTTTGCATTTAATACAACGTGTTTAATATTTTCTTTTTTTAAAAGTTTTGAGTAAATTTCAGAACTATTAATACTTGATGTGAATACTAAAAGAGGCTGACCTTTTTGATTACATTCTATTATTTTTTTTTTGATCGAAAAATTTTTTTCTTCAATGGTTCTAAATATTTGATCATTTAAATCTATTCTTATCATTTCTCTATTAGTGGGAATTACAACTACAGGTAAATTATAAATTTCGAAAAATTCTTCTGCTTCAGTAGCAGCAGTTCCTGTACAGCCAGATATTTTTTTATAAAGTTTAAAATAATTTTGATAAGTAATTGATGCTAATGTTTGATTTTCTGCTTGAATATCTAATTTCTCTTTTGCTTCTAAAGCTTGATGAAGACCATCACCAAATCTTCTGCCCTCGAGAATTCTTCCTGTAAGTTCATCAATTATTTTTAAATCATTGTTTTGAACAATATAATCTTTACCTTTTTCAAATAAATGATTTGCTCTAAGTGCTTGGTTCACATGATGAACAAGAGCTAGATTTTCAGGATCATAAAAATTATCATTTTTTAAAATGCCGGCATTTGAAAAAATTTTCTCTACGTTATTTATTCCTTCATTTGTTAAAAGTATATTCTTATCTTTTTCATTTATTTCATAATCTTTATCATTTAAATTTTTTATTAGTCTATCAATTGCTAAATATTGATTTGTTTTATCTTCTGCGGCACCAGAAATTACTAGAGGAGTTCTTGCTTCATCAATTAAACAAGAGTCTATTTCATCTACAATTGAAAAAAAATGTTCTCTTTGAACCATTTCATTTTCAGAATATTTCATATTATCTCTTAGATAATCAAATCCAAGCTCACTGTTAGTTGCATAGGTTATGTCACAATCATAACTTTTTTTTCTTTCAACATCATTTTGATCATTATTTATAAAACCTGAAGATAAACCCAAAAAATTATAAACCTTACCCATTTCTTGTGAGTCTCTTTTAGCCAAATAATCGTTAACAGTAACTATATGAACTCCTTTTTCGCATAGTGCGTTAAGGTAAGCAGCGAGTGTAATGGTTAGTGTCTTTCCTTCCCCAGTTCTCATTTCAGCAATTTTAGATTGATGAAGAACTATACCGCCAATTATTTGAACATCGTAGTGTCTCTCGTTACGTACTCTTTTTGACGCTTCTCGAACCAAAGCAAAAGCTTCGGGTAAAATTTCATCAAGCGTAGTTCCATCTTTAATTTTTTTTTTAAATTCAGCTGTTCTTTTTGGAAAATCTGAGTCATCTAAATTTTTAATATTGTCCTCTAATTTGTTAATTTTAATGACAATTTTACTTATCTTGTCCAGCTCTTTTTGATTGCTGGATTTAATGAATTTTGAGATTAACTTTAAAGGATTTAACATTAGTTTTTGATATATTATTTACTTATATACTTTAATATAATTATTAAATAAATTTTTTAAATACTATGGGCATTAATTTAACAAACTTTATATTTTCAAAATCAAAAAACAAGAGAATGTTAGAATTTCAAGATCTTGATCACTTGGATGGAGTATCGATATCCTCTATTAGTGCAAATTTGTACGGCAATAAAAGAGATGATTTGGTAATGTTTTACTTTAGGGATGGTGCCAATTATGCTTCAGTCTATACCCAATCTAAAATTGTATCTGAGAATATTAAATGGAATTTAAATCAAAAATCAAAAAAAATATCTTCATTAATTATTAATGCAAGGAATGCAAATTGTTTTACAGGAAGACAAGGTTATAAAAGTTTGGAAAAAATAGCAGACATACTTGCACAAAAATTAACCGAAAAACAAAAAGAGGATGAAGAATATCCAAAAAAAATTAAAACAAAAGAAATTATCTTTGGTTGCACCGGGACTATTGGAGAAACATTCCCAATTGAAAAAATTAAGAATAAAATTCCAGAACTAGTCGAAAAAATTAAATATACTCAAAATAAATATATTTGGATGAAAGCTGCTCTTGGAATAATGACAACAGATACTCAACCAAAGCTAGCTATGGAAAATTGTGAGATAGGCAATAGTAAAGTAAAAATATTTGGTATTGCCAAAGGCTCAGGAATGATCCAACCCAATATGGCAACAACATTAGGTTATATTTTTACTGATGCTGATATTTCTAATGAAATTTTAAAAAAATTATTAAAAAAAAATATTGAAACTACATTTAATGCTATTACTTGTGATGGGGACACAAGTACTAATGATATGTTGACTATTTTTTCTACAGGTAAAGTAAAACACCAAAAAGTAGAGAATATTAATGAAGAAAAAATTAAACAATTTGATAAAGCATTAAATAAGGTTCTTTTAAATCTTTCAAAAAGAATTGTTGCTGACGGAGAAGGAGCTTCAAAATTTATTACTATAAATGTAAAAAATTGTAAGTCTGAAAAAGATGCAAAGAAAATAGCTTTTTCTATTGCAAATTCATCACTAGTAAAAACTGCGATTGCTGGTGAAGATCCAAATTGGGGTAGAGTAGTTATGGCAATTGGAAAAGCAGATGTTTTTATAGATTTGGATAAATTATTAATTAAATTTGGTAAAAATATTATTATTCAAAACGGAAACTTAAGTAATAACTACAATGAAGCTGAGATTGCAGAATATATGAAAAATGACAATATTTTAATTGATTTAGATTTTTGCATGGGAACAAAAAGTTTCACAGTATTTACTATGGATTTAACAAAAAAATATATTGATATTAATGCTGACTACAGAACTTGAACTATTGAATTTATTAAAATGATTATTAAATTTCATTTATGATTAAATACAAACTAATTTGTAAAGATTGTGAATTATCATTTGATAGCTGGTTTGCTTCTTCAAATGAATTTGAAAAATTAATAAAAAAAAATTTTTTAACTTGTCATAATTGTAATTCGAAAAAAATTGTGAAAAATTTAATGGCTCCTAAAATAATTGCAAAAAATCTTGTAGGTAATTTTGATAAACTAGAAAAAAAACATAAGGCTATTAAAAAAAAATTAATAGAGCATCAAAATTTTATAAAGAATAACTTTGAGTATGTTGGTGAAAATTTTGTTTATGAAGCTAGATCTCTACATTATGAAACAAAAAAAAATGAAAAAGGGATTTATGGAAAAGCATCAAATGATGAAATTAAAGAATTAAGAGATGAAGGAATTGAAACAGAAATAATACCTTGGCTTGAAAATAAAGATAATTAATTTTTAAGAAATTTAGCTATATAATTTACTGAGCTATCAGAACTTAAATTCCAACTATCCTTGATCAAATTAAACTCCATTCCGTCCAATTTTTCTAGCCTGAGATCATTTTTTTTCAAAATATTTTGAAGATCTTGAGGTTTTATAAATTTTTCCCATTCATGTGTTCCAATTGGAAGCCATCTTAAAATATATTCCGCGCCAATGATTGCAAATAAATATGATTTAAGTGTTTTGTTGAGTGTTGCGACAAACATAATTCCATCTTTTTTTAAAAGATTTGAACATGATTTTAAAAAAAAACCTACATCTTGGACATGTTCGACAATCTCCATATTCAAAATTACATCAAATTTAGTTTTTGTAATTAGTTTTTCAGGTGATTTACAAAGATATTTTATTTTAAGATTATTTTTTTTTGCATGTAACTTAGCAACTTTGATATTTTTGCTTGATGCATCAATGCCAGTGACATCTGCACCCAATCTACACATTGGCTCAGATAACAATCCCCCTCCACAGCCAATATCTAAAATTTTTACATTTTTTAGAGGGCTTTTTTGATTTTTAAGTTTGAAAGTCTGAATAATATTATCTTTTATATATGAAATTCTGATTGGATTAAATTTGTGTAATGGTTTAAATTTTCCTATAGGATCCCACCATTCCTCAGCTATTTGAGAAAATTTATCTATTTCTTTTTTATTAATTGTGTTATTTTTCATAAGTAAGTTGACATTATATTCAACATGTATTTTATCAATATATTTTAAATTGTTAGAGAATATTTTATCATGAAAATTGTAGTTTTAAAATTTGGTGGCACATCAGTTGGTACAATAGAAAAGATTAAAAATGTAGCAAATTTAATAAGCCTCTACAAAAAAAAATATAAAGTAATTGTTGTCACATCTGCGATGAGTAGAGTTACTAATAATTTAATAAGTAAATCGAAAAAAATTAGTGATAATTTCTCTGATCAGGAATATGATGTTTTGGTTTCCTCTGGAGAACAAGTCGCATGCTCATTAATTGCAGGAAGACTAATACATAAGGGTTTTAAGTCTAGATCTTGGTTAGCTTGGCAAATCCCAATAATCACAGATGATTTACACAAAAATGCTAAGATTAGAGAAATAAATAAAATTAAAATTATTAAATATTTAAAAACTGGCGGGATACCAATAATTGCTGGATTTCAAGGAATGACTAGGGAAGGTAAAATATCAACAATTGGAAGAGGTGGTTCTGATGCAAGCGCAATAATGCTTGCAAAATTCTTTAAAGCAGAAAGATGTGTTATTTATACTGATGTTGAAGGAGTGTTTACTACAGATCCTAACAAATTTTCTAAAGCAAAAAAAATTAGAGAAATTTCTTATGAGGAAATGTTGGAAATGGCATCTTTAGGCGCAAAAGTTATGCAACCTGTTTCGATACAGGACGCAAGATTGAATAGAATTAATATTGAAGTAAAATCCTCTTTTGTAAAAAAGTCTGGTACACTGATTACAAAAAGAACAAATATAATTAATAATAAGATAATTACCGGCATATCATCAACGCAAAATGATGCTAAAGTAACCCTAGTTGGTGTAAAGGATAAACCAGGTGTGGCAGCATCAATATTTAAACCATTATCGAAAAATTTAGTCAACGTAGATATGGTAGTTCAAAATATTTCAGCTAATGGAAAAGAAACTGATTTGACATTTACTATAAAAAAAGAGGATTTAAGTAAGACAAAAAAAATTATCTTAGAAAATAGAAATATAAACTTTAGAGATTTGATATTTGACAAAGAGGTTTCAAAAATTTCAATAATTGGCGTTGGAATGATAACTACTCCTGGAGTTACATTTAGAATGTTTCAAACTTTAGCCAATAAAAGAATCAATATACAAGTAATTTCTACCTCAGAAATTAAAATTTCAGTATTAATTGACAAAAAAAATATTAAAAAAGCTCTGACCGCTTTGCATAAAGAATTTAAATTAGATAAATAAAAATGAGTATAAGACCATTTAGAGACATTAAGAGAAAAAAAACAAAAGTAATTAATGTTGGAAATGTTAAAATTGGAGGCGACAACCCAATTACAGTCCAGTCAATGACTAATACTCTAACCAAAGATTTTGCAGCAACAATCAAACAAATAAATGAATTAACAGATGCGGGTGCAGATTTAGTGAGAGTTTCTTGTCCAGATAAAGAATCTACTTTTGCACTAAAGAAAATAATACATTCAGTGAATATACCAATTGTTGCAGATATTCATTTTCATTACATGAGAGCTATTGAAGCTGCAGAGAATGGTGCCAATTGTCTAAGAATAAATCCAGGTAATATTGGTGATAAAAAAAAGATCAAAGAAGTTGTTAAAGCAGCTAAAGATAATGATTGTTCAATAAGGGTTGGTGTAAATGCTGGTTCGCTCGAGAAAGATATTTTGGAAAAATTTAGAGAGCCATGCCCAGAAGCATTGGTTGAGAGTGCAATTAGAAATATAGAAATTTTAGAGGACGAAGATTTTACAAATCTTAAAGTTAGCGTTAAATCATCAGATGTTTTTTTATCCATAGGAGCTTATAGACTGTTGGCAGAAAAGAAAGATTATCCACTCCATATTGGTATTACTGAGGCAGGTAGTTTTTTACCTGGCACGATTAAATCTTCTATTGGTTTTGGGGCATTATTAATGGATGGAATTGGTGACACTATTAGAGTTTCTTTATCAGATGACCCAGTTGAAGAGGTAAAAGTTGGCAATGAAATTTTGAAATCACTGAACTTACGTCACCGTGGGGTCAAAATTATTTCTTGTCCTTCGTGTGCAAGACAGGCCTTTCAAGTTATAGATACAGTAAAATTACTCGAAAAAAAACTTTCTCACATTAAAACACCCATTACATTGTCAATTATTGGATGTGTTGTAAATGGACCCGGGGAAGCAGCGATGACAGATATTGGAATTACTGGTGGAGGTAAAGGAAACAATATGCTGTATTTATCTGGTCTTCAGACTGGTAAAGTTTTAACGGAAAACATAATCGATAAAGTAGTAGAAGAAGTTCAAAAAAAAGCCTCAGAGATAGAAAACAAATAAATGATCCCAGAAAAAACAATTGAAGAATTAATTAACAAACATTCTATGTTAGAGAAAGATTTATCTGGAGGAAAAATAGATAAAAAATTATTTGCAGAGAAATCTAAAGAATATTCTGATCTTAATGAAATTGTAGGTGATGCAAAGAAATATATTTCTTTTAGAACTGATAAAATTGAATTAGAGAAAATTTTAAACGATCAAAACTCAGATCATGAGTTAAAAAAAATGGCAGAGACTGAATTGAGAGATTTAGAAGATGAATTTGAAAGAAATGAAAAAAAATTAAAAATATTTCTTCTACCAAAAGATGAAGCAGATAAAAAAAATGCAATTATCGAGATTAGGGCTGGTACTGGTGGATTGGAAGCTAGTTTATTTGCGGCTGACCTTTTTAAAATGTATGAAAAGGTGAGCCATAAAAAAAAATGGTCATTAGAATTGATATCAATATCAAAAAGTGAGGCAGGAGGCTTAAAAGAAGTTATAGCGTCAATTAAAGGAACTAATATTTATTCTACTTTAAAATATGAAAGTGGAGTGCACAGAGTTCAAAGAGTTCCTGATACTGAAACTCAGGGTAGAGTTCATACCTCAGCAGCGACAGTTGCAGTCCTTCCTGAGGTAGAAGAAGTTGATTTAAAAATAAATGAGTCTGACTTAAGGATCGATGTATTTAGATCTGGTGGACCTGGTGGTCAATCAGTAAATACAACAGATAGTGCTGTAAGAATAACTCACATTCCAACTGGACTGTCTGTGTCACAACAAGATGAGAAATCTCAACATAAAAATAAAGCTAAGGGTATGAAAATTTTAAGAGCCAGACTTTATGAATTAGAGAGATCAAGAATTGATCAAGAAAGGTCTCAAGATAGAAAAAGTAAAATAGGGACAGGTGATAGATCAGAAAGAATTAGAACCTATAATTTTCCCCAAGGAAGAGTTACTGATCATAGAATTAATCTTACATTACATAAATTGGAGGAATTTCTTGAGGGAGAAGTTTTTGATGAAATGATAGAGTCTTTAACATTACAAGCACAAGAAGAGAGTTTAAGTAATTTATGAGATTACTTGATCTTATCAATGATGGTGCGGGAATTTTAAAAAATAAAAATATAAAATCCTATTTATTAGATAGTGAAATATTAATGTCGCAAGTAATTGAAAAAGATCGAAAGTATGTGATTTTGAATTCAAATAAACAAATTTCAAAAAAAAAAATAAGCTTATATAAAGAATTAATAAATCAGCGTTCTAATGGTAAGCCAATTTCTTATTTGATAGGTAAGAAAGATTTTTGGAAATATGAATTTACAATTTCAGAAAAAGTTTTAATACCGCGACCAGAAACCGAAATGATAATTGAGCAAGTATTAAAATTGACTAAAAATAAATCAAAATTAAATATATTAGACATTGGGGTTGGTTCGGGTTGTTTAATATTATCTATTTTAAAAGAAAAAAAGGATTTTTATGGCGTAGGTATTGATAAAAGTAAAAAGTGTCTAGAATTGAGTAATATCAATGCTTTGAAACTAAATTTAAAAAATAGAGTAAAGTTTTTTAATTCTGATATTGACAATTTTGATTATGGCAAATATGATTTAATTATATCTAATCCTCCTTATATTAATAAATTTGACATTAAAAAATTAGATAGGGAAGTGTTGAAATATGAGCCAAGATTAGCACTTTATGGCGGATTGGACGGTACATCAGAAATCAGAAAAGTAATTAATAAATCATCTGAACTGATAAAAAAAAATGGGAAATTTATATTAGAAATTGCTTTTGATCAGAAAGGAAAAGTTGAAAAATTGTTAAAAGAAAATGGTTTCTATATTAATGAATTTTTAAAAGATTTCTCAAACTACGATCGGTGTGTTGTATGTACAAAAATATAAAAAACTATTAAAAAATGGTAACTTTCAGAAATAATAATAACAGAAGAAGTAGTTATAGAAGGAATGATAGAAATTTCAAATCTAATGGCGAAAGAAATAAGTTTAATTCAAATTTTTCTAATAATGACACATTCCAGAGAAAAGCTCCTGGAAGAAATAATCATAATGCATCAAAATTAATTGAAAAATACAATAACTTAGCAAGAGAAGCTTTATCTGGTGGAGATAAAATTTTGTCAGAGAATTATTTTCAACATGCTGATCATTTCATGAGAATATTAAAAGATCAAGAAAGTATAAAAAAAATGAGATATACAGAAAATAATAATGTTAATGAAAAAATTAATCTCAAAGAAAATAAAGTAGCAAATCTTGAAACTAAAGAGGAAAATTCTAATAAAGCTGAAACTGAAACTAGTTAGTTAATTCCAATTATTTTTTCAGATTTTAATACATCTAATTTAATTCTTTTTGTCTCAAATAATTTTCTTTCGTCACCTTTTAAAATTTTTCCAGATGGCAGTTTTAAAGTTTGAGAATTAATTTTTTTTCCATTTACTATTACTTCATAGTGTAAATGTGGACCAGTAGATTTTCCAGTCGATCCCACATATCCTATAGTCTGTCCTTGTCGAACTCTAACTCCACTTCTTATACTTTTTGCAAATTTAGACATATGGGCATAAACAGTAGTATAAGTTGAGTTATGTCTTATTACTATACAGTTTCCTCCACCTCCACACCAACCAGCTTTTTTTACTATACCATCACCAGATGCCATAATTGGTGTTCCTAGTGGAGCGGCAAAATCAGTTCCACGATGCATCTTATTAAAACCATCAATAGGGTGTTTTCTCATTCCAAAAGGTGAAGATAATTTTGCTCCATTTATTGGAGTTTTCATTAAAGCTTTTTTTACACTTTTACCACTTTTATCGTAATGACCCTCACTACCTTTCTTATCAAAAAAATATAAAGAGTTATTTTCTCCACTTAATTTAAGGTTTGCAAAAAGTATTTCTCCTGTTTCAATAATTTTTTTATTATCATCAACAAAAACTTCATACATTATTTGAAAACTATCTCTTTTTCTAATATCTCTTTGAAAATCAACTTGAAATCCATAAATTCTTGCAAACTCTATTATAATATTTGCAGGCACTTTTTCATCTGAAGCAGATTTATAAAGACTTTGCATT
>CACAKN010000017.1 GCA_902533075.1 uncultured Pelagibacteraceae bacterium
ATTTATCCTTTCATTGCCTTTTTGTTTATCTTTTTCTTTATATCAGGTGGCCCAGTATTTTTTGATTTTTCATATGGAATAATTGCTGCAATTTTATCAATTATTCTAGGTTTTTTTATTCCTAGTAAATTTAAGTTTTATTATTTTTTAATTGTCCCTTTAGGTTTATATGTTTTATTAAAATATTTCATTTTTTATGAAGAGTTGATAGAACTAGGTAAATTAGATGGATTAAACTGGGTTGAAACCGGTGCCTGGGGTGGATTATCTTTAACTTTTATAATCTCTTTTTTCTGTTTAATTTTTTGTTTTCCAATAGGAATGGCTTTTGCTTTAGGTAGAAGATCAGGGTTTCCATTAATTAGATATATATCTATAGGTTTCATTGAATTTTGGAGAGGAGTACCTTTAATTACAGTTTTATTTATGTCAGCTGTGATGTTTCCAATGTTTTTACCTGCAGATTTTTTTATAGATAAATTGGTAAGATGTATAATAGCTATTTCATTATTTGAGGCTGCTTATGTTGCTGAAGTTATTAGAGGAGGTTTGCAAGCACTTCCTAGAGGTCAATATGAAGCTGCAAAATCATTAGGAATGGGATATTGGAGAATGCACATATTTGTAATTTTGCCTCAAGCTTTAAAATTGGTTATACCCGGTATAGCAAATACATTTTTAGCTTTAGTTAAAGATACACCATTAATTTTTGTAGTTGGTCTTTTAGAAATAGTAGGAATGTTGAATTTAGCAAAAACTAATCCCGAATGGTTAGGTTTTGCTATGGAAGGCTATGTATTTGCTGCAATAATTTTCTGGATTATTTGTTATGCTATGAGTAAATATAGCTATAATTTAGAAGAAAAATATAAAACAGATCGATAATAATTATGTCAGATAATATTATTCAAATAAATAATATGAACAAATGGTTTGGAGATTTCCAAGTACTAAAAGGAATAAATTTAGAAGTAAAACCAAAACAAAAAATTGTTGTTTGCGGTCCCTCTGGTTCAGGTAAGTCAACATTAATAAGATGCATCAATAGATTAGAGGAACATCAAGAAGGTGATATAATAGTAGATGGAACAACATTAACAGAGGATACAAAAAATATAGAGCAGATAAGAGCAGAAGTTGGTATGGTATTCCAACAATTTAATTTATTCCCACATTTATCTATTTTAGATAATTGCACTTTAGCTCCTATTTGGGTTAAGAAAATGCCAAAAAAAGATGCAGAGGAATTAGCTTTAAAACATTTAGAAAGAGTTCAAATATTAGATCAAGCACAAAAATATCCAGGCCAACTTTCTGGAGGTCAGCAACAAAGGGTAGCTATAGCTCGTGCACTTTGTATGGAGCCAAAAATAATGCTTTTCGATGAACCAACATCAGCTTTAGATCCAGAAATGATCAAAGAAGTTCTAGATGTTATGGTAAATTTAGCTAAACAAGGGATGACAATGATAGTTGTTACTCATGAAATGGGTTTTGCTAAAGAAGTTGCAGATCAGATGATTTTCATGGATGAGGGTATGATTGTTGAAAAAGCCGATACAAAGGAATTTTTTGATAATCCAAAGAGTGAAAGAACCAAACTTTTCTTGAGCCAGATACTATAGTCAATCATAATTTCAAGAAATATTTCTCAAATAATGACAGAAGTAATGCTTGACATATTTCTGATATTTGAGGTTTTTGCTTAAAAAATATAAAAAAATATAGTTGCAGTAGGTATTAAAAACTAGTTCAATAAGTTTTTTAAAAAAATTAAGAGGGGTCTTAATGGAAGATAATTTTAATAAGCATCTAGGCAATAAGCTAAAGCTTAGAAGATTAGCACTTGGTTTAACTCAAACAAAAGTAGCAAAAGCAATAAATGTAACATTTCAACAAATACAGAAATATGAAAAAGGTACAAACGGGGTAAGTTCGATAAGATTACTTCAGCTTTCTAACTATTTAAAAGTACCAATTAATTATTTTTTTGAGGATTTTTCAGAATATCTAATCAATTTAGAAAAATCTCAAGAAGGTCATATGAATGTTAACTATAATTTTTTAGTTAAAGTTTATTCTGAACTTAATGCTGATCAAAAACTGAAATTTAATAAATCGTTACAAGTAGCAGGTAATATTTCAAAAGTTGGTTAATTTTGGCTCCTCGGGCAGGACTCGAACCTGCGACCAATTGATTAACAGTCAACTGCTCTACCAACTGAGCTACCGAGGAATATCAAAATCTCAACTTACTTTCTTTTAAGACTAAAACAAGATTTTTTTTTGGAGGCAACGCCCGGAATCGAACCGGGATACAAGGATTTGCAATCCTCTGCGTAACCATTCCGCCACGTTGCCAGATGTTTTAGTAGATAGCTACAAGGAGTTTTATATAAAATATTTGTAATTAGTCTATTAAATAACGATCTAATTTGATTATTGTTAATTTAGATTAATAAATTATAAACTACTTAATCCATGAATAGTGATAAATATATACATTCTGAAGTAGAAGATAATATTTATTCATATTGGGAAAAAAACGAATTATTTAAACCCAAGAAAAATTCAAAAAAATACTCAATTGTTATTCCACCACCTAATGTAACTGGAAGTTTACATATGGGTCATGCTCTAAATAATTCTATTCAAGATCTTTTAGTTCGTTATTATCGAATGAATAATTATGAAACTTTGTGGCAACCAGGAACTGATCATGCTGGAATTGCCACTCAAGCTCTTGTTGAAAAAAAACTTGAAAAAGACAATTTAAATAAAAATGATTTGGGTAGAGAAAAATTTATTGAAAAAGTATGGGAATGGAAAAATCAATACGGGGACATTATTATTAATCAGCTTAAAAAACTTGGATGTTCATGTGATTGGTCTAGAAACGCTTTTACAATGGATAAAAATCTATCAAAATCAGTAGTAAAAGTTTTTGTTGAACTACATAAAAAAAAATTAATCTATAAAGCAGAAAAATTGGTCAATTGGGACACAGTTTTAAAAACAGCAATTTCCGATCTAGAGGTTGATCAAAGGGAAATGAACTCAAAGATCTACTATATTAGATACCCAATTGATAATTCATCAGATTTTATAACTATTGCAACTACAAGACCTGAAACAATGCTTGGTGATACAGCTATTGCCGTTAATCCAAAAGATAAAAGATTTAAAAAATATGTGGGCAAAAATGTCACTATCCCAATTGTAGGTAGAAAAATAAAAATTATAAAAGACAATTACGCAGACCCAGAACAAGGAACTGGTGCATTAAAGATTACTCCAGCTCATGACTTTAATGATTATGATGTTGGTCAAAGAAATAAGCTTGAAATTATTAATGTGTTCACCGAAGAGGGTAAAATAAATGATAATGCACCTACTGATTATGTTGGATTAGATAGATTTGAAGCACGTAAAAAAATTTTAAACGAGTTAAAAGAGAAAGATTTTTTTGTTAAAGAGGAAAATATTAAAAATAAAGTACCATATGGGGATAGATCAAATTCAGTTATTGAACCTTTTTTAACAGAGCAATGGTTTGTGAATGCAAAAAAATTATCTGTTAAAGCTAAGCAAATAGTTAAATCAAAAAAAACAAATTTCTTTCCAGAAAATTGGTCAAAGACTTATTTTCAATGGATGAATAATATTGAGCCTTGGTGTATTTCTAGACAACTTTGGTGGGGCCATCAAATACCAGCATGGTATGGACCTGATAAAAAAATCTTTGTTGCAACTAATGAAACTGATGCAAAAAAACAAGCTAAAAAGTTTTATAAAAAAGATGTTAAAATTACCAGAGATCCTGATGTTTTAGATACATGGTTTTCATCTGGTTTATGGCCTTTTGCAACATTAGGTTGGCCTGATAAAAAAGATTTTGTTAAAAAATTTTATCCAACAACTGTTTTAGTTACTGGCTTTGATATCATATTTTTCTGGGTAGCTAGAATGATGATGTTTGGAATGGAATTTTTAAACAAAGAACCATTTAAAGATATTTATGTTCATGCTTTAGTTAGAGATGAAAAAGGGCAAAAAATGTCTAAGTCAAAAGGAAATGTAATTGACCCATTAGATTTAATTGAAAAATATAGTGCAGATGCTTTAAGATTTACTCTTCTTTCAATGGCATCACCAGGAACAGATGTTAAACTTTCAGAAGATAGAGTTAAGGGGTATAGGAATTTTTTAAATAAATTATGGAATGCTAATAATTTTTTAATTACCAATAAATGTGATTTTAACAAAACTGATAAAGTTCCTAAAACTACACTAAATATTAATAAATGGATTTATTCAGAACTAATTCAAACCAAAGATAAAATTGAGAAAAATCTTAAAGATTACCGATTTGATGAAGCAGCAAAAAATGCATACCAGTTTGCTTGGCACTCTTATTGCGACTGGTATATTGAGCTTTCAAAGACTATTCTATTTTCAGACGATGAAAAATCTAAAAAAGAGGTAAAAGAAGTATCAGCTTATATATTTAAACAAATACTTGTTATTCTTCACCCGTTTATTCCATTTGTTACAGAAAAAATCTGGTTAAAAAATAAATTTGATAAGTCTGATAAGAATTTTCTTATGTATGCTAATTGGCCATCAGGAAAAGCCAAGAAAGATCAATCTATGAAAGATGTAGAGAGCATCATCAATGTTATTTCTGAACTCAGATCATTTAAAAATGAGCTAAATGTAAGTCCAGGTTCATTTATTGATATTTCAATTAGTAAAATTGCTAAAAAAAATAAAACATTAATGACCAATAATGAAATTATTCTCAAAAAGCTTGGTCGTATCAATAATTTCTATGATAAAGATCAAGAAAAGCCTTCAGCAACATTAGTTATATCTGGCGACATATTTAAGATATATTTTGATGAAAATGTGGATCTAAATCTAATAAAAGAAAACTTAGTTAAAAGACAGAACAAATATCAAGAGGAAATGGACAAAATATCTCAACGATTATCTAATAAAGGATTTACTAATAGAGCTCCAAAAAATATTGTTGAACAAGAAAAAACTAACTATAGTAATTTAAAAAATGATATCCAAAAAATATCATTAACGATTGAAAGTTTATAATGCGGAAGTTTAATAAGAAGAAATTACCCAGCAGACATACATCATTAGGTGCTGATAGAGCTCCACATAGATCATTTTATTATGCGATGGGTGAAACTGAAAAAGACGTCTCTAAACCATTTATCGGCGTTGTATCAACGTGGAATGAGGCAGCTCCTTGCAACATTGCCCTAATGAGACAAGCTCAGTCAGTTAAAAAGGGTGTAAGAGCCTTTGGTGGAACTCCTAGAGAATTTTGTACAATTACTGTTACAGACGGTATTGCTATGGGTCATGAGGGAATGAAATCTTCATTAATCTCTAGAGAAGTAATAGCAGATAGTGCTGAATTAACTGTTAGAGGTCATTGTTATGATGCATTAGTGGGTATCGCAGGTTGTGATAAATCTTTACCAGGTTTGATGATGTCAATGGTAAGATTAAATGTACCAAGTGTTTTTATTTATGGTGGATCAATACTACCAGGTAAATACAAAGGTAAAGATGTGACTGTTGTAGATGTTTTTGAAGCAGTTGGAAAACATTCATCAGGTCAGATGTCAGCAAAAGAATTAAGAAAATTAGAATTAGTTGCATGTCCAAGTGCGGGTGCATGTGGTGGTCAATTTACTGCAAATACAATGGCCTGTGTATCAGAAGCCATTGGTTTAGCTTTACCTTATTCAGCAGGAACACCAGCTCCATATGAAGAAAGAGATAAGTACGCAAAATTAAGTGGTAAAATGGTAATGGAGTTATTAGCAAAAAAAATTAAACCAAGAGATATTGTTACAAAAAAAGCATTAGAAAACGCTGCAACAATTGTTGCTGCAACTGGTGGCTCAACAAATGCAGCTTTACATTTACCAGCAATTGCAAATGAAGCAGGAATAAAATTTGATTTAATGGATGTTGCAAAAATATTTAAACGAACTCCATATCTTGCTGATTTAAAACCAGGAGGAAAATATGTTGCAAAAGACATGTGGTTAGCAGGTGGTGTACCAATGTTATTAAAAACTCTTTATGATGGTGGTTATATTCATGGCGACTGTATGACAGTGACTGGCAAAACTATGAAAGAAAATTTAAGAGGAATTAAGTTTAATCCAAAACAAAAAGTTTTAAGAGCTTATAACAGACCATTATCACCTGATGGAGGCGTTGTTGGATTAAAAGGTAATTTAGCTCCAGACGGAGGAATTGTAAAAATTGCAGGTCTTAAAAAATTACAGTTTACAGGAAGAGCAAGATGTTTTGATAATGAAGAAAGCGCAATGAAAGCAGTTCAAAGTAAAAAATACAAAGACGGTGATGTAATAATTATTAGATACGAAGGACCAGTAGGCGGACCAGGTATGAGAGAAATGCTTTCAACAACAGGTGCAATTTATGGACAAGGTAAAGGAGAGAAGGTTGCTTTAATTACAGATGGAAGATTTTCAGGAGCAACTAGAGGCTTTTGTGTGGGTCATGTTGGGCCTGAGGCAGCTTTAGGTGGTCCAATTGCTCTTTTACGTAATGGAGATGTTATTGATATTGATGCCAAGAAAGGGACTATTAATGTTCGATTAACTAGGGCTCAATTAGCTTCAAGAAAAAGAAAATGGAAGACTAGAAAATCTGATTTTGGCTCAGGTACCCTTTGGAAATACGCTCAAACAGTTGGACCTGCTTATTTAGGAGCACCAACGCATCCAGGTAAGAAAAAAGAAGTAAAGGATTATTCAAAAATTTAATGAAAATTCGCCCAGTTATTTTATGTGGTGGAGCAGGAACGAGACTTTGGCCAAATGCCAAAAAACATCAAGCTAAACAGTTTATCAATTTTGGTAATTGGACTTTATTGGGCAAAACTTTAGAGAGAGTTAAAGCGTCTATATTTGATGCACCAATTATAAGTACAAATGCAAAATATTTAAGACAAGTAAAACAACACTTAAAGAAACACAAAATAAGAAAATTTAAGATAGTTTTAGAGCCAGCTAAAAGAAACACAGCACCAGCTATATTAAGTACGGCATTAATCAAAGATATACCCAACGAACAACCTCTAATGTTTTTGGCTGCTGATCATTTGATAGAGAAGGTTGGATTATTTAATAAAGCTATCAAAAAAAACCAAAAGAAACTCACTCAAAATAATATCTTTATATTTGGGATTAAACCCACAATTCCTTCTAGTGAATTTGGTTATTTTTTAACCAAAAATAATAAAGTATCTAGATTTGTAGAAAAACCAAAAGAGGCTAAAGCTAAACAAATAATAAGTAAAAAGGGCTATTGGAATTCCGGAATGTTTTATTTGAGAAAAGACTCAATAATTAATAATTTCAAGAAATACCAACCAAATATTTACCGAAATTGTAACAAAGCTGTAACAAAAGCAAAATATAAAAGTAATGTGTACTATTTAAACAAACAAGCATTTACCAAAGCAACAGCCAAGTCTTTTGACTATGCAATATTAGAAAAAACCAAAGATATAAATGCTATCAAATTAGATATTCCTTGGTCTGACTTAGGTTCTTGGAAAGAAATCTGTAAAATGTATGGAAGAAATAAAAGACATTATTATAAAAAGAAGAATGTATTTCATAGACCTTGGGGTAGTTATGTAAATCTATTTAATGGTAAAGAGTTTTTGATTAAAGAATTATATGTAAAACCCAAAGGTATATTAAGTCTACAGAAACATCATCATAGAGCTGAACACTGGGTAGTTACTCATGGTAAACCTAAAATTACTTTGAATAAGAAATATTTTACCATGAAACCTGATGAAACTATTTTTATTCCATTAGGTGCAATTCATAGAATAGAAAATCCCTATAAAAAACCGGTTAAAATAATTGAAGCTCAAGTAGGTTCGATTTTAAAAGAAACAGATATTGTTCGATACCAGGACGTTTATGGCCGTGTTAAATAATTAACACGACCACACAAACAAATTTAAAACCAACTATTTGGAATAATTATATAGTGAATTGCTAAAACAATTCCAACCGATACACTTAGTCCAAAGATCATTTTAAGAAAGTCTTTACCAATTAATGGGAAGACATACTTAAATTTATATTCTTTGTTCATTGTTGAAATCGCAAGTTCTCTACCGCATAATAAACCAACGAAAACCCATGTAGTTGACATAGGCAAATCATTAAGTTCTTTAAAGTAGAATAAGACACCAGCATAAATTACGTTAATAATTGTAGCTGATCTTGCATATCTAGTTCCAGTCTTCTCCAAAACAACTTTCTGAATTGGTCCACCTTGAATATAGAAAATATAAAATAATAATGCAGTGAAGTAAGCCATTACAATTAAAAGTAATGTTAAATCTAACTGTCTAGGTAGATATACTGCAATATTAGCTACATCGTGAGATAACCAAACCCACCATAACCAACCTGAAGAAACCCAAACAGCATTTCTCCAAAAGCCAATATATTTTTCATCAACTTCATCTAATTTTTCATTGATAAATTTTGATACTACTATCCAGGCAATATAAGCGACCATTGCCGCTAAACCATATCCAACTACACTTTTTAATAGCATTTTTTCAAGCACAACTGTCGAAGCAAACGCTGAAAGAACTAAGAAAGTAGTAGATACTGGTATTCCAATTCTTGTTAATAATAAGAGTATTGCAGGCGCTACTGCATGATACCATTGAATTTCTTGATAAGGTATTCTAGTTAATCTTCCATACGAAATATCACCATCATACGCATACCATCCCCATGCTAAAGCTAAAATCATTACACTAGAAGCTGATCCTGCAAGTACGTACCATTTAAACCATTTCTTTTTTGAAGCTATAAATGTACCTAGTGTTTGAATTGAGTCGTTAGCGATTACGCTATAACCGGCGAGGGCGAACCCTATAACCGTGTAAATTAAAGTCATTTCCATTGTTTATCTCCTTTATATTATTGTTTTCGGTTCCTATCGATTCATGACTTAAGGAGTATGTAATCTGAGACGGAAAATAATTCTAGATATAAATTTATTAATTTGAGAAACAGGGGGGGATTCATCGACTACTAAACTATTTAATATTGATGTCTACTTTTTAATATTTTTTATTTCGCAATAAAGTTGTATTTATTTAACCAATTTCTTAATTAAATATACAGCTATTAAAGCTCCCAAAAATTCAGCCAAAATATATGTAGGAGTATTTAAATAATTAATTCCTGTAAAAGAATCAGTAAAAGTTCTAGCTATAGCAACAGCTGGATTTGCAAAAGATGTTGATGATGTGAACCAATAACCAGCCATAATATATGTTGCAACACTAGCAGCTATTGTTATTTTGCCATCTTTTTGAGTAGCAAAAATAATAAAAATTAAACCAAAAGTAGCAATTATTTCAGATAAGAAAATATGAAAACCATCTCTATTTTTTGTCGATAACTCAAGAATATCGTGTTCAAAAAAAACATTAGCCAACATAACACCTAGCAAACAACCAAGTATTTGGGCAGGAATATATATGATGAGAAGTTTTCCATTGATTTTTTTTCTTAAAAACATCGCTAAACTCACAAAAGGATTGAAATGTGCACCTGAAATATTTGCAAAAGCAGTTATTAAGACGAATAGGCCAGCACCAGTTGCGAGTGTATTAGCTGTTAATCTCAAAGCATTATCATTTGTGAGATTTTCAGCCATTATTCCAGACCCAACAATAACCATTACTAAAAAGCTACTACCAATAAATTCACCTAAAAATATTTTGTTATTATTTTTCATTTAGAATCCAATTTTTAATTCTTTTATCAATATTATTAAAAGTATCAGTAATTATCTTAAATTTTTTATCCTCACTAGCGTCATTTAGTTTTATTACTGGATCTTCAATATCCCAGTGTATGATTTGATTTTCCTTAGGCCAAATAGGACATACTTCATTATTTGCATTATTACATACAGTAATAACATGATCAATTTTGATTTCTCCATTAACAAAAACATTAAAATTTTTAGATGAGTAATTTTGAAGATTGAAACCTTTATTATTTAAAAAATGTTTTATATCTTTGTTAATTTCTCCAGAAGGATTACTACCAGCACTATAGGCTTTGAATTTATCATTATATCTATTATTAACTAAAGACTCAGCTATGATACTTCTTGCAGAGTTTCCTGTACAAACAAATAATATATTTTTCACTAAATAATAATCTTATAAATTCCTATTAAGAACAATGGTATTTGTAGTCCAAAGTTAGTAAGTATCGCTTTATCTTTGCTGATAAATCCAGCGATAGTCCATCCAACAACTCCTAATCCATGAAAGTATATATTTAATGGATATATATTTAAATTTGTAAGAAGTATTCCTACTAAAACTAAGAATGTACTAATCCACTTTAGATATTTTCTTATAAACATAAAATCCCCTTTCTTTGTTATTATTTTAGTTGTGTTAAGAATTTATTACAGTTTAAAAGAAAAATAATCTTATTTTTTGTCTTCCCAATCAAATCTTGGAAAAGAGTCAAAAATTTTAAAGATACCATCCGACCATTGATCACAAACCTTAGAATATTCAGTATCAGTGATATTTAAGCATTTTTGTGAGGCAATTTTATATTCATCTTTTTTATAGACAGCAAAATCTATAGGAGGGCCAACTGTTAAGTCACTTTTTAAAGTTGAGTCCATTGAAATCAAAGCACATCTTGATGCATCACCAATAGATACGCTTGGTTTTATAACTCTATCTAAAATAGGTTTGCCGTATTTTACCTCACCAATGACCAGATAAGGTTTACTATCAGCTGGCTTAATATAATTTCCTTGAGAGTACACTAAGTACAATTCTAATGGTTGACCTTTAATTTGACCACCAACTAAGAATGATGAACCTAATAAAACTGTATCTGTGTTTATTCCTTTTGGCGCTGAATGTTTAATATTTAATGAACCAATGTAAGATGCAATTTGATCAAAATCTTTGCATGTGTTTAAATTTATACCATTGTCACCTTTAAGATCATTTTCAATAGATTTATATACTGCTTGGGATGTACCCAAGTTTCCAGAGGTAACTATAATAACACTTCTATCACCAACATCATGAACAAACATTTTTGAGTAAATGTTAACATTATCTAATCCAGCATTTGTTCTAGAGTCTGAAGCAAATACAATTCCGTCTTGAGCTTTAATGCCAACACAATAAGTCATAATACTATTAATAATTATTAATTAATTAACATATAATTAAATTCAAGCATAGCTGATATAACTATATCGCAATTGATTGTTTACCCTAATTATTAAACAATCTTTCAATGAGCGAGAAACTATGGGATAATTACAATGCCACTAAAGCATATGATGGTTATTTTACAAATGAAAATAAATTAAGAAAACATGCCGTTATAATTTCAAATATTTTAGAGAGATACGGCAAAGAAAAACTCCAAGAAATTGAGAAAAATTGTCAAAGTACAATAAGTGCTAGAGGAATAAATTTTAGAGTTTATGCTGCCAACAACAGGGCAGAGGAGAAGAAATGGCCATTAGATATTATTCCTAGGATAATTCCTAAAACACAATGGAATAAAGTAACTAAAGGTCTTAAGCAAAGAGTAAAAGCCCTAAATTTATTTATTGATGACGTTTATAATCAAAAGAAAATTTTTAAAGATAATATTATACCTAGAGAAATTATTTTTGACTCACCATATTATGTAAAAGAATGTGATGGATTTTCACCTAAATATAAGTCCTGGGCAAATATATCTGGAGTAGATTTAATTAGGAATAAAAATGGAGACTATTTGGTACTTGAAGATAATCTTAGAGTACCCTCAGGGGTTTCTTATATGCTTGAGAACAGAATGGTTATGAGAGATGTCTTTCCTGAACTTTTTACGAGATATAAAGTTGCATCAATACATCAATACACCAACAAACTTTTTAATTGTATGAACGAATGTATACCTAAAAAAACTGCTCATCCCCACATGGTAGTATTAACGCCAGGTATTTATAATTCTGCTTATTTTGAACATTCTTTTTTAGCTGAACAAATGGGTATTGCATTAGTAGAGGGAAAAGATCTTTTTGTTGAAAATGATAACGTTTATATGAAAACTGTAAAAGGTCCTTTGAAAGTTGATTGTATTTACAGAAGACTAGACGATAATTTCTTAGACCCAAAAGCCTTCAATAAAGACTCCGTTATTGGTGTTCCGGGTTTGTTTAAATGCTGGTTAAAAAAAAATGTGGGTATTATTAATGCAGTGGGTACAGGTGTAGCCGATGACAAGGTTGTTTATTCATACGTAAATAGAATGATAGTTTATTATTTAGGAGAACAACCCATCTTAAATCAAGTCGAGACTTATTTGTGTCATGATGAAAGTCAAAAGAAATATGTTTTAGAAAATCTATCTAAATTAGTTGTAAAGCCTGCTAATGCATCTGGTGGATATGGAATAATGATTGGTCCAAAGGCTTCTTCAAAGGAAAGAGAAGAAGTAGCAGAGAAGATTAAGAAAAACCCAAGGGAATATATTGCACAACCTTTAGAAACATTATCAACAGCTCCAACAATTACAGAAAAAAATATAGAGCCTAGGCACTTAGATTTAAGACCATTTGTTTTAAGTGGTAAAACTAATTATGTAACAACTGGTGGCCTGACTAGGGTTGCTCTTAGAAAAGGAAGTACAATTGTAAATAGTTCACAAGGTGGTGGATCGAAAGATACTTTGATAGTTGAATAGAAATTAAGTTCTACACTTTTTACATAATCCAAAAAACTCAAGATTGTATTTACTATATTTCATACCATCTTTGTCTTTGAAATTAGCTAAGTATTTGGAAAGACCTGCGCTACTTATTTCTGTTACTTTTTCACAAATCTCGCATATTGAAAAGGCAGTAGCTTTAGCTACCTGACAACTTGAATTATGACAGGCAATAAAGGCATTTCGACTTTCTATTTTGTGAATTTTTCCTATCTCAACTAACTTATCTAGCGCCCGATAAACTTGTAGTGGAGCCTTAATGCCTTTTTTTTGAACGTTAAAAAGTATTGAATAAGCTTTCATTGGTTCAGGAGACTTATCAATTAAATCAAAAATAATTTGCTGATTTTTTGTAAGAGTATGTTCTT
The DNA here is from genome assembly GCA_902533075.1 of uncultured Pelagibacteraceae bacterium. GTDB lineage: Bacteria > Pseudomonadota > Alphaproteobacteria > Pelagibacterales > Pelagibacteraceae > Pelagibacter. Next base: position 13,232 of record CACAKN010000017.1, read on the forward strand.
TATGCATTGTTTTCATTTTACTGATTCCCCATTAATTTTTCAATTTAATTGATTGTTTTATTTTAAATAATGAAAGTATAAATAATAATAAGGCAGCAGTTATAATTGATGGACCTGAAGATGTATTAAACTCTAAAGATGTGAATAATCCTATAATTACTGATAATAAGCCCCCTATAATTGAATAGATAACCATACTTTGTGGACTTGTTGATAAATTTCTAGCCATTGCTGCTGGTATAATTAACATTCCAGTAATTAATAATAACCCAACCATTTTAATTGAAATTGCAATGATCGCAGCCATTAAGATAGTAAAGATTGCTTTAGCTCTGTCTGGATTTAAGCCTTCTGCTTCCGCTAATTCATAATTTACTGTTGAAGCGAATAAAGATTTCCAAATAAATTTTAGAGTTAGTAAGATTAGTGCTCCTCCTATCCATATGATTAACAAATCATCAACTGAAACCGCTAAAATATCTCCAAATAATAATCCCATAATATCAAACCTGATAAATGTTAAAAAACCAATAACAACAAGTCCGACAGCAAGAGATGAATGAGCTAGAAGACCTAGCAATGCATCACCTGGTAAATTAGTTCTTTTTTGAAGTTGAATTAAAATAAGTGCTATTAGTGATGAAATAATGAATACTGATAATGCAATATTAAATTCCATAGTAAAAGCTAATGTAACACCTAACAATGCAGAGTGGGCCAGTGTATCACCAAAATAAGATAATCTTCTCCATATAACGAAACAACCAAGGGGTCCTGTAACCAAAGCCACTCCAATTCCAGCTACCAAAGCTCTTATAAAAAAATCGTCAAACATCTAGTTTTTTTTTACTTCTCCTTCATCTGTATGAATATGATCATGTGTATGCTCATATCTTGATAATATTTGTGAAGCTTGTTCACCAAATAAAGCTTTATACTCATTGTTTTTAGCAACATCAATTGGGGAACCTGAGCAACAAACATGGCCGTTTAAACAAACAACATGGTCTGTTGCACTCATCACAGTATGTAAGTCGTGTGAAATCAACAAGATTCCACAATTCAATTCATCTGAAATTTTTTTTATTAGTTCGTACAAAGCAATTTCGCCAGTAAAATCTACTCCTTGTACTGGCTCATCTAATACTAGTAACTCAGGTTTTTTTGATATGGCTCTAGCAAGTAATACTCTTTGAAATTCACCACCAGATAAATCTCCTAAATTTTTATCTTTAAGATGAATAACACCAGTTAATGATAAAGCTTCATCTATTTTTTCTATATTAAGATTTTCAGTTAATATCATGAAATCATTAACTCTAAGTGGTAACGTCCAATCAATTGAAATTTTCTGCGGGACATATCCAACTTTATTGGTGTATTTTTCAACTGAACCATCAATCTTCTTATAAATACCTAAAGCAATTTTAGCTGTTGTGCTTTTCCCTGATCCATTTGGACCTATGAGAGTAACTATTTTACCTTTTTCAACCTGTAGTGAGACTCCTTTTACTAACCACTTATCGTTAATAAACAAACCAGCTTCATTTAATTTTACTAGTATATTTTTATCTGAGCTCATTTTATTCCTTGACTTGAATATGTTATATTATTACATAGTGTTATATTATAACAATTTAAATACACAACATATGAAAAATATTAAAAAATTACCATTAATCTTATCAATACTATCATTTTTAACTATTTTTGTACCGGCAAATGCTGAAATTAAAGTAGTAGCAACAATAAAACCAATCCATTCACTTGCAAGCTATCTAATGGATGGCGTTGGTAAACCGGATTTAATCGTTGATGGTTACGCTTCACCACATGGATTTGCACTCAAGCCATCTCATGCAAAAATGATTCAAAGTGCTGATATTATATTTTGGGTAGGTGAAGACATAGAAAATTTTTTAGAAAAACCATTAAAAACTATTGCACAAAAAGCTGAAAAAATTGAATTAATGGAAATTAAAGGTTTAACTAAACTTAAATTTAGAGAAAGAAATATTTTTGAAGAGCACGATCATGGTCATAAAGAGGATGACCACGATGATCATGCTAAAAAAGAAGATGATCACGACGATCATGATCATGATAAAGAAGGCCACAAAGAAGATGATCACGACGATCATGATCATGATAAAGAAGGCCACAAAGAAGATGATCACGATGATCACGGACATGAAGGGCACGCCCACGGTGAGTATGATCCACATATTTGGTTGGATCCAATGAATGCAAAAGTGATTTTAAGTGAAATGGCAGAGCATTTAATTGAAAATGATCAAAAAAATGAGGCAAAATATAAAGCAAATTTAAAAAAAGCTCATAAAGATTTAGATAAACTAACAAAAAAAGTTAAATCTGAATTAAATAAGGATTTTAAATCAATAGTTTTTCATGATGCTTATCAATACTTTGAAAAAAGATTTGGTATTAATATTCTTGGTGCATTTACTGTAAATACAGATGTATTACCTGGTGCTGAACAATTAGCTGAAATCAGAGAAGTAATTGAGCATGATAAAGTAAGTTGCATATTTTCGGAGCCTCAATTTAATCCTGATATTATAAAAGCTGTAGCAAAAGATACTAATGTTGCAACGGGAGTTATAGATCCGTTAGGAGCAACACTTGATCCAGGTAAAGATCTATATTTTGATTTAATTGGTAATATGTCTAAATCTTTTAAAGGTTGTTAATTAGAAATTGATCTCTAGTCATAAATAATATCTAATAATGGGATGAGTACGGTTTCCCTAACATTAGATGAAATTTTTGATTTATCTAAAAAAACTTTATTAGCTAATGGCTGTGATGATAAAACAGCATCCATATTATCAGATTTAATCAGAAATGCTGAACGTGATGGTTCTTTATCTCATGGTTTATTTAGATTACCCGCATATGTAAGTGGTTTAAAAAGTGGAAAAATTAATGGTAAAGGAAAACCTGAAGTTAAAAAGATTTCAGCATCAGTAATAAAAGTTCAAGGTAATAATTGTTTAGCACCTGTAGTTTTAAATAAGGGTTTGCCTGAATTAGCTAAAGCTGCAAAAGAAAACGGTGTTGCAGTGCTTGCAATAAACAATTCCCATCACATGGCTGCGATGTGGCCTGAAACAGAAAAATTAGCAGAAGAAGGTTTGGTTGCTTTTGCTTGTACATCTTATAAACCCGCAGTAGCTCCTGCTGGAACAATTAAACCATTATTTGGAACTAACCCAATATCATTTGCCTGGCCACGACCTGGAAAAACTCCTGTAGTTTATGATATGGCAACAGCTTCAATGGCAATGGGTGAAGTCCAAGTGGCTAAAAGAGAAGGGCACAAAGTACCTCTTGGAACAGGATTAACTAAAGAAGGTAAAGAAACTACAGACCCAGGCGCTATAGCTGATGGTGGTGTGTTATTACCTTTTGGTGGTTACAAAGGTTCAGCAATAGCAATGATGGTTGAATTAATGGCTGGCGCATTAGTTGGTGATAATTTTAGTTTTGAAACTGCTGCTAAAGATAATAATGATGGTGGTCCACCTAGTGGAGGAGAATTTATTTTAGCCATTTCGCCTGATAAAACTTCAGGAACTCATTGGCAAAAACATGCAGAAGAATTTTTTGATAAGATGAAATCAATTGGACAAGTAAGATTACCTGGAGAAAGACGACATAAAAACAGACTTGATAAAGGTCCTCGTAATATTAATGAGGAGTTAGTAAATAAAATTAAATCTTTAAGCTAATTTAATTTCTATGGGTGTGTGATCTGAAGGTTTTTCTCTACCTCTAGGGTCTTTATTAATATTTATAGATTTGATTTGATCAATTAAAGAATTTGAAACTAAAAAATGATCTATTCTCATCCCATTATTTTTTTGCCATGCACCTCTCATATAATCCCAAAAAGTATAACCTTCTTTCGTCTCGTTAAAATGCCTATAAACATCACTAAAACCTAAATTTAGCATTTCTCTAAATTTTTTTCTTATTTCCAATCTATATAAAGCATCATCTTCAAAACTTTTAACATTATAGACATCTTCAGCAGCAGGAATCACATTAAAGTCACCTGCAAGAATAATATTAGAATTTTTTTTAGATAAAGACCTTAATTGTTTAATTAATTGATCCATCCAATTTTTTTTATAGTCATATTTTTCTGTATCAACTGGATTTCCATTTGGAGTATAGATATTAATTAATTGAACAACTTTTTTCTTATATTCAACCTCAGCAGAAATTATTCTAGATTGTTTTAATTTATCTTTAATTATATCTTTTCTTATATTTTTTAATTTGCCTTTTGAAATAATAGCAACACCATTATAGCTTTTTTGTCCAAATACATGACTTTCATAATCCATAGATGAAAAATCATCATAAGGAAAATTTAGATCTTCAGTTTTGATCTCCTGCATCATTAAAATATCCGGCTTATACTTTAAAAGATAACTTTTTATATTTTCAATACGAGCTCGAACGGAATTTACATTCCAAGAGGAAATGAGCATTAAAGAGAGAAAGACACACCACAACCGCAAGAAGATTTTGTTTGTGGATTAGTTATTTTAAATTGTTCACCTATTAATTCTGAAACATAATCAACTTCAGATCCTTTTAAAAGATCAGCAGAAGCTTTATCAATTAAAATATTTTCATAATTTAAATCATCTTCAGCTTTTGATTGATCAAACGTAAATTCATATTGAAATCCTGAACATCCACCACCTTTAATAGCGATTCTAAAAAAAGACCCCTTATCTTTTTTTGACAACAGAGTATTGATCTGTTTTAGTGCTTTATCAGTAAATTTAATTTCTTTTATCATTATTGATCACTGGTATTACTAATATAATACTTATTTATTTATTTTAAAGGATGAAAAAATACTCAAAGATTGGACAATTTAAAAGCAAAGGTAGAATATTTAATGAATCCTCATCTAAATATAGAAGCCCATTTCAAAGAGATAGAGACAGAATAATTCATAGCGCCTCATTTAGAAGGCTTAAACATAAAACACAAGTATTTGTAAATACTGGAGGTGATCACTTTAGAACAAGAATAACTCATTCCATGGAGGTTGCTCAAATAGCAAGATCAATTGCTCGTTATCTCAATCTAAATGAGGATTTGGCTGAATGTCTAAGCCTTGCTCATGATCTAGGACATACACCTTTTGGTCATGCTGGCGAAGACTCGTTAGATGAATGTATGGATAATTATGGAGGTTTTGATCATAATTTACAAACTTTGAGAATAGTAATGTTTTTGGAAAATAAGTATTTAAGATTTAATGGTTTAAACCTTTCAATTGAAACTTTAGAGGGCCTTTTAAAACATAATGGACCTGTAGATGATATAGGTTTAGTTGATGACTTGATAGGAATTAAAAAA
>CACAKN010000018.1 GCA_902533075.1 uncultured Pelagibacteraceae bacterium
AATCTTTCTTACTATCTATTTCTGCCCATCTTTTATTCGTTTTAAAAAAACTTAAATTTATTATTTTATTTTGTATTGATAGATTTAGGAATGAAGTTAGATCAATATTTTTATTATTTAATTTTTTGTAAAAATTATACAATTTAAAATAATCCTTTTTTTTTATTCTAATTAAACCCATGAATTGTAATTTTGGTAATTTTTTACCTATTTTTCCTCCAATTGATTTGACTTTATCTCTTGAAATGGTCACGTTTTCTGCATCAACTCTAATTTTATCTAAGTTCATTCTTTGTTTCCAATTTTTAAGCCAATCTGAATTTAAAGGTAAACAAGTTGTGTTAATTTTTAACATTTTATCTATAATTTTTTCATCAAAGACTATATCTCCATAAGATATAACTACATCAGATCTTATTTTATTTTTCACAAGAAAAATTGTTTCAACCATATTTGAACTTAGATATTTTTTATTCCTTATTAAATTACATTTTTTATGAATACCTAATTTTTTAAACTTAATATATTTATGTCCTCCAATTAAAAAATTATCTGAAAATTTTTTAAAATTTTGTGAAATAAGATCAAATATTGTGAGGTTCTTAAAAATTTTCAAAAGAATTTTTGGTTTATTTTTAGTTAAATTTTTTAAACGAGAGCCTCTTCCAGAAGCTGCTATAATCAGTTGCATAAGATTTTTTGAAATATTATTTTATCTAATTTTGATACATTTAGATTTCTTTCTGGATGCCACATAATTCCAAGAACTTTATTCTTTTCATGTAAAAACATTTCAATATTTCCATCTTTGGATATGAAAATTTTTCTGAGAGGTTTTTTAATCTTTTTAATACCTTGATCATGAAATGAATTGACGTTAAATTTTTTGTGTTTAAAGAAATTATTTTTTTCATCGACTAAAGTGATTTTGTGTTGCCCCACATGATTTTTGCTTTTAATTAAATTTCCTGAATAAAAATGTGATATTAATTGAGCCCCATAACAAATTCCAATACATGGTATCTTTTTTTTTAAAATTTCTTTAAATAAAAGAATATTGTTATCTTGTCTTATTTTATCTTCTTTTTTTTTACTAAAATCTTTGATTGTATTTCCACCAGTTATAACTACCAAATCAAGTTTTGGAACTTTTTTATTAGTTAAAATCTCTATATCTGGATTTTTAAATATTTTTTTGAAAAAAATAAACCAATTAAAATCTATTGAATACGAAAATTGATTTTTATAATTTTGTTTAATAGAAGGAACTATACCAATCTTTAATTTCATATCACTTGAATATTTTTAGAATTACAATTTAATCTTATCGAATTTGCTATTTTATATTTATCAAAATTTTTTTCTCCCACACCAATTGCAGCTGGTATATTTAATTCTGAGCATCTAATAGCCATATGTGAGTTCGCACCTCCATACTTTGTTATTAAACCTCTAATATTTTTTGTGAAAATAAAATCATACCCTGGATCTGCATTTTCTATCAGAACTATTTTGTTTTTTAAATTAGATTTCTTATCTTTATTAAAAAAATACGATTTTCCAACAATATTTTTTGAAGTTATGAAATTTGATTTTGTAATATAATTTTCAAAATAATAAGCATCTTTACCATGTAGAATATTATCAGGTAATTTTAGTATAGTATCAAAATTATGATTAGTTTTATTTTTCACTATTTCATACTGTAAAATATCCTCAACTTTTTCATGGGATAAATTATAGTACATATTTAAAACAGTATTTATATTAATATACGCCATATCTTCTCTTGAAATATTATTTTGTTTTGCCAGTATCTTTAAATAATCTAAAACTAATGAAACATTTTTTGTAAAAATATATTTTGAATATTCCCTATGAATTATGCTTTCTCTTATAAAATCAACGAGTTTTTCAACAGATATATTGATCTTTTCCTTTCTTAATTTTTTATTAATTTGAAAGATCTGTTTATTTGTAAAAATAAACTTTTTTTGTTTTATCTTTTTAAAGTTATCTTTTTTATTAAAATATAAATTATAACCCTCATTATAATTAAATGATGTAATATCATAAGTGTTTGGTCTTAAGTGACCATGTTTTTTTAAAAAATTTTTTTTAGATAATTTTCTAAAATCCTCGGATATTTCTGAAGCAATAGTTTTAATAGAATTTAAAAAAATTTCTTTTTCGTTTTCATTTATTATTTTTGCATCTTTTATCGAATTTAGAATATCAATAGCTATAAATGCACATCTCGCAGAGCCCGCAAAAGTATATGTTCCGTATTTTTTACAATCTTCAATCAACCAATAAATCTTATCAATTATAAAAATCTTTGAGTCTAAAACTTGTTTGGCTTTATCAGTTAAAATTTTTAAATTGTTCTTATTTTTATTAAATTCGCTAAATGATTTTAATGTGATCTCTCTTAAACAATTTTTTATTTTCTTTATTTCCGTTTTAGAAAAACCATTCTTTTCTAATATTTTTAATCGTTCTTCAGTATTAAAAGTTAAACACGTAAAAATAATATTAAATTCAATTTTATCATGTAAATGTAAATTTTCTTTATATCTTTTTAAATAATAATTTACTAATTTTTCAGAAATTTTTTTTGGCAAATTTGCAGGTATCCATGAATTAAAATCTACTCTGATGTCTATATAAGGTGTTCCAAAAAAAGATGTCAGTAAATGATGAGAGGTTAAATCTCTATAACCATATGACTTTCTTTGTTCAGACCAAACATGATCTGTAATAAGTTCTTGATAAAGAGACAACTCTAAGGGTCTTGGCTTTATTCCAATCATTTCGGCAGGATTCCAGTCTGGCATTACACCAAATACTGTTGTCTTACCTAATAAATCATGATGTCTAAATTGTAATTTTTCAATCTTTAATTTTAATCTATTTAAGTAAAGTAAGAGTTTTTTTTCATTATATTCTATCTTACGACTAACAACTAAAGGTCTTGCTTGTAAGAGATAAAGTTTATTATTTTTTCCCATTATAAATTCAATATCTAATGCTTCTTTTTTACAAATGTGTTTTAATTCATCTAACATTTTGATAATTTTCATAAATTTTTTTTTTATTTTATTTTTTCTATATAATGAAAAATAAATAAATGAATTTGAATTTTCACTACCTGAGGTGACCGTAGAAGTATCTTTAGAAAAAGAATAATCAATACAATAATAAGGAAGGAAAGTTTCTTTATCTACTGTGGTAGCGACCCCAGATATTTTAACATCAGAAACCATTTCTTGAACTAAAATTTCATTTTTCAAACTTTTAAATTTTGTATAAGATACGATTACCTTATCAATATTTTTTTTTAATATTTCATAGTTATCAATTGGTACATTCAATTCTGACAAAAAATATCCTGCCATTGATTTATTTTCACTGTCTTCATGAATTGTAGATGATCTAATAGCTACTTTTTTTTTGAATATTTTTTGAATATTTTTGATAATTTTGTTTTCATTTTTTTGGTACTCCTTCACATTAAAATAATAATATTTCGGCACCATTGCAGTTTTAAGTTTCTTTGATAGATATTCTAAGGTTTTAGCTTTTGAAAAAAACTGCATTTATTTTATATTGGTTTAAATATAATAAAGCTTATTGTATAAAGTTTTATTTTAAATTTAAATAATTTTATATAGCATCTAATTCAATTAGACCAAAATATTATTAATGATAAGATTTTTAAAACTTACAATTTGTTTAATTTTTTCAATATTAATACCACAAAGTAAAAAAATATTAGTTTTTGGTGATAGAGCTGGAATTAGATTCACAGATAATTCTAGATACTTATTTTTTTATTACAATCTTTTTTTCAAAGATGTCAGATGTATATGGCTTACTAAAGATCCCAAAATTCAAAATTATTTAAAAAAAAAAGGTTTCGAGTCATATATATCGAATAGTCTTACTGGATTGTATTTTGGCTTAAGGGCCTCTTGGCACATATTTAATTATTCAGAGGAAGATACTTCGGCTTACTCTGGTAAATTTAGAAAAAATATTAATTTATTTCATGGCTGTGCTATTAAAAATTGTAATAGAAAATATTTTAAAAATAATGAAAATTTTGAAGATAAAAATTTATTTTATAGTTTCTTTAATAATTTAAGATTTAAAACTTTCAAAACTTTCTTTGTATTTCCAAATTCAAAAAAAAATTTCATACCATGGCAATCTTGGATGCAATATTTTCCAGAAAATAAATGCTCTAAATTAATAGTTTCAAATCTTCAAAGAAATATCATGATGAATAATAACTATAATTTAAATTTGAATTCCTTTAGAACTGACAAAGAAATAGATCTGATAAAAGAATTAGATTTAAAGAAAAAAAAAATTATAGGATATTTTCCTACATTTAGATTTAACTCAAAAGAACTTTTCATTGATGAGGACAACGAAGACAAATTCAATCATTTAAATGAGTTTTTAGAAAAAAATAATTGTATAATTTTAATTAAGAAGCACCAAAATTCATACTCTGAAGACAAAAATAAATTTTATGACCCAAAATTTGATATGTTTTCTAGATTATCTACTTACAAAAATATAATAGGCATAGACTACGATATAGATTTAGCTTCTATTATGTCTCTTTGTGATACTGTTATATCTGATTACTCGAGTTTAATGATGGATTATCTTTATTTGAATAAAGGAATAATAATTTACGCCCCTGATATAGAAAATTATTCAAAATTTCCAGGTCTTGCATTTGATTTAAAAAATCAAAAATTTGCTTATTCTGCAAAAAATTTTGGCGAATTATTAAAAATTTTAGAAAAATTTAATAAAGATGAAGAGCACTTTCATCAAATACATGCTCTTGAAAGATTGAATTTGAGAAAAAAGGTTTTTGAAAATGATGAAAGCTTCAAAACTGTAATTGATTTTATAGATAAATATTAAGAACCATGCATGTCTGGCATTAAGCTGCCATATATAAATTTGGATAGAATAACAATATGCGCAGATCTTCTAATTTTCTTTTTGAAAAAAGTGATTTTAATATTATTTATTTTAAAAATTAATTTAATTTATATTTTGTTCTTATAGATATACAAGATTGAAATGGTATTAAAAAAATGACAAAAAATTATATCGAATTTGGAACTTTTCAAAAATATAAAAAGAAAAAATATGAATTTGTCAGAGGGAATCTTTATGACTGGTATATGTTGCCAAGATATTTTAATGACATATTTTTACTGAATAAATTTACTCATAAAGAAAATTTAAAAACACTTTCCAATTCAATTCATCATAAAGACGATTTAAAGTTTAATTTTATAAATTTTATTTTACTTAAATCATCAAAAGTAAAGGTTTTCTATGAATATGGACAAACTTTATTTGAAAAAATTTTCTATATAAAATTTTTTTCTCAATTATTCAAAACAAAAATAAATTCTAGAATAAAATGGGTAGGTAATGATATAAGTGAATGGTTTAATTTCTTTTGTCGGAACTTTTATAAAGACTCTGAAATTGAAGTATTTAGAGAAATAAATTTTAAAAAAATCCATAAATCTTTATTTTTTTCTAAAGGAGTTACACTTTTATATACAAAGGAAAATTTGAAAATATTAAAAAAAATTATCTATAAATCAAGTTGTGGATCATTTGATATATCTATTAAAAATAAAAATAATATTGAGTTCTTAAATACTGGAAAAAAATTATATTATCCAAAAATTAAAAATTTTTTCCATTTATTGGAAAAAAGTAAAAAAGAAATAATTTTTAAAAATGTTAAGATAAATAAAGATAAAATCTATCTTGAAATAATTTATGGTGATAAAAAAATTCTGAATAATTTTTTAAAACTTCATGATTTTTATGCTAAGAGATATAAAAATAATTTTTTATTTACCAAAATTTTTAATTTGAAAGTAAGTTTTAAAAATTTAAATGAAGTAAAATATATCTTATCTAAATATTGTTAAGATCTTTAATCCAGGCATTAAGGTATTTGAGCTCATTTTTTGAAATTATTTTATTTTTAATAAGAGCTTGATAAGCGATTAAAAGATTACTAGAGTATTTCTTTTCTCCTTTTTTAAATTTCAATTTATCTAAGATTCCATAGATTTTTTTATTATTTAAATACATTGGTACCTCTAAATTAAAATCACTGTTTAAATCATGGAAATTTCTATCCTGAAACATTGTGGTTCCAAAATATAATATTTTTTTATTATCATTCTTTAAAATCTTTAAAGCAATTAAACTTCTCCAAATATCAGTACACCTCATTGAACAAGTTACAGGTAAATAAAGTAGAGGAAAAATTGATTTAAACCAAATTGTATTCTGGCTATTAAAAGGTGTTAATGATTTTCCAATACTGATTTTATAATTATCTTTAAACTTTATATTAATATCTTTATTCAACAATCTATAAATTGCGTCTACATCTGGATTTTTTTCACATGTACCTTGTTGAAGATAGAATTTATCTTTAATTTTTTTCCTTTTAATCTTTATTTTGTTACTAAAAATTTGGTCTAGAGGTAGACCTCTCGGCCAAACTAAATTTTTTTTTTGGAATAAATCATAAATGTTTATCCAAGAATTATTTCCTATCTCTTTAGCGCTATGGAAAAGTTTTTTTTTTTGAAAAAAATTTTTTTTTGGACAATTGTCGTCATCCGTTTCTATTATAACATCTGTTTTTTTTTTAATTGCTAATAAGTATCCAATGTTTTTTCTAGCATAATTATTTAATTGACAAATTTTAGAAAAATTTAATTTAGTTCTTATTTGTTTTTTCAAATCATAATAAACTCCATAATTTAACTTGAAATTTTTAGGTGATTTTTTGTCTCCAATTACAATAAAATTCCAATTATTTTTTTTGGATCCATCACTTAATTTTCTTATATTTCGATTTGGTTTATTGATTGTGGTGACTATTAATGATGTTTTCATAATTTTAATGTTTTAAAAATAAAATTCTAGGGTATATACATAAAATTTGAAAATTCAATGTTTACTACATTAATAAAAAAATTTGTTAAACAATTTTTGCTTCAAACCCCTCCAACATTAAATTTAAAAAATAAAAATTTTTCAAATAATGTTAAATTCTATCCATATTTAAATGATAAAAACAATGTTAATAGTATTCATAATTATATAAATAATTTTGGGGAAAGTAATAAAGATAAGATATTTTATGTTATCAAAAGATCCCCGGGAACTGGCTTGTTCTCTAATGTTACTTTCGTATTAAATCACTTAATTAACGCAAAAAAGAATGGTCTAATACCTATAGTAGATATGGAAAATTTTATAACAATTTATAATGAAAAAAATAAAATTAACAACAATAAGAATGCTTGGGAATACTATTTTAAAAATTTAAGTAAGTTTTCACTCAATGAAGTTTATAAAAGTAATAAAGTAATAATAACTAACGATAAATTTTATAATACCTTCAAATACAACTTAAGCCAAGATATTGAATTAAAAAATTTATTAAATAAAGAAATATTTATGTCAGATAATCTATCTAAAATTTACGATCTAATTAAAAAAAGGTATTTAAATAAAAAAGTTTTAGGGATTCATTTCAGAGGTACAAGCTACAAACAGTCTCCTGGTCACCCATTTCCAGCTACAAAAAAACAAATGATCAACATTGTAAATAAAATACTTCATAAAAATAATATTGATTTAATTTTTCTTTCAACTGAAGAAAAGCAATATTTAGAATTATTTAAAAAAAAATATAAGGATAAGTTATTTTTTTTAAATAGCCCTTATAGATCAAATAAAAATAATGCATTTAAAGTTTATCCAAGATCAAACCATAGATATAAACTAGGACGCGAAATTTTAATTGAAACTTTTTTGCTGTCAGAATGTGATCATTTTATTTATGTAAACTCAAATGTAAGCAGCGCAGCAATAGCTTTAAACAAAAACAAAAATCAAAAAAGATACAAAATTGATAATGGTTTTAATTCTAAAAATCAGCTTACTAGCCAATGGCTTTGGTATATAAAAAAAAATTTGCCAAAATTTCTTGGTGGGTTTGACAAAAATTTGAGAACCTTAGATGAAAAAATATAATAATAATTTTTCAAAACAATTAAAAAATTTTATAAATTTTGTTATAGATCAGAATTTTTTTAAAATTGAAGATCAAATTTTAAATAAAATTTTAGATCATTTTTTTACCGCTCATTATTTAATTATTATTTTTGTTAAGATTTCTTTTTTGATAATCAACATTATTTCTTTAATTTTATATCAAACAAAATTAGAAAACTTAAGTTTTGACAAAATTGAAAAAATTACTTTTTTTTTAATGAAACTTAAATTCCTTCAAACAGAAAAACTATTAGAGTTGTTTCATGCGTTGTCAGCGATTCATATTAATTCTGAAGAAAAGGAGAAAATAATTGATATTAAAAATAAAAACGTAAAAAAGGATTTTTTTGAAAATATTGTGATTGGATCAGGCCCTGGTGGAAGTATTACTGCAAATGAGTTATTGAAGAATAACAAAGATGTTTTGATTATAGAAAAAGGATCATGGGTCAATCATTTTAAATTAAAACACCCAGGATCAGAACTATTTTATAAATGGAGATATGGTGGTCTTTCCGGCGCTCTAGGAAATATTAAAATCCAATATGCATCTGGACAATGTTTGGGAGGAGGAAGTGAGATAAACAGTGGACTGTATCATGAACCTGATGAAGATTTTCTTAAAGATTGGTCAGAGAAATTTCAAACGATTAATTTGAATTCTGCAGAACTTAAACAATTTATTGATGAAAGTAAGGAAAAAACAAATGTTTCGTTGCAAAATTCACCATCTTTTATTTCAAAAAAAATCATAGATGCAGCAAATAAAAATCAATGGAAAATTGAGGAAATACCTAGATGGATCATAAAAAAAGAAAAAAGTTTTTTAAAAAAATCAATGACTGAAACTTACTTAAAGGAGTATTTAAATAATAATGGAGAGATAATATTAAATGCTTCAGCCGACAAAATAGAAAAAAATGAAAATTATTGGAATATACATACTTACTCAAATAACGAAAAAAAGATATTTAAGTGCAAAAATTTATTTTTATGTTGTGGATCAATTGACACTGTTTTCTTAATGAAAAAGAGCAATCTTATGAAAAAAAAAAATAAGATTTATTTTCATCCAATGATTAAAGTCATTGGCAAATTTCCAGAAAAAATAAATAAAGAAAATATGGACATTATCCCAGAACAAATAACAGAATTTTATCCAAAATTTATTTTAGGCAATGCAGCTAGTGGTAAACAATTTTTAAAAATTTCAAGTTTTTCTGATAAAGAATTTTATAATACAATAGAAAAAAATTGGGAGTTTATGTCAATTTTTCATGCAACATTCTCGTTAGGTGTTGGAAAAATTATAAAAATACCTTTTATTAAAGATCCTATTGTAAAGTATGATATTAACAACTCTGAATTAGAAAAGGTTAAGTTAGGTCTTAATAAATTATGTAAATTACTTTTTGACTCTGGCTGTGAATACGTTTTTCCTATAATTAAAAATTCCAAAAAATTAAATCTCCAAAATTATGAACAACACATAAATAATATTAAAAATATAAATGAGCTGAATTTTTCATCTGTGCATATACTTGGAGGTATTCCAATGGGTGAAAGTGAAAATTGTATTGTTAACTCATTTGGTCAATCAACAGATTTTTCAAATTTATATATCAATGACTCTTCTTTAGTTTGTAACAAACTTGTAAAAAATCCCCAAGGAACTATTATGGCAGTTGCTCTTAGAAACATCAGAAAGTTTTTAAAAAATGAATCACAAATTTAGTTTTTCAATTTTTAGACTTGAAAATAGTTTTAAAAACTTACTAATCTTTTTTCCATTATTTTTTTCCAGAAGAGAAATTTTATTAAATGATGTAATATCTCTATTAACTGGTTTTGTAATATTCACTATTATGGCATCAATTTGTTATGTAACAAATGATTATACTGATAGGAAAAAAGATAAAAAAAATAAATTAAAATCAAAAAATATTGTATTACAAAAAGAGACGGTAATTCTTTTGAACTTATTATTATTTGTTATGCTTATATTGATTTTTCAACTTACAAATTTCGGTAATTTTTATCTAATAGGTTATTTGTCAATGTTTTATCTCTATAATTTTTTCTTTAAGAATTTTTTCTTATTGGATGTAATGATATTAGTATCATTTTATATCTTGCGACTTTTTTATGGCGCAGAACTTTTAAATATTACAATTAGTTATTGGTTTTTAATATTTTTTGGCACACTTTTTTTAAATCTAGCATTATTCAAAAGAATGATACAAATTTTAGTGAACAATTTAAGCAAAGCAAAAAATAATATAATTAGATACTCAATTGAAAATATTTCAATTATAAAAAAGATAATTGTAGCTTCTACTGTAATAAATTTCTTGACTGTTTTTTTATACTTTTTTGAATTATTTCAACCCGAAACATTTAAATTTCTTTCAAATGAAGAAACAAGATATAATTACGATTTTATATCTTTAATGTGTGTTTTGCTAGGCTATATATTTTGGACACAAAGAGTAACAAAACTAGTCTTTGAAGGTAAAATTAAATGTGATATTTATACTTATATTCTTACTGATAAAGTGACTTATTTAATTTTTGCTATTTTCTCAGTTATAATTATTATTTAAATCAATATGGATATAACAATAGTCATTCCTGATTTCAAATCTCCAAGATTGGATGAAGTTATAAATAGTGCTCTGAGTCTCAATCCTAAAAAAATTATAGTCTCAAATTTTGAGACAGAATTTACAAAAAAAATACAGAATAATTATGAAGGTGATAAGATAGTTTCTTTTTTAAATTTCAAAGAAAAGAAAAATCCAGGGGATTATAGAAATGAAGGAGCTAGTCACGCACAAACTAAATATATTCTTTTTTTAGACTCAGATGTAAGAATAAATCATAAAACTATTAATTTTATCAATGATAAAATAAATAACGATTTTGATGAAAAAAAAATATATTGGGGATTATATAGTTCTTATTCGGAAAATATTTTTTCAAAAATACAACAACAAATTTTAAGATATAGGTTTTCAAACATTTTCTTTAAAAAAGCAATAGATAGGGGTAAACCCTATTGTGGCCAATCATCTCATTTTTTAATTGCACGAGAAACTTTTAATGAAATTGGTGGTTTTAATCCCTATCTAAGAATAAGAGAAGATAATGATTTTTGTATTCGTGCTAATTTTTTAGATATTAAAAGTGAATTATGTGAAGAATTTGAAGCTGACCATTTAAAAAAATATAGTTTATATTCTGAATATTTTCAGAAACCGTTTCACGCAACGATGGTGAAGGTATTAGAACCAAAAATATTTGGTATACCAGATGCCCAGATTGGTTTTAATTTAGCTTTATCTTGGGTTTTATTTCCTATTTTAATTTTCTTTTTATTTTCTGCATTTTTACTTAAATTTATCTCACCACAAATATTTATCACTGGATCTATAATTTCTTTACTGGCCCCACAGATATTTTTTCCGAAAAAAATATATGAACAAATTTATTATAAAGAAAAAATTTTTTTAATATTTTTAT
This sequence comes from uncultured Pelagibacteraceae bacterium, assembly GCA_902533075.1. GTDB lineage: Bacteria > Pseudomonadota > Alphaproteobacteria > Pelagibacterales > Pelagibacteraceae > Pelagibacter. The sequence continues at coordinate 11,659 of CACAKN010000018.1, forward strand.
TACCTCTTATAGGAATATTTTTTTTAACAGGAGGAATTTTAGGTTTTTTAACTGGCATTATTTTAGAGTTAAAAAAACTATTTATTTCAGTCAAAGATTATTTTGTAATATTTTATAAAATTTTGACAAAAAATGGTAGACCAATTCAAATAATTAATTTTATCACAAGTAGGTGTAACCTAAGATGTAATCATTGTTTTTATAAGGAAACCTTAAATGCTAAAGATCCTGGCGAAATGAAAATTCCAATAATCGATAATTACACAAAAAATTTTGGCTCTATACTTTGGTATGCGTTAGGCGGTGGAGAACCTTTTGTCAGATCAGATATTTTTAAACTTTATGAGGTTGTGGAAAAAAACTGTAGACCAAAAGTTTTTACAATTCCTACAAATGGATGGTATAATAAAAAAATTTTTTATTCTGTTCTAAGAATGCTTCAATTTTCAAAAGGAAAAAAAACTATAATTATTCAATTTTCAATTGACGGTAATGAAGATATGAATGATAAAATAAGAGGAAAAAAATCTTATCAAAATCTTCTTGTTAGTTTAGAAAGATTAAAGAAATTACAAAAAATTTATACTAACTTACATTTTTCAATTATAACAGTTGTTACAAATGAAAATAGAGAACTATATCCAGAATTAATTCATGATCTTGTAAAATTTGAGACAAATCAAATAAATATTAATTTATTTAGATATGGTTATTTAAATCACCCCCCAATACCTACAAAAACTTTAGAAAAATACAAAGAGGCTGTTGAGACATATGAAGGATATATTAAAAACAAAAAACTTAAAAAATATTCATTTTTAGGTGCAAAAATAATGCGTCTTAAAGAGGCCCTTCAAAAAGATCTGATCTATGAAGTTGCAAAAAATAATAAGTTCGTAACTCCTTGCACAGCTGGTACTTACTCTTATGTAGTGTGGGAAGATGGAAGGGTTAATGCTTGTGAAATTTTACCAGATACTATCGGAAATATTAATAATGAAGAATTTCCAAAAGATATTTTTAGTTCGAATACTGCTAAAAATCTAAGAAAAAAAATTGCAGATACTAAATGCAGATGTACTTATGAGTGTGCTATGTCAACAAACACTTTTTTTTCATGGAATATGACTAAAAAAATGATCTATTCATACTTCTCCAATAGAGTTTAAAGATTTAAAATATAAATTAAGTTGATTTTTTATTAAAAAAAACTTTAGTGATTAAAGGTTTTAAATGATTGGTGAATAAATTTGATCTTCTTAAGTTATCTTTTAATCTTTGTTCCGCGACACTTGAGCTTCTATCAGTAAATAAGCTCTTTATTGTTCTTAGAATTCTTTTTGGTCTAGTTAAATAAGAAATAGAGTAAGATAGCAATAAACCTATAATTTTATAAATATATAATTCATATCTACTCATATAGATATTAAATGTTTGTGAAGGAGGTCTTAATTCTCCGTTCGATAAAGTATTTAATGAGTCAAAATATTCATCATCAATAATTATTTCACCTTTATCAATCAAATAATGAAACAACTCTGTACCAGGATAAGGTTGGAATAAAAATATTGGTGCTTCCTCTACACCCATGAACATAAACTTTAATTGTTGGTATAAAGTTCTATAAACTTGTAATCGTTTCTCCTTGGGAAAACCTATTATTAAATTTGCTCTTACTGAAATATTCTGCTTTATAGCCCATCGAATAGACTCTTCCATTTTTTCTAATTTAATTTTTTTCTTTATTTCAGCTAAAGTTCTAGATGATCCGCTCTCGGGAGCGTAAACTAAATATTTTAATCTTGCGCCTGATAATGCTTTTAATGCTTCTAAATCTAACGCTTCACTTCTCGTTCCTGAGGGTAAACTCCATTCTAAATCAATATTATTATCTTTAAGAGCTTTACAAAAATCTATTACCCAATCTTTTCTAATTATTGCTGTTAAATCGTAAAATTGTAAACCTGTAATTTTATATTTTTTAATATAATATTTTATTTGTTTTATAAGATCATCAATTTGGCGAAGATAATATCTTCTCCCATACATTAATGGATTTGAGCAGAAAGTGCATTCGAAAGGACATCCCCTTGAAGCTAATATTGGCATATTTCTTCCTGAGCCTGCTCCAAAACTCATCGCACTATCTAAATATGCCTCTATAGGAAAAGACTCCCAATCTGGCCAAGGTATCTCATCTATATGCTTAATTCTTTCCCTCATTTCTGTTCTTACATACTTATTATCCTTTAAATATGCCAACCCTTTAATATTATCTAATGCGTCATTTCTTTTTAAATGATCAATGATCTCTGACCATGTCTCTTCTCCTTCACCAAGAGAGATATAATCTATCTCTTTACAATCTCTAAGCACATACTCAGGCAGAGCAGTAACGTGTTCCCCTCCAACAATTATAAGAGCATTAGGAAAGTTTTTTCTTATTTTTTTTATACATTCTCTATTGTAATTCCACTCATGAGAAAACATCGTACTTATACCAAAAAGGTCTGTTCTTGGATCAATCTTTTTAATTATTTCATCAATATCAATTCCATTTCCTTGCAATTTCGTACCTGGAATCTTAAATACTTTATTTACGTCACAACCAGTAGAATCGATACCCCTAACTTCAACGTTCTTTGATTTAATAATTCCTCCAATATAAGCCAAGCCTATAGGTGGACTAGGTTCATTATTAATACTTCCCTGAGAAGAGACAAATGCAAATCTTATAAGCGTAACTAACATAAATAATATTTATATAATAAATCCTTAAAAAGTGTAATAAATCTTTTTGTGTAGTAATGGTGACATTAAGTGTTATAAGTTAACGCAAATGAATTGTCTTGTAACTGGAGGGTCTGGATATTTAGGGTCCGCGCTGATAAAATATATTACACCAAAATTTAATAGTATTTCTAATTTTGATACTAATAAAAATGATGGTCAAAAAGGTTTGTATATCAAAGGTGATATCTTAAATTTTGATCAGATTTTATCAGCAACAAAAAATATAGACATAATTTATCATTGTATTGCGAAAGTACCTATTACCAAAAATAGCGCTGAATTTATAAAAGTAAATGAGATAGGAACAGAAAATTTACTTAAAGCTGCCAGTATTAACAATGTTAAAAAAATAATATTTGTCTCAAGTTCAGCAGTTTTTGGCATTCCAAAAAAAATTCCAATTTTAGAGGAAGATGAGAGGAACCCAGTAGAAAAATATGGTTTATCAAAAAAGAAAGGTGAAGATCTTTGTTTTCAATACATTAAAAATGGCTTGGATATAACGATTATTAGACCAAGAACGATTCTTGGGGATAATAGACTGGGAATTTTTAGTATTCTTTTTGAATGGATTGAAAAAAATCAAAAATTACCTGTATTAAATCATGGAAATAATTTTTATCAATTTGTAGATATCGAAGATTTAGTAGTTGCGATTTATAAATCTTCTTTATTGCAAGGAAGTAATGTTTTTAATATTGGTGCAGAAAAATTTGATACTATAAAAAATACTTTAAACACATTAATTGAAAAGGCTAGAAGTCAATCACAAATTAAAAATATTAATCAAAATATAATGTTTAAAATTTTAACAATACTATCAAGAATGAATTTTGTGCCTTTACAGGATTACCATTTAAAAGTTTATGGGGAGTCTGTTTATTTTGATATTACAAAATCAAAAAAAATACTAAATTGGTCCCCAAAATACTCAAGTTCAGAATCTATGATAAAATCTTATGAAAGTTATATTTATCAAAAAAAAAATGGAGAATTAAGTAATAAAAGTTCCCCACATAACTCAATTTTAAAAAAAGGATTATTAAAATACGCACAAATTTTTATTTAATAAGATTAAAATGAATTTATTTAAGAATATTGAAAATCTAGTTTTTGAAACTCCAAAATGGAAATTTCTATTAATCTTATTCATTATTCTAATTTTTAAAACTGGTATATTTTACCACCCTAATCTTTGGAGACATCTTGAAGTTGCGAAAAGTCCTTTTGAAAATTTTTTTGAAAGTACGCCACATCTGCATTATTACTATCAAAACTGGTTTGGTTCTTTTTTAGCAGGAAAGTTAGGAGCAACAAACAAAGGTCTATTTTTTTTATTCCATTTATTTTTTTCTTTTTCGTTTGTAATTATTTTAGTTAAATATCTATTTGAAAATTTATCAGATAAAAATGCCAGAATAGCTATTTCAATTTTTTTTCTTTTACCTGTGTCTGGAACAGTTTTTTATTTTGTAGGCTATGATAGTTTAACATTATTCTTACTAGCTTTAGCATTATATCTTAATAAAAATATATTATTTTCTTTTTTAATAGGTTTTGCATTAGGTATGCAACATTTTGAGATGGCTTTTGTAGCAATTGCAGTAGTTT
>CACAKN010000019.1 GCA_902533075.1 uncultured Pelagibacteraceae bacterium
AAGTAATCTTAATTGATAACGATAAAAATCTTTTTTTAAAAAAGTTAATTTTAAAAAAATTAAAAAATAAAGCATACGTTAAAATATTTAGATGTAAAACAATTAACAATAAGTTCATTAAAAAATATTTAATGAATATAAAAGAAAAAGTAATTGTTTATTGTGGATACCCAGGTCAAATTATAATGGATAAAAATTTATTGAAAAATAAATTTTTTTTACACTCTCATTCAGGTAAAATTCCAAAGTTTAAAGGAAGTACTACAATTTTTTATTCTATTCTTTTAGAAAGAAAAATTTTTTGCACATCTTTTAGATTGAATGAAATGATTGATTCTGGAAAAATAATTTATAAACAACAATATAATTTACCAAAAAATTTTGATAAAATAGATGATTATGATAATAAAATAAGAGCAATAAATACTTTTAAATCTCTTAATATTTTAGCCAAGGGAAATTTTAAGCATAAAAAAAATAAAATTAAGGATAATTTTTCCAATTATCATATTATTCACCCTGTACTAAGATATATAACTTGTAAATAATTTTGCTTATATTTTTTTTCCAGAGTTAATTATATTTAAGCATAAATCATCTGATATTATAAAATTTTCAATTTTTTTCATTATATCCAAATGATGTTTGTCATTAAAGTTTGAGAGCCAATATTTATACATTTTATAAGTAAACAAATTGTCATAACCATCAATTTTTTTTAACATTTCTTTTCTATCTTTTATCAACCAATCTTTGTCTACAAAAATATGTCTCATAAAATAAAATTCATAAATTTCATTTTTGTCTATTTTTAAATTTATTTTATCTAAATTTGTTAATAACTTTTCATATTCATTTAAATCTTTGGGATGTAAGTTAAAATTGTAATTTTTGTGTGGATTATTTATTGAAGCATTAATAACCGGCACTCCTAAAAGTGCGTATTCGACTCCTACCGAACCATAACCAGTTAAAACACAATCAATACCACTTTCAACAATTTTTTTATGAGGATAATCATCTGGTAATAATTTAAATTGCGGGTTTTCATTTATAAATTCATCAATTACTTTTTTTGTATAATATTGATATTTTAATACTCTACCTGTTCCAGTTGGATGATTTTTAATATACCAATCATAATCAGTTCTTTTAGCGAGATTTGCTAAAAATTCGATCCAATCAAAAAAATCTGGAAAAATCATATCGCCAAATACGTGAATCGAGTCCTGAAAATCATGTGTACATATTAAAATTTTTTTCTTTGAGTTTTTTATTATCAAATTTTCATATTTTTTTTCTGAAAAAGAACTTTGGGTAGTTGTTGTTAAATCTACTTCAATACCTGTAATACCCGATAATCTTTTGTCTAATTTTTTCTTTGCTTCTATTCTACCTTTTTTTTGTAACTCTTGAGGTAGTTTAATGAATTTATCATGATATTCAAAATCACCATACATTCTCATCATATTCTTTTTAAGTTTATAAAGAAGTTGAGGATTGATTGCATATGTTGGAATATTATTTTTTATACCAAGTCTTAAAGGTATCGCATATGTGTACACACTATGGACTCCAATTATTGCTTTTACATCCTTTTTTTTTAAATAATCTGACCAAAAATAGAATAGACTTATAAAATCTCTTAGTAAGTCTGAAAATTTTTTATCTTTAATATCTATAGTTTTTTCTTTATATTTTTTTAGATAAGTATCATAAATAAGATCTCCACACAAAACACCATCTATTTTAATCTTTAATATATCCTCCTTATTATTGATTTTTTCAAATATCTCTCGATGTTTTAACTCAGATCTTATTTTGATCTCAGATGTTATGATTGGTTTAAAGATTTTATCAACTCCAAATGATCTATAAATACTAAAATTATTTAATGAGAGAATATTTGATATAAACCATTTAAATTTATTAAATAAACTTTCGTTTAAATCTGATACTAAAATTGCGTAATTGTAAAAAGAGTTTATTTTTGAATTAGTTTTATTTTTTAAAAAATTAGAAAGATAGGATATTGCAATATGTGATGGATGGAAGGCATTAAATTCAACTAAAATTTCTCCTTTTTTTTTTGAAGAATTTTTTGGAAAAAACTTCTTATTATGGAATATAAATTTAAAATTAATATAATAATTTAATATAAAATCTTTAATATTTAGAAACATTTTTCTTTTCATTTATTGCTGTCGAAATAATTTCTAGCAAATATTTTCCTGATAAAGTTCTTCTTTCATTTCCTTCAACAACTAGTTGATTGAGATCTTTTTTCTTAGGTATTAATTTTTCAGAGTCTAGCATCAATTTTGATAACTCAGATGAATTTTTTGGATTAAAATATTTTACAGTTCCGCAATTTATTTCTCTATTAATCTCAATATCTGAAGCAAAGATTTCAGTGTCCAGAGAGATAGCATCTCTACACGAGCCACCACCAGGACCACCCTCAAAAAGAGTAGGTTGTATTAATGCTCTAGCACCTCTAATTAATGATAATTGATCTTCTTTACTTATCATACCTAATATTTTTACTTTATTTTTTAAATTCAATTTTTTTATCAATGATTGAAGATATTCGAAATATTCAGGAAATTTTCTATCTTTTGTATTTCCAGTAAAAATTAAATCTGCTTGACCATTTTTATCCAAATATTCTGAAAAAGCTTTTAATACAGTATCATGATTTTTATGCCTCCAGAATTGATTGCAAGTAATAAAATGTATATTGCTAATTTCATATTTTTTTCTGACTTCATCGTAATTTTCATTAAATAGCTCTTCGTCAATACAGGGAGCATAAGGAATGGTAACAATTTTGGCAGGAAAATTGCCGAAAAATTTTTCTGCATCTTTTCTTGTTTTTTTTGAATTTGTAAAGACATAATTACAATTAAATAGAATATCTCTCATAGTATTTCTTCTTATCTCTATTTCCTCTTGAGAAAAAAATTCTGGAAGATATTCGTGTTGAAAATCAAATAAGTAACCAATCCAATTATAATCTTCAGGTTGTTTTTGAACACATGGTAGAACAATGTCAATATTGTTCTTCTTTATAACTTTATTCTCATTTATGTAATCAGCATAAATTATATTTAATTTATCGTTAAATTTTTTGCTAGAAAAATAATTGTCTAAAAATTTTGAACCATTTGTTAATGGCCAATTTTTAAATTCAATTTTTTGTTTTTTTTTAAAGTTTTTAAGAAAATATAGATAAGGAAAAAAAATTTTTTTTAAATTTGAAATAAGATTCTTTGAGGGAATAATTATAAATATATCAAACTCATTTTTATCATTACCTGTGACCAAGTTACTAAGTAGATATCTTATCAAATCTGTCCCACCCGACCACGCACAAAAATAACTACTTGGAATTACTATTTTTTTTTTCATTAAATCTTATTTTTTAAAAAATTTCTTTATGGTGCCACAAATAAAATTTAGATCTTTTTTAGTTAAATTAGGGTAACTCGGAAAACATATTATTCTTCCACTTAATTGCTTTGAGATTTTAAATTTTTTATTATTATAATTTTTATACATTGGCATTGTGTTAATTGGGTAAAAACCTGGTCTTGTTTCTATTTTTTTCATTTTTAAATATTTCATCAATTGATCTCTAGTTCTTTTATTTGTTGTTAAACACCCAACAAGCCAGAAAGAGTTAATTGAGTTATGATTTTCTACCTGAAACTTCAAAGGACAATTTTCTAAATGTTTCTTATAATATAAGAAAATTTTTCTTTTATCTTGTAAAATTTTTTTTATAGTCTCTAGTTGACTTAAGCCTATTGCAGCACAAATATTTGTCATTTTGTAATTGTAACCAATCACATCATGCCAATAGGATAATTTTTTACTTGAAATACCTTGTAGTTTTATTTTTATTGCTTTTGTAATTAAAGATTTATTATCAGAGCAAAGCATTCCACCTTCACCAGTTGTAATTGTCTTGCTACCATAAAAACTAAAAGTAGAAATATCGCTGTATTTCCCAGCATGCTTAGATTTAAAAAATGATCCTAAGGCTTCTGCACAGTCTTCAATTAAAAACAGTTTGTGTTTTTTTTTAATTTTAATTAATTTAGTCATATTAGTCATTTGACCATAGATGTGAGGGCAAATTATAGCCTTAGTTTTTTTTGTAATTTTTTTTTCAATTTCATTAATTGATAATTGCCAATCATTTAAATCTGAGTCTATGAATATAGGTTTAGCATTTACATATTTTATTGCATTAACAGATGCCACATAAGTAAATGTTGGTACAATTACCTCATCTCCACTTTTTATATCTAAAGCTAATAATGCCAGATGAAGTGCAGCTGTACCATTTACAACTACAGTCGAATATTTTATCTTTGTATATTTCGAAAATAATTTCTCAAAATTGTCTATATACCTTCCTTTGGATGAAATCCAAGTAGATCTTAAACACTCATTAACTCTTAAAATTTCTTTTTGTGAGATACTGGGTTTGTAAAGGGGTATCTTATAATTCATTCTTTTAAATTTTTTAAAATCAATTTTATTTTATATTTCTAATTTCATTAAGGTATTTATTGCAATTTTTTTGGTAGTCAAATCTATCTAAACTTTTATATCCAGCCAATGCTTTTTGTTTGCATTTTTTTATATTTTTTGAGTAAATCATAATAAGTTTAGATAATTTTTCAAAATCCTTAGGCTTAAATAAATAGCCAAATTTACCTGATTCCAATATCTCTTTTGGTCCAGTTGGGCAATTAGAAGATATAACAAACTTTTTAAGTGTAAGAGCTTCCAAAATTACATTAGGCAAACCTTCATAGATAGAGCATAATATTAAAATATCCGTTTTTTTAATAAATTTGTAGGGATTATTTTGGTAATTGAGAACTTTAATCTGTTTTTTTAAATTATTTTTTTTTACAAAATTTTCCAATAATTTTTTATTTACTCCATAACCAATTAATATTGCTTCAAATGGAATTTTGTTTTTAATTAAATTTAATGCTTTCAATAACGTTATCTGATCTTTTTGATCAGTATATCTTCCAATATTTAGAATCTTGATTTTATTATTTTTTTTAAAAAGTGTAGATTTTAATCTCTCTTTTGACTTTGAGATTATCTCTAATTTGTTTAATGGATTATAAATTACTTTACTTTTTACATTTAATTTATTGTCAAGTTCATTTTTAAAAGCTTTGCTGTTAACAATTATTGAATCTGAAAATTTGAAAAAAATTTTAAATATTAAATTTTTTATATAGTTTTTATTCCAGCCACTTGGAGAAGAATTAGATCTAATTATAATTTTAAAATTTAAAATTTTTGATAAAATTAAACAATAAATATTTGCTTGAAAAGAGAAAACTAAAATATCCTTTTTGTAGAAGACTTCTTTAATAAGTAAAAGTAAGCATTGAAAATATTTGAAATATTTACTTGCTTTTTTCTTTTTGTATCTAGGATTGATAATTTTAATATTCTTATTGAAATGACTTTTAAATTTTTTATCATATGTGATTAATTTTATATTATTTGTAAACTTTGATAAATAATTTGAAATTATGATAATATTTTTTTCTACTCCACCACCTTCCATTGAAGGCATGAAAATTAAGATTGGTTTTTTAATTTCCGCCATGTTTTTCTTAATGAATTTTTTAGAGAATTTTTTCTCATAACAATTTTTTTTAGATTATTCAAATTTGAATTATTTTTTTTTCTAATTATTGTTAAACCTGAGGCAATAAAAGAAAAATTTAAATCAAAATTTTGAACGTTTGATCGATATATCTCAAGTATTTTATTAAATGTTTCATGATTATTAATCTCACAATAAAAATTATTTCCTTTTTCACTCTTTAGGTAGGGTAAATGGGAAATATCATCAATAAACATGTATCCATTTTTTTTTAATTTTTTGTAAAAATGATAGATTAGTTTTTTAACATGGTATGCTTCATGCAAAGTATCAATATAAACTACATCAAAATTTTTGGGAAATTTCTTGTCTATTAATTCAAAGTTATCATCTCTACTTTTTAAAAAGTTCCAATTTTTATCCTTGGATACAAAGGAACAATCCTCAATATCTACTGAATAAAGTTTACCCTTATTTTTTTTACAGATCTCAAGAAACATTTTAGTTGATACACCTCTTTGAACTCCTAATTCTAAAATTCTGATATCCTTTATTGATTTAATCTTTTCTATTAGTTCTTTTTTTAATTTGTATTGATATTCTGACATTGCTTTTAAATAATTCCTTGCTATTTATATAAAAGTGAAACTAACTTCAAGAAAATTGGAAAAAAAAAAAATTTATTATTGGTCTCCTTTTTTATCAAAAATTGCTACTTGTAGATCTGTTATTAATTCAGCTAAAGCCCTTAATGATTTTGGCTCAAGATATGAAAGTTTTATTTTAAATTTTTTTGGTGAATTCAACACATTCAATGCTGAAATTAAAAAAAAAAATATAAATATACTTAATTATTATAATATAAATCTTTCTAAATATTTACCTTATAAAGGAAAGATAAAAAGTAGGTTTTCATTTTTAATCTTTTTTTTTCTAGGGTATTTTCCATTAAAAAATATAATTAAAAAACATCAACCTGAATTTTTGGTAATTCACTTGATTACCTCTTTACCCTTAATACTTTTAATTTTAAATAAGTTTAATACAAAGTTCATTTTAAGAATTTCAGGATATCCTAGAATGAATATTTTTAGAAAATTTATATGGAAATTAGCTTTCAAAAAAATTTACTTAATAACATGTCCCACAATCAATACTTTAAACTACATTAAAAGTTTGAATATAATTGAAGATAATAAAGTAAAACTTTTATATGACCCAATTGTGTCAATTAAAGAAATAAATGAAAAAAAGAAAAAGAAAATAGAATTCAAAGATTATTTTTTATCAGTAGGTAGATTGACCAAGCAAAAAAATTTTTTATTTTTATGCAAAGGTTTTAAAAAAATTGTTGAAACAAATAAGAGCGTAAAATTAGTGATAATTGGGGAGGGAGAAGATAAATTAAAACTTAAAAATTTTATCAAAAAAAATGATCTTGAGGAAAACATTATTTTAGCGGGGTATAGAGAAAATATTTTTCCATACTTTAAAAAAGCAAAAGCTTTTATTTTACCTTCTTTATGGGAAGACCCAGGTTTTGTTTTAATTGAAGCTGCTTATTGTAGAACTTTAGTTTTAAGTTCAAATGCTTGGCCGGGACCTATTGAACTTATAGAGAACGAAAAAAATGGTATAATTTTTGAAAACAATAATTTAGAAAATTTTTTGAATAAATTTAATTCTCTTATGAATTTTGATGATACCAATTTTCTCAAAATAAATAATTTAAAAAAATGTAGAAATTTCACCATCTTTAATCATTATAAAACTTTTGATAAATTATTATCAAACCCTTTTTAATTCATGGTTTCCTTAGCAATCTTTTATCTAACTTCTTTTGTAATAGCCTTTTCAACAATTGGTTTTGGTTTAGTTTTTACAAAATTTTTAAAATTTGAATCTTTAAATTTAAATTACGGTATGGTTGGAATATTAGGTTTATTTTTTTTAAGTATAATTTCAAGTTATACCCATCTAATTATGCCTCATGGTTATATTCATAATATATTTATTATTATTCTAGGTTTGTTTGGCTATTTCATATTATCAGATAAAAAACTTATTGATTTAAAAATTCTAAGTTTAATATTCACGATTTTATTTATTTGTATAATTCTGGCTAAAAATAATGAGGATTTTGCTCATTACCACTTACAAAGCTCATTACATTTTGCTCAACAGAAATTACAATTTGGTTTAGGGAATTTGGATCATGGTTTTAAACATATCAGTACTTTATTTTTTTTGATGTCTCTAAACTATCTACCGTTTTTTGAATATTATCTTTTTAATTTAACAAATTTTTTATTTCTATTTTTTTTAATAATATTTCTTTTACAAGAAATTTTTAGTAAGAAATTCAGCAGTTCAAATTTAGTGGGGATCTTACTGTGCTTTTTGCTAATTTTATTTTTGACTAAATTCAGTAGATTGGCAGAATATGGCTCTGATATATCAGGTCAGATTATTATTTCATTTTATATTTTTTTTATAGCTGAAGCAATTTTGAACAAAGATATAAGTTTTAAAAAAAAAACTTTATATTTTAAAGTTTGTCTCATTTTACTTGTGTTTGCAATTTCTTTGAAATTCATATTAGCAATTTATTCGATTTTAGTTTTTTTATTTTTTTACTTAATAAATGAAAAAAAAAGAATTATTTTAATGTTATTAGACTTAAAATTTTTAATGGTAATTTTTTTACCAACTATTTTTTTAATTTTCTTTAATTTTTCATCAACAGGATGTTTATTGTATCCGGTTAATATAACTTGTTTTAATAGTGTTTATGATTGGGCACTTCCGTCAGAAACTGTAAATTATTTAAATTTTTATTATGAATTGTGGGCAAAAGCAGGAGCTGGAGCTGGATATCAATTAAGTGATGAAAAAAAATATATCCAATATTTGAACTGGGTACCCAATTGGTTCAAAATGTACTTTTTTACCAAAGTATCAGATTTCTTGTTGGTAACTTTATTCATAATTTTGATTTTCAGTCTTTTTTTTAAAAGACAAATTTTTAAAAATAAAAATATTAATTTTAAATTAAATAGTAATCATCTATTTTTTTTCTTATCATTAATCATAATATTTTTAATGTGGTTTATCAATTTTCCAACATTAAGATACGCAGGATATATAATTTTTTATTTATTAATAGTTTTTCCTTTTTCAGTTTTTTTAAATTCTAGAATTAATTTGTCGAAAAAAGAAAATTTAAAAAAGTTTTTTTATATAGTAATTATATGTTTTTTTGTTTTCATTGGTAAAAATACGTCTCGAATATATAATGAAATGTTATTGACTAAAAATGATCATCACAATTTTAAAAATTTTCCTTTTTATTGGATTAAAGATGTAAACTACAAAGAAGTTATTATAGATGGACAGAAAATATATCTAACTAATGATAGTTGTTGGAATACTCCATCAACATGTGTAAGACATACTCAATTCAAAATTTCAAAAAGAAATAATTATATTTTTTACTCTAAAAAATGAAAAATTCTTTACCACTTGTCTCTGTTGTTATTACTTATTTTAAAAAAAAGAAATTTATTAGGAAAACCTTAAATTCTATATTTAATCAAACATATAAAAATTATGAATTAATATTTGTATATGATGATAATGATAAAAAAGATTTAAACTTTATTAAAGAAGCTATTTCAAAATTTAAAAGAAAAAAGTTGATTATTAATAAAAGGAATTTCGGTGTCTCAAAATCTAGAAATATTGGAATTAGATCATCTAAAGGTTCTTATATTGCTTTTATAGATTCCGACGATATTTGGAAAAAAAATAAATTGTTAGAACAATTAAATTTTATGAAAAATAAATCATATATTTTTACGTTTACATCCTTTGATATAGTTAATGAAAATAATAAAATAATAAGCCATAGAAACGTAGTAAATGATGCAACTTACTCCGAACTTTATAAATCAAATTTTATTGGTTTAAGTACAGTCATTGTAAATAAAAAAATATTTCCAAAGTTAAAATTTCCTGATTTAAAAACACAAGAGGATTTTGCTTTATGGTTATATTTACTCAGAAAAGGTTTTAAATTAAGGCATTTTAATAAAAACTTATCTTATTGGAAAAGAACTTCAAATTCATTATCTTCAAACTCTTTTCAAAAGTTAAAAGATGCATTTAAGTTATATTATAATCTTGAAAATAAGAATTTTATATTTGCTATTTATAGTGTAATGATTTTGACTTATAATAAATTGATTAAACAATTAAGTAATTAATTAAAATAATAAATTGAAAAAAAAAGCTTTAATTACAGGAATTACAGGACAAGATGGCTCTTATTTAGCAGAGTTTCTTTTAAAAAAAGGTTATGTTGTTCATGGAATAAAAAGAAAATCATCAACATTTAATACCTCTAGAATTGATCATATTTATAAAGATTTTCATACTACAACCAATTTTTTATTACACTATGGGGATTTAACAGACTCAAATAGTATTGTTAATGTTTTAAGCAAGGTTAGACCCCATGAAATTTATAATTTGGGTGCCCAAAGTCATGTTGGACATTCTTTTGAAATACCAGAATATACCTCAGAAGTTTCGGGACTAGGGACCCTAAGAGTTTTGGAGGCAATGAAATTTTTAAAATTAAATAAGACTAAATTTTACCAAGCAAGTACATCTGAACTTTTTGGTGAAAAATCAAACAAGATAAATTCATTTAATGAAAAATCCCTTATGGTTCCAAGATCTCCATATGGGGTTTCTAAGTTATATTCTTACTGGATTACAAAAGTTTATAGAGAAGCTTACGGTTTTTATGCTTGTAATGGAATATTATTTAATCATGAAAGTCCAAGAAGAGGTGAAACATTTGTTACTAGAAAAATTACAATGTTTTTTGCAAAAAAAATTTTAGGGTCCAAAGATGTTTTGTATTTAGGAAATCTTAATGCCAAAAGAGATTGGGGACATGCAAAAGATTACACTGAAATGCAGTGGAAAATTTTACAAAAATCTCAACCAGATGATTATGTAATAGCCACAGGAAAAACTACTTCGGTAAGAGAGTTTATAAATGAGTGTTGTAGATATCTTAAACTAAAAATTGTGTGGCAAGGAAAAGGTTTAAATGAGAAGGCATTTTTAATTAAAAACAAAAAAAAACAACTTATTATTAAAGTTGATAAAAAATATTATAGACCACTTGAGATTGACTATTTGAAAGGTGATCCAAGAAAGGCTTTTAAAAAATTGAATTATAAACTTAAGCATAATTTAAAAGATCTTGTAAAAGATATGTTAGAATCTGATATCCATCTTTTCCAAAAAAAATAAGATGAAAAAAACTGATAATATATTTGTAGCAGGGCACAAAGGTCTTGTTGGCAGTGCAGTAGTTAAGTTGTTAAAAAAAGAAGGATTTAAAAAATTAATTACAATAGACAAAAAAAAATTAGATTTGAGAAATAGCGATAAAGTAAAATTTTTTTTTAAAAGAAAAAAAATTGATTATATGATTATTGCAGCTGCAAAAGCTGGTGGCATTATTGCAAATAGCAATAATCAAAAAGATTTTTTTTTGAACAATATAGAAATACAAAATTCTTTATTAAAACTTGCTCTAGATAAAAAGATTAAAAGAACAATTTTTTTAGGCACATCTTGTATATACCCAAAATATGCTAAAACACCTATAAAAGAAAGTCAGTTACTTACAGGTACACTTGAAAAAACTAATCAATGTTATGCAATTGCCAAAATTGCAGGTTTGAAATTATGTGAAGCTTTATATGAGGATTTTAAATTAAATATTATTTGTTTAATGCCAACCAATGTTTATGGAGAAAATGATAATTTTAATAAAGTTGACGGTCATGTAATACCAGCAATGATATCTAAATTTGAGTTTGCAAAGAAAAAAAATAAAAAATCAATTGTCTTACTAGGCTCTGGTAAACCTTTAAGAGAATTTATCCATGCTGATGACTTAGCTTCAGCAATATATTTTTCTTTGAAAATTAAAAAATCATTGATTGATAAAAAATTTGAAAACAAATTACCTCTTATCAATATTGGAACAAAAGATGAAATATCTATTAAAAAGTTATCAAAATTGATAGCTACTTTTATTGGATTTAGAGGAAATATAATTTTTGACAAAAAATCTCCTGATGGAACTTTTAGAAAAAATTTAGACTCTTCTATTATAAATTCATTAGGATGGTTTCCGAAAATTAATCTTAAAAATGGTTTAAAAAAAGTAATTATGTCCCGGGGATTTAAAAAATTAAAATGAGTTTAGTCAGTTTTTTTTTAATTTTCTTTATTTTTTTTTTTCTTTTTTTCTTTTTTTCAAAATTTAAGATTTTAAGTGATAATACATCTTTTTCTAAACACAAAAAAATTGGTATTAAAAATAAATCACCTGTTATTCTTGGTGGAGTATATCTTCTAATTACTGTTTTACTTTTTTATCCAAACAATTTGGTAGAATTAAAAATTATTTTTTTATTAATAACTTTATTAGGTTTGATGTCAGATAAAAATATTTTACCTAACCCTTCTGTGAGATTAATATTTCAAATAACATTAATACTCTGTTTAGTCTATTTCGAAAATTTGAGAATCTTTGACTTAAGAATAGATGCTTTAAATTATCTTCTTTCTAAAAATATATTTAATATTTTGTTCACAGCTTTTTGTTTAGCAATTTTAATTAATGGTAGTAATTTTATTGATGGTCTTAACGGATTGTTGATTGGATATTACTTGTTAATTTTATCTTCAATATTTTATATAAGCTTTAATAATGATTACATTTTTTTATTAGAAAGTAATTTCTTAGTATTATTCTTTTTTTCTATGGTGGTAATATTTATCTTTAATATTTTTGGAAAAGTATACCTGGGTGATAGTGGTAGTTATTTAATTTCTTTAGTTTTGGGAGCTTATTTAATTAAATTTTATTATTTGAATACTAACATATCACCTTATTATATTGCTTTGATACTTTGGTATCCAGCTTTTGAAAATTTATTTTCATTAATAAGAAGGATTTCAAAAAAAAAAAATATTTCAAGCCCAGACAATCGACACTTACATCAACTAGTTTTTTTATTTTTTAAATCAAAAAATATAATTAACATTAATATTTTAAACTCTTTTAGCTCTTTGTTAATTATAATATTTTGTGTGCCAGGTTTTATTTTTGCAAACCTTTTTCCGTTACAATCATCATACTTACTAATAGTACTTACATTTAATGTAGTATTCTATTTATTTCTCTATATGTTTCTTGCGAAGAATCTTAAAATAAAAAAATAATTTCAACATTTCTATTAAAATTAAAAAACCATCTTTGAAATTATTAACTTTTTTTTTGCCAGCAATTCTTTTTTTTTCAAATGAAGGTATAGATTTATAATCCATTTTATTTATTTCCATTTTGATTGGCAATTCAACACAAAATCTAAAATCATTCGATGTAATATTTAATTTTTTAAATGAGTCAGTTTTCCCCATTAAGTATGTGTAAAGAATATCATTTAAATTTAATGAAAAAAGAATTTTTCCTAAAAAAGAAAAAATTTTATTTCCAATTAATGTTATAATTGTATCATCTTCGCTTCCACCAGGTTGGGTGTATCTTGTTGTGTAAATAAAATCATTATTTTCTATTATTTTATACATTTTTAAAATGTCATTATGATCAAAAGAACCATCGGCATTAAATATACAAAAATATTTTGTTTTACAGTTTGTAATTGCTTCCATTAAAGAATTACCGTACCCACCACCTGACTGATAAAAAAATTTAATTTTTTTATTTTTAAGTGAGTTAATTGTTTCTAAATCATCCTCCTTAAGAGATACTACTATTTGACAATCTAAATAATCTATTGAGTTTATAACTGAGGGTAAGGACTCCTTTTCATTTTTTGCTGGAATAATTATGGTTAAATCTTTCATGCTAAATAATGTCGTTTATATCATTTGCTTAAAAAGTAAATAAATCAATCTTCAAAAAAAATTTATGATACGTTTATAGTCTTAAATATTAAAGTTTTATTTTTAAAATCACTAATTTACGTTTATATATTTTTGATATATCGACTTAAAATATTTAAATTAAAATGAAGAAAAATTTTGTATCAATTCTTATTACCAGCTATAATAAAAGTTCCTTCATAAAAAAAACAATTAATTCATGTATCTCGCAAGATTTCAGAAATAAAGAAATTTTAGTTTTTGATGATTGTTCAACTGATAATTCGAGAAAAATTTTAAAAAAATATAAAAAAATTAAACTTATTCTTAATAAAAAAAAAAAATTCAAAAGTAGCCCATTAAATCAGATCTATGGAATAGTTTCTTTATTTAAAAAATCAAAAGGAGATATAATTTTTTTGTTAGATGGTGATGATCAGTTTAAAAAAAAAAAAATTTCTACTATATTTGAAATGTTTAAAAAGAATAAAAATCTAAATTTTATACAAGATAAACCCTTTTTAACTGAAAAAAAAAAATATATGAGTTTGAAAAAAAAAAATCATCTTTTTTCGATTTGGCCAAGTTTTTACCCAACAAGTTGCATGGCAATTAGGAGAAAATTTTTGGAGAAGTTTATGCGACATTTAGAAGAAAAAAATTTTCCAAATTTAGAAATTGATGCAAGATTATCTATGTTCGCTTTTATTAAAAATGAATTTTTAAAAACTGAAAAAAGATTGACAGTTTATAATTATGACGAATTTGGAATAACTTCAAATTACACTAAATTTAATATTAATTGGTGGAAAAAAAGAGATGAAGCATTCAGTTATTTAAAAATTTTAACAAAAAAATTAAATATCAAATTTTCTGTTGGTCCTGACTTTTATTTAACTAGATTTATAAATTTTTTTATTTAATATTATTAATTAAAATGTTTACTTCTTTATATAATTCAAAAAAAAAAAATTGAAAAATATTATTATTATAACTGGTGGAGCAGGATTTGTAGGATCAAATCTAATTAAACTTTTTTTAGAAAAAACAAATTATAAAATAATCAGTATTGACGATTATTCCTCTGGATCAAAAAAAAATCATATTCAAAATAAAAGAGTTTTTTATAAAAATGCACATACCAAAAATATTTCTCAAATTTTAAGAAAATTAAAAAATAAAATTAATTCAATTTTTCATTTCGGTGAATTCGCAAGAATTTATCAAAGTTTTAAATATATGAATGATTGTATTCAATCAAACACGATTGGAACAAATGCTGTATTTGATTTCTGTTTAAAAAATAATATTAAATTAATTTATTCAGCTACATCTGCATCTTTAGGAAATAGAGGAGAGGATAAAAATTTGTCACCTTATGCTTTCACTAAGTCAAAAAATTTAGAATTTTTAGAAAATTTAAAAAATTGGTTTAATTTTAAGTATGAGGTTATTTTTTTTTATAACGTTTATGGACCGAATCAAATTTGCAAAGGCAATATGGCAACAGT
>CACAKN010000020.1 GCA_902533075.1 uncultured Pelagibacteraceae bacterium
TTAGAATAATCTGTCTTGAAAATCTTGTAATTTGATTTTTATTTAAGTTCAAACTCATTTACCTGTTGAGCCAAATCCACCTTCTCCTCTTATTGTTTCAGGCAGTTGATCAGTTTCTTCTAGTTCCATTTTAATAACAGGCATTAATATCATTTGAGCAATTCTATCACCATTATTTATCACAAAATCTTTATTTCCATGATTATATATTATTACTTTTATCTCTCCTCGATAGTCACTATCAATTGTTCCTGGAGTATTTAAAATACTTATATTATTTTTTACAGCTAAACCTGACCTTGGTCTAATTTGTATTTCGTACTTTTCGGGAAAGGCTAAAGTCAATCCAGTTGGCACTAAATAAGAGGTTTTTGATTTTACATTTATGGGATCTTTTATAAAAGCCATTAGATCCATCCCAGATGCACCGTTTGTTTTATATGTAGGTAATTTTACAGCTGGATTTAATCTTTTAATAAGTACTTTAACCATTAATTAATTTCAGAAACAATTCTATCTACTATTTCCTCTGATAAATCAGATTTTTTTTTATAAGAAAGTTTTTCTTTTTCTTTTTGAGAATTTTTATAAAAAATTGTTACTTCATTATAATCAGAATCAAACCCGCTATCTTTTTTTGAAACATCATTAGCTATTATCCAATCACAGTTTTTTTTTGTGAGCTTTTCTTTTGCATTATCATCTAAATTAGTTGTTTCTGCTGCAAATCCTATAACTAGCTTTGGTCTCATAGAATTATGATTTGATACATAATTTAAGATATCGATATTTTTTTCCAAGTTGATTGTTAGTTTTTCAATCTTTTTAATCTTATCTTTATTTTGCTTATCTATTTTAAAATCGGCTACTGCCGCAGAAAAAACAGCTATATCAGCTGGTAAATTTTCTTGTGTAGCTTTAAACATTTCTTCTGCTGTTTCAACCTTTATAAGATTAATTTCACTATTAATATCTAAACTAGTTGGTCCAGAAATTAATGTTGTATTGAATCCTCTGTTTGATAAAGATTTAGCAATCTCATAACCTTGTTTGCCACTTGATTTGTTTGTAATAAATCTGATAGGATCTAAGTATTCATTTGTAGGGCCTGCTGTAACAAGAGCTTTTATTTTTTTATTTTTTTGGTTATTTGATAAAAAACTATTTATTTCTTTTAAAATATCAATAGGTTCTGACATTTTACCTTCACCATATTCACCACAAGCCATCTCTCCTATAACAGGTCCAATTAATTTGTAACCAAAATCTTTTAATTTTTTAATATTATCTTTAATTGATTTATGTTCCCACATTCGCACATTCATTGCAGGTACTATAAATATTTGTTTGTTTGAAGCTAAAATGACAGTTGAAGCCAAGTCTTCTGAAGAACCTTGACTTAACTTCGTTATAGTGTTTGCAGTAGCAGGAGCAACTATTATTAAATCTGCCCATCTTGATAAAGCAATATGATCCATTTCAGTTTCATTTTCTACACTAAATAAATCATCATAAACTTTACCTTGTGATAATGAGGCGACAGATAATGGTGTAACAAATTCTTTAGCACTTTTGGTTAAAATTGTTTTAATTTCAGCCTTATTCTTTTTTAATAATCTTATTGTTTCTAAAGCTTTGTAGGCAGAAACACCTCCACAAACAATAAACAAAATTTTTTTATTTAATAAATTATCCATTGGCAGAATTAAAATACCAATAGACCAAAAATTACAAGGACTAATAAACCAATAATAGATTGATTTCTAAAAGCAACCATTTCTGATTTTTTGTTATTTAGAGCCGTATAAGAGCTTGAGTTTTGAGGAATTTGTCCATTAGCTAAAAATGTAAGTGCCTGATTAGCTTTATCCATTATTTCGGGAAATTCAGGTAATCTTTTGATTACTTCTGATGTATTTTTTATTGTTTCATTAATAGTTGTTTTTGGATCCTTTGTCTCTTTAAGCCAGTTTTCAAGAACTGGTTTTGAAGTTGTCCAAATATTAGTATTTGGGTTTAATTTTCTAGCCACACCCTCTACTACAACCATGGTTTTTTGAAG
This sequence comes from uncultured Pelagibacteraceae bacterium, assembly GCA_902533075.1. Lineage (GTDB taxonomy): Bacteria > Pseudomonadota > Alphaproteobacteria > Pelagibacterales > Pelagibacteraceae > Pelagibacter. The sequence goes on from CACAKN010000020.1 coordinate 2,063, forward strand.
CATTAAAAGTTGAGGCTGAGTTTGCATATTAAATTTTTCAGTTACATCAAATAGTTGCTTTAATAATTTTCCCCCAGAAATATCCTTTACTGCTTGACCAAAAATTGGCTCACCAATTGATCTTAAGGCCTGTGCAAGATCTTCAATGGGTACGTTTTTAGGCACCAAACCTGCAATTAAATGTACTTCAGCAACCTTATAGTAATCTCTTTGTATAAAACCAAATAATATTTCTGCTAAAAACCTTTTGCTCATTTTGTCTAATCTTCCCATTATTCCAAAATCAATAGGCACAATATGTCCATTATTGTCTATAAATATATTTCCTTGGTGCATATCTGCATGAAAAAAACCATCTCTTACGGCGTGTCTTAAAAAATTTTGGATAATATCCTCTGCAATTTTTTCAGTATTAAAGTTTCTATTCTTGAGCTCCTCTGTTTCTCTAATTGAAATACCATCTATCCAATCCAAGGTCATTACATTCTCACTTGTGAAATTCCAATAAATTTGAGGAACTCTAAATCCAACATCATTTTTTGTATTTTCTGCATACTCGTTTGCAGCTGCTGCCTCAAACCTTAAATCCATTTCAAGATTAGTAATTTCTTTTAATAAGAAAACTACCTCTATCAATTTAAGTCTTTTTGTTTTTTTTAAAAAGGACTCAACTAAATATGCAAAAAGCATCATTGCATCAATTTCTTCATTAAAAATTTTTTTTATATTTGGTCTTAAAATTTTAATTGCGACATCTTTTATTGTTCCATTATCATTAATTTGAGCTTTATGTACTTGAGCTATAGAGGCTGCTGCCACAGGGTCGCTTAAATTAATTATAGAGTTATAAGTTTCCTCACCTAAATCATTTTTAATAATCTTCTTGGCCTCATTTAATGGAAATGGAGGTAATTTATCTTGAAGGTTTTCAAGTTTTTTTGATAAATCATCCCCAATAATATCTGGTCTTGTTGCTAAGAATTGGCCAAGCTTAATAAAAGTTGTTCCCATTGACTCAAGGGAGCTCGATAATCTTTCACCTTCATTGTGATTAATATTAATCTTGTTTTTTTGTGAAAATGAAAAAGACAAAATTTTAAATAAAAATTTAATTATGAAAGGAGGTTCTTGAAATTTTGATATAATATTAAGTATATCCGATTTAGCAACTTTCCTTCCTAGTTTTAAAAGAGTAATTAATTTTTTAATCATTAAATCTTCCATCCACTATGTATCGATACAATTCCGCCTGATAAATTTCTATAATTACATTTTGTAAAATTGTTCTTAACCATCAAGTCAATTAATTCTTCTTGGTTAACAAAGTTTTTTATACTTTGCACTAAATATTCGTAGGGTTCTTTTTCACCGACAATTAATTTTCCAATAATAGGTATTAATTTAGAGTAATTTTCATAAATAAATTCTAGATTGGGATTTTGTATTTTGGAAAATTCGAGACATAAAAATTTTCCACCAGGTTTAAGCACTCTATAAGCTTCTGATAGGGCCTTATAAATACTTTTTGTATTCCTTAAACCAAAACTAATAGTATAAAAATCAAATGTATTCTTCGGTAATGGAATTTTTTCAGCAGGAGCAATAATCCATTTAATACCTTTGAAATTACTTAATTTTTTTTTTCCTTCTTTAATCATTTCTTTGTTAGGATCAATACAAGTTATCTGAGAATCCTTATTAACGTGATTTAAAAAAATTTTAGCTATATCTCCTGTACCACAAGCGACATCAAGTAATTTTTGATTAGGTGACGGATTCATTAGATTTATCAAATTTTTTTTCCATATCCTATGGATTCCTAATGACATAAAGTCATTCATTAGATCATATCGATCATAAACTTTATTGAAAACATTTTGGACTAGCCCTTTTTTATTTTGAAGATATTGTTGCATATTAATAAATCTTAATTGAATATAGTATTAAATGCCAGAATTACCAGAAGTAGAAGTTGTTAGACAGTCGCTTGATAAAAAAATCAAACAAAAAAAGGTTAAAAAAGTAATAGTTAGAAATAGAAATTTAAGGTTTAAGATACCGTATGGCTTTATAAATTTTTTGCAAAATAAAAAAATAATTAAAGTTGGTAGATTTTCAAAATATCTTATTTTGCACTTATCTAATAATACTTTTTGTTTAATACATTTAGGAATGTCAGGTACAATTCATCTTATCTACGAAAAAAAAAATAATAATTTTATAACTAATGCAAGCTTTTATAGCTATCTCAGCTTACCCAAAAAACATAATCATGTAGAAATAATTCTTGAAAAGATAAAAGTTGTTTATAATGATCCAAGGAGATTTGGTTTTTTTCAGATAATTAAAAATTTAGAATCATTAAACAAAAAACTTTCTCTTTATGGACCTGAACCATTCGATACAAGATTTAATTTAGATTATTTACTATCTTTCTTTAAAAAAAAAGAAAAGAATATCAAAAACTTTTTATTAGATCAGGGTTTTGTCTCTGGTATTGGTAATATTTATGCAAGTGAAATTTTATTTTTAAGTAAGATTAATCCAAATAAGAAAGCATATTTATTAAAAAAAAAAGATTGTCAAAAAATTATCATCAATTCAAAAAAAGTTCTAATTGATGCAATTGAGAGAGGTGGCTCAAGTATAATAAATTTTAAAAATACGTTTGGTGTAAAAGGTAATTTTCAAAAAACCTTCAAAGTTTATGATAGAGAAGGATTAAAGTGCAAACACAAAAGTTGTAGTGGAATTATCCAAAAAAAAAATATTTCAAACAGATCCACATTCTTCTGTAATATTTGTCAAAAATAATTGATTATTTGATTGACCAAAATTAATTCTCAAGTTATACCCCTTGCGAATATGGCAAATACAAAATCTGCAATCAAAAGAATAAGAAGAATATCAAAGCAAACAGCTGTAAATAAAGCTAGAAAAAGCAGATATAAGAACGCATTAAAAAAAATGAACGTATTAATTGAGAATAAAAAGAAGTCAGAAGCTTTAAAATTCTTACCTAAGTTGAATTCTGAATTAATGAAAGTAGCAAAAACTGGAGTAATAAAAAAAAAGAATGCCTCAAGGAACGTTTCAAGGTTCACAAAAAAAATTGCATTAATGTAATTTGTTATACCTATAGTTGATTCAACTAAAGGAATACGCAGTATATATGAATAGAACAATTTAATTTACAATATTTAGATTTAGTAAATTAATTATCAAAATCTTTTCAATTATAAATTTTATTTTTTTTAAATTTTACATTAGTTAATTGAAAAAAAAATATTAGAAAATTTCATAATACACAATCATAGATTTTATTTTTCTTTAAAATTTTTGAATTATTTGTTGCATTAATCTCATTATGGTTCTAACTGAAGTTTCCCCAAATTTATGAACAATTCTTTTACAAATAAAAATATTAAAAATTTAAAGCCCGAAAATTTGGACTGGAACTTGATCCAGATAGAAATGAAAAATAAACTTGGCCAAGATATATACGAAAGCTGGCTTAAGAAAATCAATTTTGTTGAAGAATTTAATAATTATATTTTGCTTTCTGTTCCAACTAGGTTTATTCGTGACTGGATAACCTCAAGATATCTAGATCAAATTTTGCAAGTAATTAAGAATTATAAGAAAAATATAATAAGAATTGAATTCAAAATAATTGAAAAAATCAATAATAGCGGTAAAAAAGAGACTAGTTTTTTATCGTCAGATCCGGGTGAGAACGTTTCTTTTATTAAAGATTCTTATCTTCAATATAATCGAATTGATCCAAATAAAAGATTTGATAATTTTATAACTGGAATGAGTAATAAACTTGCATTTGAAGCCTCATTTAAAGTTTCAGAAAATATTGCACATTATAATCCACTTTATATATACGGGGGTGTTGGAATGGGCAAAACCCATTTGTTAAATGCGATAGGGTTAGAGCTAAAAAAGAGTAACAAGGTAATGTTTATTTCAGCTGAAAGATTTATGTATCAGTTTGTAAAATCTATTAAAGCAAACGAAATGGTTAAATTTAAGGAGTACTTTAGAAATACAGATATTTTGTTGATAGATGACATACAATTTATGAATGGTAAGGAGGCAATGCAGGAAGAATTTTTTCATACTTTTAACGCTTTACTTGATAAGGGCTCACAAATTATAGTCTCAGCTGACAGAGCACCAAATAAGCTTTCTCGGATTCAAGAAAGAATTAAGTCTAGGTTTGCGGGTGGTTTAGTTGTAGATATTCAAAAACCTGACTATGAACTGAGAAAAAAAATTGTTGAAATAAAGATTAATGAACTAAACAATTTTCAACCAAATGATATAAGAATTTCAAAAGAAATACAAAATTTTGTAAGTACAGAAATAACCGGAAGTATACGTGAACTTGTAGGTGCAATAAATCGATTGGTATCTTTTTCTAGAATTTACAACAAAGTACCAAATTTATCAGAAACTAAAGTAATCTTGAAAGATTTATTAAACATTAACGAAAATAACGTCACTATAGATTTGATCCAAACACTAGTGTGTAAATTTTTTAAAATAAGTAAAAACGAAATGTTGTCATCTAGAAGATCAAGATATTTAGTAAGACCTAGACAAACTGCAATTTATTTAACAAAAATTTTAACTTCTAAATCTTTACCCGAGATTGGACGTGAATTTTCAAATAGAGATCATACTACAATAATACATTCAGTTAAAACTATTGAAAAATTAAAAGAGAAAGACCCAGATATGGTTGATAATATAAATAAATTAAAAAATCAGATACTTTATAATAACAAAGAAAATGAAATTTAACGTAAATCAGCAGGACTTACAGCAAGCATTAAATTATTGTCAGGGTGTGATAGAAAAAAGAAGTACTTTACCAATTCTTTCAAATATTTTAATGGAGGTTCAAAAATCTAACTTAACAATAACAGCAACAGATTTAGACTTAATTTTCATTCATAAGTTAAATAATATTGAAATTCTGGAAGAGGGAAAAACAACCACAACTTCGTCTGGTTTGTATGATATTGTAAGAAAATTCTCAGCTGGAAAAAAAATTAATTTATCTTTAAATGATGCAAATAAATTACACTTAGAAAGTGATAAATCAAATTTTAATCTAAATTGTATAAGTGCCTCAGAATTTCCAATAACTGATGAAAACTTTGACTCAAATGAATTCTCCATTAATTCTAAACATTTATTAAAATTACTTAATAAGTGTAAATTTTCTGTTTCCAATGATGAAACTAGACATTATTTAAGTGGCATTTATCTACACCAAACAGAGGTTGATGAAAAAAATTATCTTACAGCAGTTGCTACTGATAGTCATAGAATGTCAATTTCAAAAGTTAGATTAGAAAAAAAAATAAATTTTAATCCGGTCATACTTCCAAAAAAAACAATTTTTCAACTATGCTCATTATTGGATAATTACGACGGTAATTTAAGGATATGTAGCGACAAATCAAAAATTAAATTTATTTTAGATAATAGTATTTTAATTTCAAAATTAATTGATGGAAAATTTCCTAATTATATTCAAGTAATACCTAAAAATAATCAAAAAAAATTAGATGTAGAACTCAAATTATTTTTAGACTCTGTTGACAGAGTAGCATCTGTTTCTCTAGATAAAAAAGATGGAGTTAAATTTAATTTAAGTAAAGATACCCTAAATTTATCTGTAAATAATACCAATATTGGTGACGGAAAAGAAACATTAGTTGTGAAATTTGATCATGATTTAGAAATTAGTTTTAATTCAAGATATCTAATTGATGTAGCTTCTCAAATTGACGGAAATAATATTGAGCTTTTTTTTAACGACACTGGATCACCAGTATTGATAAAAGATCCAAGTGATTTTGATAGCATTTATGTTGTGATGCCCATGAAAGGTTAGTTTATTGAATTAAGTTCAGTATATATTTTTTTTTCTAAGGTTTTGATAAATTCCTCTTTTTCAATTCCAGGTGATATAGGCTCTAGAATTGAAATTGTGATAGTTTTATCTAAATTTTTAAAACCTTTTTTTGGCCAAACAAAACCTGAATTTATAGCAATAGGTTGACAGGGAATTTTTAATTCTTCATAAATTCGTGAAACACCTTTTTTAAAGGGCGGTCTTTCATCGGGCAAAACTCTTGTGCCTTGAGGAAAAATAATTATTGGTCGGTTTGATTTTGTGGTTAAAAGGGATATCTCCTCAAAAAAGCCTAAATTATCTTTGGTTACTTTATTTCTTTTAATTGAAATTGATCCAATTTTTTTTAAATACCAGCCAAAGATTGGGATAAAAAGTAATTCTTTTTTTAAGATAAAAACTGGAGAGTTATAAATTGTTTGAAGATAAAATGTTTCAAACATTGATTGATGTGAAGAGGCTATAAAAAACTTTTTATCTTTAATAATATTTTTTTCACCTTTTATAATTATTCTTGTTGATAAAAAAACTTTAAGACAAAAACCTGTCCAATATCCCATCAATTTTCCGCCATATAAAACATATTTTTGTGGTAAAAAAAAGGATGGTAAAAAAATTAGTGAAATTAAAATTATCCCTGTAAAAAAAAAAGTTGAAAATATTAAATTTCTAATCATTTGTATCAAAAGCTAGATAAAATCTTTATGCTTTTGTCTTTTTCTAATAACTTTCGTTTTTGATCCTTTAATTAATATTTCAATCGGTTTTGGTCTTAAATTATAATTTGAACTTAAGGACATTCCGTATGCACCAACATCACATATAGCAATAATATCATTTTCATTTAATAATTGAAAATTATTTACGGTTGAAAACTTGTCGGTACTTTCACAAATAGGTCCTACAAATTCGTAGGAAGTTTTTGATTTTTTGTTTGTTTTTTGAGAGGGTAAAATTCTGTGTTTAGCTCCATATAAAGCAGGTCTCATCAAATCATTCATTGCCGCATCTATAATTATAAAATCTTTCTTTCCACTTTTTTTTATATAAATTATTTTAGTAACTAGTGTACCGGTATCCCCAATTATTGATCTACCAGGTTCAAAAATAATTTTTGATTTATGCTTTTTTAAAAATTTTTTAATAGCGAGATTGTATTTAATATAATTAAGTTTTTTATCTTTATTTAAATAAGAGATGCCCATACCACCACCCAAGTCAATAAACTCGAATTCATGATCAGCAAAATTAATAATTTTATCAATTACACTTAACATTTTTTCATAAGGTTTATGATTTAAAATTTGACTTCCAATATGAACACTAAGACAACTTAATTCTAAATATTTTGATTTTTTACAATATTTTAGTAATTTAAAAAAAGTTTTCTTATCTACTCCAAATTTATTTTCTTTTTTTCCAGTTGAAATTTGCGTTAATGTTCTAGCATCGGTATTAGGGTTTAATCTGATGCCAATTTTAATTTTTTTTCTCTTAAGTTTTGCTATCCGTTCAATTTCTTTAATTTCACTCTCAGACTCAGCATTTATCAACAATATTTTTTTGTCTATTGCGTAACTTATCTCATTAGTTTTCTTTCCAACTCCTGAAAAAACAATTTTTTTTGGATTTACACCAGCTTTGAGAGCAATCATAAGTTCACCAATCGATACTACATCAGCTCCTAATCCAAGTTTTTTAGTTTCTCTTATTAAATTCACATTAGTATTGGATTTAATTGCAAAACAAACTAATGGAGAAAAAGATTTAAAGTTTTTTTTGAAATTATTTATATTCTTTTTGAGTTGTTTATAAGAATAGCAATAAGTGGGTGTATCATATTTATTAGCAATATTTTGTAAACTTATCCCCTCAATTTTTAGCTTTTTATTAAAGTATTTCATTAAGATTTATTTTGAAAAATAGTTCTAAGTTCCTTTTTTTCTATTAAAGCCTTATATGTAGGGTCACCTTTTTTTCCACACGAAAAAACCATTAAACCTAAAATTATTGCTAAAGTTATTTTTTTTATCATTTTTTATTCCTATATTTCATTATCATTTTTTTGATATTATCAAAAGATGTTCCACCGTATGACTTTTTTGAGTCAACTGAATGTTTCAAATCAAACACTTTTAAAACATCATTACTTAGTCTGGGTTCAATCTTTCTCAATTCTTCTAAACTTAGTTGATCAAGATTTTTCTTTTTTCTTTCAGCTAGATTAACTATAGCTGCTGTTTTTTGATAGGCTTTTCGAAAAGGCATTGAATTATTTTTTACAAGATAGTCAGCTAAATCTGTAGCAGTAATATATCCAGAATTTCCAAGCTCAAGCATTCTTTTTTTATTTGGACTAATATTTTTTATTATTTCATCAAGAATTTTCAAACAATTTATTAATACATCGTAAGACTTGAATACTATTTCTTTATCATCCTGAAGATCTTTAAAATATGACAAGGGTAATCCTTTTAAAATTGTTAGCATGGAAAATAAATTTCCATAAGAACCTCCGGATTTTCCTCTTAAATATTCAAGCAAGTCAGGATTTTTTTTTTGAGGCATTATTGATGAACCAGTCACTATTTTGTCTGATAAATTTATTAAATTAAAACCTTCTGAATTCCAAATGATAAGGTCTTCAGCAATTCTAGATATGTGCATAGAACTCACAGAGGCACTATATAAAAAATCTAAAACAAAATCTCTGTCAGAGACAGTGTCTATTGAATTATTTGTGGGTTTTTTAAAACCTAATTTTTTTGTTGTATAATTTCTATCAATATTAAAAGATGTTCCGCTAAGTGCTGCGACTCCTAAAGGATTTTCGTCTAAACTGTATAAATTGTTTGTGAATCTTTTTTTATCTCTAGAAAACATTTCTACATATGCCATTAAATAATGAGCAAAAGAAATAGCTTGAGCATTTTTAAGGTGAGTAAAACCAGGCATGATGGTGTAAATGTTTTTTTCAGCTAGTTTTAAGATTGTTACGATTAATTTATCAATGATTATATTTATTTTTTTAGTTGAAGATTTAATCCAAATCTTAAAATCAGTAATTATCTGATCATTTCTTGATCTGGCTGTATGAATATAACCACATTCCTCACCAATTATTTGATAAAGTCTATTTTCAATATTCATATGAATGTCTTCATATTTTTTATTAAACTCAAATTTTTTATTAGATATCTCTTTTTCTATTTTATTAAGTCCGTAAATAATTTTATTTTTAATTTTAAAAGAAATTATTTTTTGTTTAAATAACATTTCTACATGTGCAATAGAACACTTGATATCTTCTTTATAAAGCCGTTTATCAATATCAATTGAATTTCCAACTTTTTGGAACAATGAGGAAGTATTGCTTTTAATCCTAGTGCTCCATATTGCCTGGTTGTTTTTATTTTTTGCCATGGTAATTAATTATACCTGTTTAACATGAGATTATTAATAATATTTATTTTTTTAGTGTCCAATTCCTTTGCTAATGAAGTTACAAATATAAAAAATCTTGTAATTAATAAAGAGTTAAAAAAATATGATGATTTAACCTTTTTAGATGCCTCCAATAATCAATTAAATTTATCAGATTATGAGGGAAATTTAATTTTATTGAATTTTTGGGCCACATGGTGCTCTCCATGTAAAGATGAAATGCCCTCATTAGATGCAATTCAGAAGAATAAAAAATTGAATAATTTAAAAGTGTTTCCTATTAATGTAGGTAAAGATAATATTAAAAAAGCCAAAAATTTTTATAGAGACCTAGAAATTAAAAATTTACAAATTTATTTTGACCCGCCAATAACTTTAGCAAAAAAATTTGGTTTGAGAGGGATACCAACATCTATAATATTTAATAAAAAGGGAGAAGAATTTGCAAGAATTATTGGTTCAACTGACTTTGCCGATGAAAAATTTATTAATTGGTTGAGTGATTATAATTAATTTTTAAAAAAATAAGCAAAACCAACTAGTGCAATTATAGCAATAAATTGTAATAATACTCTCAATTGCATTAATTTATTTGAGTATTTTTTACTTGTTTCTCCACCTTTAAACAGTGTACCTATGCCAAGAATAAGAACTATACCTACAGCAATTAACAAAGCAATAGACAAAATTTTTATAAATATTCCAGAAATCATACAACTATTGTAGGGTGTTTTTAAAATAAAAAAACATAAATTAGATACTATGACATTTTGTCTAGATGCAACAATTATAAAACCTGACAATGACCAAGATATTAAAAATGCAATTATTTTACTTCATGGTTATGGTGGTGATGGCAAAGATATAAGTATGTTGTCACTAAATTGGAAAAGACACTTATCAAATACTGTTTTTATTTGTCCAAATGGTCATGAGCCATGTCCTATTAATCCTTCAGGTTTTCAATGGTTTGATTTAACTAAAGATGATGAAAATTATATTTTAGAAGAATCAATCAAAGCAGAAATAAAATTAAATAAATTTATAAATGAAATTAAAAAGGAATTTAAGTTAGAGAATAATAAGATTTGTTTATCTGGTTTCAGTCAAGGCTGCATGATGTCAATTAATTTAGGTTTAACTTCAAGTGAAGAATTTAATTGTGTTGTTGGTTTTTCTGGAAAAATAATAAATAAAGAGAATTTAAAGTCTAGAAAAAAAGTTTCAACAAACACATTATTAATTCATGGAGACTCAGACCAAGTTGTCTCACCTAATTTTATGCTAGAAGCAAAAGATTTTTTAATTAGAAATAATGTTGAGATACAGACACATTTAATAGAGAATTGCGATCATCATATTCCAATTGAGGCATCAAGTATAGCACTAAATTATATTTTAAAAAAAATTTAATGTTTACTTAATATTGAATTATTTTTTTATTTAAGTTAAAGTTTTCCTATGAATAACTTTATCGAGCAAGATAGATCTCTAGAAAAATGTCCAGCATTAGTTTTAAATGCAGATTATAGACCATTAAGTTATTACCCTCTATCGCTATGGTCTTGGCAGGATACAGTCAAATCAGTTTTTTTAGATAGAGTTATCATAGTAAGTAATTACGATAGAATTGTTAGAAGCCCTTCGTTTAATATGCAATTACCAAGCGTTATAGCTTTAAAGGATTATATTGTGCCACAATCAAAGCCTAGTTTTACAAGATTTAACGTTTTTTTAAGAGATAAATTTTCATGTCAATATTGTGGTAGTGGTGAGGAGCTTACGTTTGATCATTTATTGCCAAGATCTAAAGGGGGAGAAACTCATTGGGACAATGTAGTTACTGCGTGCTCAGCTTGCAATGTAAAAAAAGGTGGTAAGCTGTT
>CACAKN010000021.1 GCA_902533075.1 uncultured Pelagibacteraceae bacterium
CTAAATCCTGAGGGCTGATGACACATTTGAATTATACCTGGCGAGGGTTGGAAATTATTAGATGGATCTTCTGCATTTATTCTACACTCAATTGCATGTCCTCGAGGATTAATATCTGATTGTTTTAAAGCTGTTTCTCCAGAAAATGCTATCCAAATTTGTTCTTTAATTATATCAATTCCAGTAACCATTTCTGTAACAGGGTGTTCTACTTGAACTCTTGTATTCATTTCTAAGAAATAAAATTTTCCATCTTCGTAAATAAACTCTACAGTCCCTGCGCCTATATAACCAATTTTTGTTACCATACTAACGGTTTTTTCAAAAAGATTTTTTCTAATTTCATCATTAAGAACAGGACTTGGGGTTTCTTCAATTAATTTCTGATGTCTCCTTTGAACTGAGCAATCTCTTTCATGTAAATGAACAGTTCGATTTTTCCCAGCTAGAATTTGTACTTCTATATGTCTTGGGTTCTGGAAAAATTTTTCTATATATACCTCATCATTTCCAAAATATTTTTGAGCTTCAGATTTAGCAGTAGAGAACAAAGTTTCAAATTCATCTTCACTATAAACAATTTTAATACCTTTTCCACCACCTCCACCAGAGGCTTTAATCAAAACAGGAAAACCAATTTTCTTTGATAATTTTTTTGCTTCAGTAATATTTTTTACTCCACCTTCTGAACCTTCGATAACAGGTAAACCATTTTCTTTAGCTATCTTTTTTGCTTGAATTTTATCACCCATCATTTCTATTAATTTAGATGATGCACCAATAAATTTAATATTATTTTGTTCTAGTATTTTCGCAAAATTTGCATTTTCAGATAAAAAACCGTAACCAGGATGCACTGCTTCCGCATCAGTTAATTCTATTGCTGACATTAATGCTGGAATATTTAAATAGCTGTTCGCTGGTTGATGAGATCCAATGCATACACTTTCGTCAGCCAAACGAACATGCATACTATTTCTGTCAACGTCTGAGTGTACTGCAACAGTTGAGATACCCCATTCTTTACAAGCTCTAATTATTCTAACTGCAATTTCCCCACGGTTTGCAATTAAGATTTTTTTAAACATCGTTTACTCTAAGATTATTATAGTTTGTCCAAATTCAACAGGTTGACCATCTGCAACACATATTTCTTTCACAACTCCATCTGCAGTTGAAGGAACATGATTCATTGTTTTCATTGCTTCAACGATCATTATGGTATCACCTTTTTTTATTTTTTTTCCAACTTCAACAAATTTTTTTGCTCCTGGTTCTGGCGCATGATAAGCCGTTCCTATAATTGGAGAGACTATTTCTGTACCTGTTTTAAATTTTTTATTTGAAGCTTGATTATCTGATACTGAATTTGCATTATTCACTACATTAGGAGCTTGATTACTAATTGATACATTGTTTTTTGAAACTTTTATTTTAGTATCTTTTTCTGTGTATTCTAATTCTGTTAGATTAAATTCCTCTAAGTAATCACTTAATTCTTTAATAATTTTTTTATCAATTTTCATTTTTTAAAAGGTTTTGCATTGCAATTATGGCTAAAATATAACCATCTACACCTAATCCAAATATTCCACTTGTAACTACACTGCTAATCAAAGATTTATGTCTAAATTCCTCTCTTTTATAAATATTTGATATATGTAACTCAATAGTAGGTTTTTTAAAAATACTAAGAGCATCTCTAATTGCTACAGAGGTATGGGTAAATGCAGCAGCGTTAATAATCATTCCGTCAAAATTTTTTCTAGAATTTTGTATAATATCAACTAATTCACCTTCAATATTTGATTGAACAAATTCAACAACTAAATCCAATTCTTTTGATTTATTGATACAATTTTTTTTTAATTCATCAAATGTAGTAGATCCATATTGTGATTGTTCTCTTTCACCTAATAGATTAATATTAGGACCATTAATAATAATAATTTTATTATTCATACATCTCTTATATACGATGAAAAAAATAAAAAAAATACAAATTAAATTAAATGGTAAACTAAAAATAATTCTTGAAAATTTGACTGTTAAAAATTTAGTTAATGACTTAAATATACCATTAAATAAAGTAGCAATTGAATTAAATCATGAAATATTAGATAAGAAAAAATTAAATAGTATTAAACTAAAGAAAAATGATAAAATTGAAATCGTTCACTTTATTGGAGGTGGTTAAATTTGAAAAAAGATAATTTAGTAATAGCAAAAAAAAAATTCTACTCAAGGCTAATAGTGGGAACTGGAAAATATAAAAATATGAGAGAATGTGCTAGGGCTATAAATTTTTCTGGTGCAGAAATAGTAACAGTTGCGGTTAGAAGAGTTAACATAACAGATAAAAAAAAGCCGTTATTGATGGATTACATTGACCCGAAAAAAATTACTTATTTGCCAAATACTGCTGGGTGTTTTAATTCTGATGAAGCCTTAAGAACTTTAAGATTGGCTAGAGAAATTGGAGGATGGAAATTAGTAAAACTTGAGGTCTTAGGAGATAAAAAAAACTTATTACCAGAAATGATAGAGACTTTAAAATCTACTGAGGTTCTCACTAAAGAGGGTTTTAAAGTAATGGTTTATTGCAATGATGATCCTTTGATGTGTAAGCGTTTAGAAAATGCAGGAGCTTGTGCAATAATGCCCCTTGCAGCACCTATAGGATCTGGTTTAGGAATTCAAAATAAAATCAATATTAGAATTATTCGAAAGCAAACAAAACTTCCATTAATTATTGACGCTGGTTTAGGGCAAGCTTCTGATGCTTCAATTGCAATGGAGTTAGGTTGTGATGGTGTATTAGTAAATACTGCTATAGCAAAAGCTAAAAAACCTTTTGAAATGGCCGTGGCATTTAAACATGCAGTTATTGCTGGAAGAAAATCATATTTATCAGGCCGAATGAATAAAACTCTAATGGGAAATCCTTCATCTCCCCAAAAAGGTACTATTTAACTTTCTTAAAAAATTTTTTCTTTTTGTAACTGTTCTTTTTGAATTTTTTAGCTTCTTTAAAATTTATTAAATTACTCTCTTTATTTTGTTGTTCTAAATTTTTTAATTTTTCAAAGTGTTCAATTAGCTCTAAAGTTTTTTTTGATTTATTTTTGATATTAATTATATATTCTGGTATTATCAAATTCGTATTTGTAACAATATCAATTTTCATTTTATTTTTTTTTTCAAAATAATTTAAATCATCAACAAAATTTTCTTTTAAAAAATCAGATATTTTTTCACAAACCTTCAATTCTACGAATTTAGCTTTATTTAAGACAGCTTTTATCTCAACTAATTTTAGTAATTTTTGCGCAAAAGACTCATCAGTTAAATTTACTTTCCATTTTACAGCACTTTCTCTTAATCTTTGTCTGGACATTTCAAGTAAACCAAAATTACTTATTCTTCCTATTTGGATCCTTGCCCTGTCTGATCTACATTTTTCTTTTAATCTTCTTTCAACTAATTTTCTATTTCCGTAAGAAAGCATATCAATAAAATCAATTATAATTAATCCTGATAAATCTCTTATTTTTATTTGTCTTGCGATTTCATCTGCTGCTTCAATATTAGTATCTAGAGCAGTACTTTCGACATTTTTTTGTTTAATTGAACTTCCAGAGTTTATATCGATTGATACTAGAGCTTCTGTAGGATTTATTACTAAGTATCCACCTGAATTTAATTTTATTTCTGACTCAAATATTTGATTTAATTTTTGCTCAATACCTTCTTCAATGAAAAGTGGAGTTTTACCTCTATATTTTTTTATTTTTTTAACATGTGAGGGCATCAACATTTTCATAAAATTTTGTGCTTTTTTATAACCTTCGTTTCCCTCAACAATAATATTTTTAGTATCTTCGTCATACATATCTCTTAAAGTTCTTTTAATAATTTCACTCTCCTGGTGAATTAAAGATGGTGCAATAGAATTCAAAGCCGTATTTTTAATTTGATCCCAAGAATTTATTAGAGAAGTTAGGTCATAGCTAATTTCATTTTTTGTTTTATTACTTCCTGCAGTTCGCACAATTAATCCCATTTCTTTTGGAATTTCTATTTCATTCAATATTGATCTTATCTTTTTTCTATCAGCTGGATTAAAGATCTTTCTTGATATTCCACCTCCCTTAGGAGTATTTGGCATTAAAACAATATATTTTCCAGCAATTGAAATGAAAGTACTTAGAGCGGCACCCTTTTGACCTCGTTCATCTTTAATTACCTGAACAAGAATAACTTGATTAGGTTTAATTACTTCCTGTATTTTATATCTTTTAAATCTTAACTTTTTTTGATTATTTTTCTCTTTTTCACTTCCTAAATTATCTTTTTCCTCATTAGATTTTTTTTCAATAGGATCGTCAATTTCCATAATTCCATCAGCTATATTTTCTTCCTCTTGTGCCTCAACTTCTTTTGAAAGAAGTTCTCTAGCTTTTTCCTCTTCTTGTTTAATTATTTCTAAATCACTTTGAGGAATTTGATAATAATCAGATTGGATATCGTTAAATGATAGAAAGCCATGCCTCTCTCTTCCAAAGTCAACAAAAGCTGCTTGCAATGATGGCTCGATACGACTTACTTTTCCAAGATAAATATTGTTTTTAATAAGATTATTTTTTACGCCCTCATACTCATAATCTTCAATATTACTGCCTGATTTGAGTACAATTCTCGTCTCATTAGGATGCGATGCATCAATATATAAATTTTTTTCCATAAATTGTTTGTTATTTGTTTCATTTAATTTTAAATTTTTTTTATTTGTTAAATTCTAATGCCTTATCTTTAACAAATTCCGCTATATAATGGAATCAAAATGAGCAAATTTATAAAAAATTTTGCAATAATATTGATAACTGTTACGATTTTGGGATCTTCAGCTATTTTTGGAGTTTTGTGGACTTTTTCAAATAATATCCCTGATTATAAGTTTTTAAAAAACTATAAACCTCCAGTTTCAAGTAAAGTCTATTCAGGAAATGGAGATTTAGTTGCAGATTTTTCAAAGGAAAAAAGAATATTTGTTCCTTACAGATCAATTCCTAAAAACGTAATTAATGCTTTTTTATCTGCAGAGGATAAAAATTTTTTTTCTCATCCAGGAGTTGATGCAAAAGGTGTTATAAGGGCAACAATAAACAACATAAAAAATATCATGACTTCCAAAAGACTTGAAGGAGCATCTACTATAACTCAACAAGTAGCAAAAAATTTTCTACTAACTAACGAAGTAAGCATAAATAGAAAAATTAAAGAGGCCATACTTGCTTTTAGAATTGAGAGAGCATTAACCAAAGAGAGAATATTAGAACTATATTTAAACCAGATTTACTTAGGAAGCGGCGCTTATGGTGTAGCTGCAGCAAGTTTAGAATATTTTGATAAATCAATTAAAGAATTAGATTACTCGGAGGCTGCTCTGTTAGCTGCTTTACCAAAAGCTCCAAGTAAATACAATCCTTATAGAAATATTGAATTAGCCAAATTTAGAAGAGATTTAGTTCTAAAAAATTTGTTAGATAATAATTTTTTAGATAAAGATAATTTTGATAGATTGAAAAGTTTAGATATAAGATTAAAAAAAAAGAGAAAAGTTTATTTAGAAGATGCTCAATATTATATAGAGGATGTAAGAAAAAGTGTTATAGAGCAACTAAGTTATGATAAAGTTTACAAACAAGGTTTTAATATCAATACACCTATAAACCTAGAACTTCAAAAAATAGCCACAAAATCTCTCAGAGAGGGCTTAGTTAAATATGATCGTAGGAAAGGTTGGAGAGGACCATTGCTAAATAAAAATTACGATAAAAATTGGTCAAAAAATTTAGAAAAATATACTTTAGAAAAATCAATTGACTGGGATTTAGCAATAATAAAAAAAATAAATCAATTTTCTACTATCATAGAAACTACAAAAAATGTTAAGGGATTCATTAATTATAAGAATATCACATGGACAAAAAAAGAATTTGAAGAACTTTTTTCACTAGGTGATATTGTTTATGTAAAAAAAATTAATAATAACACTAATGAGTTTTCACTTGAGCAATTACCAAAAATTAATGGCGGCATGGTTGTTATGGATCCTTTTACTGGGAGAATTTTAGCTTTAAGTGGAGGTTTTAGTTTTAAAAATAGTGAATTTAATCGTGCTAGCCAAGCAAAAAGGCAACCTGGATCAGCATTTAAACCTTTCGTTTACGCTTTAGCTTTAGAAAATAATTTTACGCCTACCTCTTTAATCTTAGATGCACCATTAGTTCTTGATCAAGGATCTGATCTTAAAATGTGGAAGCCAGAAAATTATGGAAAGAAATTTTATGGATTATCAACTTTAAGATCAGGTTTAGAAAAATCAAGAAATTTGATGACTGTGAGAATAGCTCAAAGTTTAGGGATTGATAACTTAATAGATTTTTCTAAAGAGTTAGGAATTTATGATAAGCCAGAAATTTTATTATCAATTTCTTTAGGATCTACTGAAACAACTTTACTAAAATTGACATCTGCATATTCTGCTTTTGTGAATGGAGGAAAATTGGTTAAGCCAATATTAATAGATAGAGTTCAGGATGGTGAAGGGAACACAATTGTAAATAATGAAAAAAGATCTTGTATAAATTGTAAAAACATCTCTTTCTCAAGTAAAATTTATCCTGAAATTAAAGATACTTATAAACAAGTGTTTTCTGAGCAAACTGCTTATCAGATGACCTCTTTATTAGAGGGAGTTGTACAAAGAGGAACTGGAAAAAAATTAAATAAGCTCAAGCTAAATCTTGCAGGAAAAACAGGGACTACTAATGAAAATACAGATGCTTGGTTTATTGGCTTTACATCAAGTCTAGTTATAGGTGTTTATGTTGGAATGGATAATCCGCAACCTTTAGGAAAGTTTGAAACTGGTTCAAAAACAGCATTACCAATTTTTGAAAATTTTGTAAAAAAAGCAATTAAAAAATCAGACGCTAGACCATTTAAAGTTTCTAAAGGAATTACCATGATGGTAGTAGACTCTATAACTGGACAAAAAGCTAAATTTACATCAAAAGATACAATTATGGAGGCCTATAAAAGTAAAAATGTTATTGATGGAAAAGTGTTATATATAAATAATAATAGATTAGATTCTAATAATATACTAAAATTTTATTAATGGACGATAAATATTTAAATTACAAAAAAGAGATAGAAAAAATTAATTCTAGAGTGAAGGAGTATCTTTGAAAAAAATAAAATTTACTCAAGACTAGAAAGTCATAACAAAAAGATGCTAGATGCTAATTTTTGGCAAAATAAATCTAGATCAAAAAATATTATACAAGAAAAAAAACTTTTTGAAGAGTTAATTAATTCATACAATAAGTCTATAAATGAATTAAAGGATTTGGACGATTTAAAGGAACTAGCTTTAGAAGAAAATAATCAAAATGTGGTCAATGAAATATTTGAAAACTTAAAAAAACTACATCAATTAGTAAAAAAAAATGAAGTGAAATGTTTTTTATCAAATGAAGCAGATTATTTAGATTGCTACATTGAAGTTCATGCAGGCGCAGGTGGAACAGAAAGTCAAGATTGGGCAGACATGTTGAGAAGAATGTATTTAAAATGGTCAGATTTAAAAGGTTTCAAATCTCATTTAGTAAGTGAGCATAAGGGTGATGAGGCCGGGATAAAATCATCAATAATTAAAATTGAAGGTGATTATGTGTTTGGATGGTTGAAAAAAGAGTCTGGAATTCACAGATTAGTAAGAATATCACCGTTTGACTCAGGAGCAAGACGACATACAAGCTTTGCAAGTATTTGGGTTTACCCGGTCATAGATGAAAATATTAAATTAGAAATTTTGGAAAAAGATTTAAGAATCGACACTTATAGATCTAGTGGTGCTGGTGGACAACATGTTAATACAACTGATAGCGCCGTTAGAATAACTCATTTACCCTCAAAAATTGTAGTTCAATGTCAAAATGAAAGATCACAACATAAAAACAAAGAAACATGTATGAATATGTTAAAAGCTAGACTTTATGATTTTGAAATAAAAAAAAAGGAAAAAGAATCACAAAATATTGAGTCATCTAAATCGGAAATAGGATGGGGGCATCAAATAAGATCATATGTTTTACAACCTTATAGATTAGTTAAAGATAACAGGACTTCACATGAGAGCACAAGTCCAGATAAAGTACTTAACGGTGAGATTGATGATTTCTTAGAAAAATCTTTATATCAAATTAAATGAAAAAAATAATTTATAGAACTTTTATAGTCATTTTATCTATTTTAATAGTCTCGGTTATTTATTTAAGTACCATAGGAATTGAAACAACAAGATTTAATTCACAAATATCAAAGTATGCAAAAAATATTAAAAATGGATTAGATATTGATTTAAAAAAAATAAAAATTTTTTTAAATCTTACTAATTTAAGCTTAAGTGCAAAAACAGTAGGCACAAAAATAAAATATAAAAAAAAAATTATTGAAATTAATAATATTAAAACACAAATTTCATTGAATTCTTTAATAAAAAAAGAGTTCTTATTAAAAAATTTAGAAATTTCAACAAAATCTTTAGAAATAAATAACTTAATTTCATTTGTTAGAACTTTTCAAAAAACACCTGAATTATTTCTTTTAGAGAAACTTGTAAAAAATGGTTATATAATTGCTGATATCAAACTTGATTTTGACTCAAATGGAAAAATAAAAAAAAATTATGAAATTAAAGGGTTTGTGAAAGATGCAAAATTAGGTGCAATTTCTCAATTTAATCTTAAAAAATTAAATTTTAGTTATAATTATAAAAAAGATAATTTAGTTTTCAACGATGTATTCTTTTTATTGAATGATTTGAATTTTTTTTCAAACAAAATAGATGTGACTAAACAAGAAAATGAATTTTTAGTAAGTGGAAATATTGAAAATAAAAAAATAGACTTAAGTCAAAATAGTTTAGATTTGTTCAAAAAATATTTCTTTTCAGATTTTGGAATTCAAAAAATAAAATTTACCTCAAAAAACGATTTTACTTTTATTTTTAATAAAAAACTTAATTTTAAAAATCTTAAAATAGATTCAAAGGTTTTAATTGATGAGCTTGAGTTTTTAAATCAATTAAAACTTAAAAAATTTTTTCCACAAATAGGAGAAAAAATAACTTTTCTTAATAATAATTTAAAGATAGCTTACAAAAAAAATGAACTTTCTGTTCAAGGTGAAGGTGATATTGCCTTTCAAAATCAAAAAGATTACATTTCCTACAATCTAATTAAAAATAAAGACTTGTTAGATTTTGAAACATCATTAAAAATAAAAAATAATCCCTTTTCTATTAAAATTTTGAATTATGAAAAAGA
>CACAKN010000022.1 GCA_902533075.1 uncultured Pelagibacteraceae bacterium
ATAATGTATATATTTGCTGTCGCATTAGAAGATGGTACTTGGCATCATGTAAAATCATACACTAAAACAAGAGCTAAAAGAAAAAGTACTCTAAAAATTTGGAGATCAATTAAAACCCATGAGGATAAAAAATGGACGAAAAAATATCATGATCCCAATCCAAAAAAGAAGTCATTTGGTGCAAAAGTAATTATTACTCTAAAAAACGGCAAAAAAATTATAGAACAACAAGACAAGGCTGACGCTCACCCCTATGGTTCACGTCCATTTGAGAGAAAAAATTACATTAACAAATTCTTAATATTGACCAAAGACATTTTAGACAAAAAGGAAAGTGATAGATTTTTAAAAGTTGTTCAAAATCTAAAAAAATTGAAATCTGGTCAACTTTATAAATTGAATGTTTCTGTAAAAAAGAGCAAACTAAAAAGAAATTTAAAGAAGGGAATTTTTTAATGCATTTTATTCAAAAAGAACCAGGTCAAAAAAGAGAAGATTTTGTAAATAAACTTAAATCAAAAAAAATCTTAAGAGTTCCTGGAGCTTATAATCCTCTTACGGCAAAATTGATTGAGGAAATTGGTTATGATGCTGTTTATGTGTCTGGTGGAGTAATGGCAAATGATCTTGGTTTTCCAGATATTGGTTTAACTACACTTCAGGATGTTAGTACTAGGTCTTATCTTATATCACGAGTAACTAATCTACCAACAATTGTAGATATAGATACAGGTTTTAAATCTTGTAAAGAGACGATAGAAACTTTTGAAGAATTTGGCATTTCTGCAGTACACATTGAAGATCAAATTGAGAGAAAAAGATGCGGACATTTAGATAATAAAGAACTCATAAGCACAGAGACAATGGTAAAAAAAATTAAAGAGTGTATTTCAGCTAGAAAAGATAAAAATTTTAAGATTATTGCAAGATCGGATGCAAAAAGTGTAGAGGGAATTGATAAAATGATTGAAAGATGCAAAGCTTATATTGATGCTGGTGCTGAGATAATTTTTCCAGAAGCTCTTCAAAATGAAAATGAATTTGAAAAAGTAAGAAAAGAATTATCCTGTTATTTGCTGGCTAATATGACTGAATTTGGTAAATCAAAATTATTTAATTACAAAGAATTAGAAAAATTTGGATATAATATTGTTATTTATCCAGTAACCACACAAAGATTAGCTATGAAAAATGTTGAAGATGGATTGAGGGACATTTATGCAAATGGACACCAGAATAATATTATTGATAAGATGCAAACTAGAAAGAGATTATATGAACTTGTGGATTACGAAAAATATAATAGTTTAGATGAAAAAATTTATAATTTTAGTTCGGATGGTCATGAATAATGAGTGAAGAAATAAAAAAAGGATTATTAGGGATTGTAGTTGATGAAACAGAAGTTTCTAAAGTTATGCCTGAGATTAATTCGCTTACCTATAGAGGTTATGCTGCACAAGATTTATGTGAATATTGTAAGTTCGAAGAAGTAGCTTATCTAATATTAAATAAAGATTTGCCTAACACAATACAACTTAGAAAATTTGAAAAAGAGGAAAAGAATAACAGAGATTTGTCAAAAGACCTTTATTCAATAATAAAGTGTATGCCAAAAAAATCACATCCAATGGATGTGGCAAGAACTGCTGTTAGTATCATGGGCCTAGAGGATAAAGAAACTGCAGATTCCTCTCAAGAAGCAAATATGAGAAAAGCAATAAGAATTTTAGCTAAAACCCCAACCGCTTTGGCAGCATTTTATAGATTGAGAAAAGGAAAAAAAATTATTAAACCACAAAAAAATTTAAGTATTGCTGAAAATTTTTTTTATATGTGTTTTGGAAAAGTGCCTCAAAAAGAAATTGTTAAAGCTTTTGATGTTTCTCTAATTTTATACGCAGAACACAGCTTTAATGTCTCAACATTTACAGCAAGAACTATTACTAGCAGCTTATCAGATATTCATGGCGCTATTACTGGAGCAATTGCTAGCTTAAAAGGACCTTTGCATGGTGGTGCTAATGAGGAAGTTATGCATATGATGAATAAAATTAAGAAACCTGAGAATGCCTTAAAATGGATTAATGATGCTTTAAAAAATAAAGAGGTTGTTATGGGATTTGGTCACAGAGTTTACAAATCAGGAGACTCAAGGGTGCCAACAATGAGAAAATATTTTGCAAAAGTTGCTAAAATTAAAAAGGATAAAAAATTTGAAAAGATTTATAACATTGTTGAAAAAGTGATGATCGATAAAAAAAATATTCATCCAAATGTAGATTACCCAACTGGGCCAACGTATCATTTGATGGGCTTTGATACAGATTTTTTTACTCCAATTTTTGTTATTTCAAGAATTACAGGTTGGTCAGCACATATAATGGAACAACATGCTGCTAATAAACTAATTAGACCTTTAGCTAGTTACAAAGGAAATCAACACAGAAAAGTAGTTCAACTTAATCAGAGATAACTTTTTCTGCTAAAATATTTTCTTCATCGATATCTATAATTTTATAATTATTGTTAATTAATTTATCTTTGATTATTTTTAGTTTTGGCCCTTCTGAAAAAGTTCCATCGAAATGTTTTGACTCAAACTGAATTAAATTTATATGAATTTTATCAAAGTCAATTGTATTTAAAATTTCATATTCAGCTCCTTCAACATCAATCTGTAACTTGTCTATTGATTTAATTTCATATTTTTTTATTAAATCTTCGAATGTAATAAAATTTAGATCTAAACCCTCAATATCAATTTCATTTATCTTAAATCTTTTGCTTTTATGATCTAAAATATGCTGCTTATTAAAAGATCCAATTCCGCTTGCCCAGTGTTTATTTAATTTATGAATAGAGGTTTCTTTAACAAAATAAAATTTTTCTGTTTTATTTTTAGAATAAATTGGATTTGTACAAATAAAAATATTTTCTTGTTCCGAAAATTTTTCTTTTAAAATTTTGTAGTTATATGGAACTGGTTCAACTAAAATTATATTTTGCTTTTTATATTTTTCTAATTCACTAGTTAACCAAACTCCAAAATGGGCTCCTAATACAACTAGACCAAAATGTTTCACTTAAATTTAGCTAAACGCTTCTACCCAAGTCCCTTGTGTTGAGGCTTTAGAATACTCTGTGGCTCGACCCTCAAAGAAATTCATGTGTTCGACAGCATTTAACATAGTATCTAACCATCCAAGAGGATTTTTTTGTACATCATAAATTGGTTCCAAACCTAATTGAACTAACCTTCTGTTACCAATAAACCTTATATAATCTTTAACTTCTTGAGCAGTTAAACCTTCCATAGGGCCCATTTCAAAAGCTAGATCAATAAAAGCATCTTCATGTTCAATAATAGTTCTGCAAGCTTCATAAAGTTCTTTTTTTAATTTTGGAGTCCATATTTCAGGATTTTCTTTTATAAACTCTTTAAAAATTCTTATCATTGAATTACAGTGAAGAGTTTCATCTCTTACAGACCAAGTAACTATTTGCCCCATTCCTTTCATCTTGTTATGTCTGGGAAAATTTAAAAGTATTGCAAAACTTGCAAACAATTGCAATCCTTCTGTAAATGCACTGAAGACTGCAACTGTTTTTGCAATATCCTCTTTTGAATTTACATTAAATCCTTGCATATAATCATATTTGTCTTTCATTTCTTTATATTTCATAAAAGCAGAGTACTCTGACTCTGGCATACCAATGGTATCTAATAGATGAGAGTAAGCTGCTACATGAACTGTTTCCATTGCAGCAAAAGCTGTCATCATCATTAAAACTTCTGTGGGTTTGAATACAGTTGTGTAATGTCTTAGATAACAATTATTAACCTCTACATCTGCTTGCGTAAAAAATCTAAATATTTGTGTTAATAAATTTTTTTCAGGTTGAGATAAATTTTTTTGCCAGTCTCTAACATCATCACCCAATGGTACTTCTTCTGGAAGCCAATGAATTCTTTGTTGAGTTAGCCATGCATCATAACACCATGGATATCTAAATGGTTTATATACTGGGTTTTCAACTAATAACCCCATTTTTTTTGGTTGAATTATTTCTTTTTTCTCTACTTTTTTCTCTACTTTAATCTTACTTGTTACTGACATGATAGACACTCCTCATATTCTGGTTGTTCGTTGCTTTGTTGATTTTTAGATTTATATACATTGGCAGTTATATCAGTTGATTTAGCATTGTTGATATTTTCAGCTCTTTGAATTGATTTTGATCTACAATAATAAAGGCTTTTTAATCCTTTTTTCCATGCATCAAAATGAATTCTATGTAATTCTCGTTTATGGACATCTGCTGGTAAAAATAAATTAACTGATTGAGCTTGAGAAATAAATGGTGTTCGATCTCCACTTAACTCAATAATCCATTTTTGATTTAACTCAAAAGCAGTTTTAAAAACATCTTTTTCTAAATCAGTTAAAAAATCTAAATGTGAAACTGAACCTTGATTTGTGGTAATTGTGGACCAAGTTTCATCATCATTTTTGCCATAGTTATCTAAAATTTCCTCTAAATATCTATTTCTAACATTAAAAGATCCTGACAAAGTTTTATGAGTATAGCTATTTGCTG
Organism: uncultured Pelagibacteraceae bacterium; assembly: GCA_902533075.1. GTDB lineage: Bacteria > Pseudomonadota > Alphaproteobacteria > Pelagibacterales > Pelagibacteraceae > Pelagibacter. The sequence goes on from CACAKN010000022.1 coordinate 4,603, forward strand.
CAATTGGTTCAACTCCAGGTGAAGCACCTCCACATATGATAGAAATAGATGCAGTTGGAGCAATTGCTGTCTTATTAGAAAATCTTTCTTTAAACCCATACTCAGCAGCATCAGGACATGCACCTCTTTCTTCAGCTAAATCTTTTGATGCTTGATTAACTTGTTCATTAATTTGTTTAAATATTTTTTTATTCCAAGATTTTGCCATAACTGACTCAAGTGGTATTCTATGTTTTTGTAAAAATGAATGAAAACCCATTACACCTAATCCAACACTTCTTTCTCTCTCTGCTGAATATTTAGCATCTTTAAACTGCTCAGGAGCTTTATTAATAAAATCAGATAAAACATTATCTAAAAATCTCATAACATCTCCGATCATATCTGGATCATCTTTCCACTCATCATATTTTTCTAAATTAAGTGAAGATAAACAACAAACGGCTGTTCTATCTCTTCCATCTTTATCAACTCCTGTTGGTAGTGTGATTTCACTACAAAGATTAGAAGTTTTTACTGTAAGATTTGCTAGCTTATGATGTTGAGGAATTTGTCTATTAACTGTATCGATATATATTATATAAGGTTCGCCAGTTTCTATTCTTGCTGTTAGTAATCTTATCCATAAATTTCTTGCTGATATAGTTTGTTGAATAGTTCCATCAGCAGGACTTTTTAATGCCCATTGTTCATCATTTTCAACAGCGCGCATGAATGCATCTGAAACCAATACACCATGGTGTAAATTTAAAGCTTTTCTATTTGGATCACCACCAGTTGGTCTTCTCATTTCCATAAACTCTTCTATTTCAGGATGGTCAACAGGTAAGTAACAAGCAGCAGAACCTCTTCTTAAAGAACCTTGACTAATTGCCATTGTCAAAGAATCCATCACTTTAATAAAAGGAATTATTCCAGAAGTTTTTCCAACCTTGCCAATTTTTTCACCTATAGATCTCAAATTGCCCCAATAACTTCCTATTCCCCCTCCTTTTGCTGCTAGCCAAACATTTTCACTCCAAAGATCCAGAATTCCTCCAAGACTATCTGATGCTTCATTTAAAAAACATGAAATAGGTAAACCTCTTTTTGTACCACCATTAGACAAAACTGGTGTTGCTGGCATAAACCATAAGTTACTAATGTAGTTGTAGATTCTTTGTGCATGTAAATTATCGTCAGCGTAAGTACTTGCTACTCTTGCAAATAAATCTTGAAAAGACTCATTATGACCTAAATATCTATCTCTTAAAGTAGCTTTACCAAAGTCGGTAAGATTTACATCTTTAGAACGATCAATTTTGATAATTATCCCTTTATCATTTTGAAATAGTTCAGTTTCATTACTTAATGAAAACAGATCGGGTCTATTATCTTTTTGAACCTCTTTTACCTCTGGACTATATTCAGAGACAGCTTTCTTTAGGGCTTGAGACAGAATTTTGTTCATATTTTAGTATTTTATTTTGTTATCAGTACGAAAACAACTATATGTTGTATGCGTTATTTATTAATATACTATATAATCAGCAAATCAATAGAACATTTATAGAACAATCAAAAAAATAATTCAACTATAAAAACAAAAAAAAGGTAAGTAATTAACAGCATGAATCAATCATTAAAAATAGACCCATACGGCTTTAGAGAATATGACGCACGATGGCTTTATGAAAAAGATATCAACGCTGAAGGCATCAAAAATCTTGGAAAAGGATTGGGAACTCAAATAATAAAACATACAAATAAAAACAATCCAAAAATAATAGTTGGTCATGATTATAGATCTTACAGTGAAGAGATTAAAACTGCTCTTAAAGAGGGTTTGATTTCAACTGGATGTTTTGTTGAAGATATAGGTTTGTCATTATCACCAATGGTTTATTTTGCACAATTTAATTTAAATGCTGATGCTGTAGCCATGGTAACAGCGAGTCATAATGAAAACGGTTGGACAGGGGTAAAAATGGGAATTAAAAAAGGGTTAACTCATGCCCCAGAAGAAATGAAAGAATTAAAAGATATTACTTTAAATAAAAAATTTATTAATGGCAAAGGACAGGAAAAACAAATCAAAAATTTTCAAAAAATTTATAAAGATGATTTAATAAATAAAAATAAAATAGATAAAAAAATAAAAGCAGTGGTTGCTTGTGGCAACGGAACAGCTGGAATTTTTGCACCTGAAATTTTAAGAGGAATTGGATGTGAAGTAATTGAATTAGATTGTGAATTAGACTGGACTTTTCCAAAATATAATCCAAACCCTGAAGACTTAGAGATGCTGCATGCAATTGCAAAAACAGTTAAGGAAAATGACGCTGATATAGGATTTGGTTTTGACGGTGACGGTGATAGAGTAGGAGTAATAGATAACAATGGTAATGAAATATTTTCAGACAAAATTGGATTATTAATTGCTCGAAACTTATCATCATCCCATAAAAATTCTAAGTTTATTGTTGATGTGAAATCTACTGGTCTTTATAAAAATGATAAAATTTTAAATCAAAATCAATGTGAAACTATTTACTGGAAAACAGGCCATTCTCATATTAAAAGAAAAGTGCATAATGAAAAAGCTTTAGCAGGTTTTGAAAAAAGTGGGCATTTTTTCTTTAATCACCCTTTAGGTTATGGATACGATGACGGAATAAACTCAGCTATACAAGTATGTCATTTATTAAATGATAAAAATAAAAAAATGAGTGAAATAATCGATGAATTACCAAAAACTTTTCAATCACCTACTATGGCTCCCTATTGTAAAGATGAAGAAAAATATATTCTTGTCGATAATTTATTAAAAGAAATTAGAGAAACTAAAGATAAAAAGATCAAAATAGATAATCAAGAAATTAATGAAATTTTAACTGTAAATGGTGTAAGATTTTCTTTTAAAGATGGCTCTTGGGGTTTAATAAGAGCATCATCTAATAAGCCATCATTAGTTGTTGTTACTGAAAGCCCTACTTCAAATGAAAGAAAAATAAAAATATTTAAATTTATTGATGAAATGCTTCAAAGAACAAAAAAAATAGGACCTTATGATCAAAAAATTTAATTAATTATTTTTTTCTTGATTATTATCATTTTTTTCAATTTCATCATCAGAGTCACTCTGATTTATATTTTTACTCAAATCTCTAGATTGGTTATTATAAAATTTTTTAATTAAATCTTCCTCCCTTTCTTTTTGTTCCTGATCAAATTTATCTTCCCACTCTTTAATCCTTCGATTTTCCTCTCTTATTCTATCCTCTTCTTGATTTTTACGTTTTAGTTCTAATTCTTTTTCTTCTTCTATTCTTTTCTGTTTTTCTTCCTCTTTTCTTAATTCTTCTTCTTTTTCTCTTTGTTCTTTATCTTTCAAGAGTCGTTCTCGTTCTGCAGCCTTAATATTGTCCTCTTTTATTCTAAGTTCCTCCTCTTTAGCCCTTTGTTCAGCTTGTTCTTGAAGTAACTGACGCTCAATATCTTGCTGTCTTTCAATTTCTAATTGCCTTAATCTATTCTCAGTTTCCCTAAGTTTTTCCTCCTCATATTTTAATTTTCTGGCAGCTTCTCTTAATTTTTGTTCTTCATCTAGCCTTTTTTGTCTTTCAATTTCTTTTAGTCTGTTTTGTTCAAGTCTTTCTCGCTCTTTTTCTTCTCTAATTTTTTGAAGATGAAGATCCTTAGCTTTAATTGCTTCTTCTTTAATTTTGATCTTTTCTTCTCTTATCCTTTGTCTTTCTAATATTTTAATTCTTAACTCTTCTTCCTTCAATCTTCTTGTATCTTCTCTTAGTTTTTTAGCTTCTTCATCTTTAATTTTTTGCTGTTCAATTTTAATTCTTTTTGCTTCAATTTTTTTTTGTTTTTCCTCATTTTTTCTAATTTTTTTTTCATTTTCAATTACTAATCT
>CACAKN010000023.1 GCA_902533075.1 uncultured Pelagibacteraceae bacterium
TTTTTTTGATAATTTTTCCTTGATTTCTTTAATCTCAGAACTATTTAATAGATATTTCTCTAATATACTGTCAAATGTTTCACCTTCAGAGACTTTATGATCTATTTTTTTAAATTTTGGCTCTAGATTTTCGAACAAATGATTTACTGATTTTTTTAAGTAAACATTATCCAAAATATTTTTGTAAATATTATAAACTTTATTTTTGTTATAATTATAATAGGTGGTAAAAAATATTGTTACAAAAATTAAAAGACTGAGTGCAAAAATCTCAAAATTTTTTTTTATTTTAGCTTTTAACTTATTGACCATTTAAATTTTTATGAACTGCAATTATTAGTTTAGCAAAAGCGAAAAATCAAAAAAAACCGCATAAAATCATTGAATTTTGAACATTTTTTCCCTCTTAAATGCTTGATTTCCCATATTTTTAGCCTATAAGCATCAAACTTTCTCATGTAAATTATTGTTTTAACAATAAATTTGTGAGGATTATTGGGCTTTTTTGGCTCAATTAGTTATTTAAAAAGTAAAAATTTAAGAAGAGAAGTGTGGACGGTTAAGGTTACCAAAATTTGTCGTACACACTTCAACATTATATAAATTTTATTCTTAGAATTTATATAGAAGCTAGTGTGCGCCGTTTTTAAACTTGAGAGTTTGATCATGGCTCAGAACGTACGCTGGCGGCACGCCTAACACATGCAAGTCGAACGAAGTAGCAATACTTAGTGGCAGACGGGTGAGTAACATGTAGGTATCTTCCCTTTGGCCTGGAATAACACGAGGAAACTTGTGCTAATACTGGATAAGTCTTTACGGAGAAAGCTTTATGCACCATTGGATGAGCCTGCACTTGATTAGTTTGTTGGTGGGGTAATGGCCTACCAAGACTTTGATCAATAGCTGATTTGAGAGGATGATCAGCCACATTGGGACTGAGACACGGCCCAAACTCCTACGGGAGGCAGCAGTGGGGAATCTTGCACAATGGAGGAAACTCTGATGCAGCGATGCCGCGTGAGTGAAGAAGGCCCTTGGGTTGTAAAGCTCTTTCGTCGGGGAAGAAAATGACTGTACCCGAATAAGAAGGTCCGGCTAACTTCGTGCCAGCAGCCGCGGTAATACGAAGGGACCTAGCGTAGTTCGGAATTACTGGGCTTAAAGAGTTCGTAGGTGGTTGAAAAAGTTGGTGGTGAAATCCCAGAGCTTAACTCTGGAACTGCCATCAAAACTTTTCAGCTAGAGTTTGATAGAGGAAAGCAGAATTTCTAGTGTAGAGGTGAAATTCGTAGATATTAGAAAGAATACCAATTGCGAAGGCAGCTTTCTGGATCATTACTGACACTGAGGAACGAAAGCATGGGTAGCGAAGAGGATTAGATACCCTCGTAGTCCATGCCGTAAACGATGTGTGTTAGACGTTGGAAATTTATTTTCAGTGTCGCAGCGAAAGCGATAAACACACCGCCTGGGGAGTACGACCGCAAGGTTAAAACTCAAATGAATTGACGGGGACCCGCACAAGTAGTGGAGCATGTGGTTTAATTCGAAGATACGCGCAGAACCTTACCAACACTTGACATGTTCGTCGCGACTTTAAGAGATTAAAGTCTTCGGTTCGGCCGGACGAAACACAGGTGCTGCATGGCTGTCGTCAGCTCGTGTCGTGAGATGTTGGGTTAAGTCCCGCAACGAGCGCAACCCTCACTTTTAGTTGCCATCATTAAGTTGGGCACTCTGAAAGAACTGCCAGTGATAAGCTGGAGGAAGGTGGGGATGACGTCAAGTCCTCATGGCCCTTACGTGTTGGGCTACACACGTGCTACAATGGTATCTACAACAGGAAGCGAAACGGCGACGTTAAGCCAAACCTTAAAAGATACCTCAGTTCGGATTGCACTCTGCAACTCGAGTGCATGAAGCTGGAATTACTAGTAATCGTGGATCAGCGTGCCACGGTGAATGCGTTCCCGGGTCTTGTACACACCGCCCGTCACACCATGGGAGTTGGTTCTACCTTAAGGCAAGGTTTCAAACCCTTGACCACGGTATAGTCAGCGACTGGGGTGAAGTCGTAACAAGGTAGCCGTAGGGGAACCTGCGGCTGGATTACCTCCTTTCTAAGGATGAATAAAATAATATTTTATTCTAAATAATATACATAGGTAATGTTGACCGTCCTCATTTCTCTTCTTAAAGTAGTGTTTCTCTTGCATGGGGGCCGGTAGCTCAGTTGGTTAGAGCACACCCTTGATAAGGGTGGGGTCGAAAGTTCGAGTCTTTCTCGGCCCACCAATTCAAAGATTAAGGGGGGATTAGCTCAGCTGGGAGAGCGCCTGATTTGCATTCAGGAGGTCAGCGGTTCGATCCCGCTATCCTCCACCAAAACACTTAGTTATAAAAACTGTGAATACGTATAATAATTAATATCAATATCTATATCCGAACATTAGTAATGTTATTAGCTAATGTTCAAAATAAAAATTTGATTCAACACAGAATTTTTTTCTGTGCATAAATCAAGCGTTTAAGGGCGTGTGGCGGATGCCTTGGCACTGAAAGCCGATGAAGGACGTGATATACTGCGATAAGTTTCGGGGAACTGTATGTAAGTTTTGATCCGAAAATTTCCGAATGGGGAAACCCACCACTTTATGTGGTACTTTAAACTGAATACATAGGTTTAAAGAGACAACCTGGAGAACTGAAACATCTAAGTAACCAGAGGAAAAGAAATCAATTGAGATTCCGTTAGTAGTGGCGAGCGAAAACGGAATAGGCCAGTAATTTTATTAAAAAAATTTGAATAGTTTGGAAAAACTAACCACAGAGGGTGATAGTCCCGTATGAGTAATGTTTAATAAAATTCTCGAGTAAAGCGGGACACGTGAAATCCTGCTCGAATATAGGGGGACCACCCTCTAAGCCTAAATACTCTTCAGTGACCGATAGTGAACTAGTACCGTGAGGGAAAGGTGAAAAGAACCCCTATTAGGGGAGTGAAATAGAACCTGAAACCGCATGCCTACAATCAGTCGAAGCTCTTTTTAGAGTGACGGCGTACCTTTTGTATAATGGGTCAGTGACTTAATTTATTAAGCAAGCTTAAGCCATCTAGGTGTAGGCGCAGCGAAAGCAAGTCTTAATAGGGCGATTAGTTTAATGAATTAGACCCGAAAACGAATGAGCTTACCATGAGCAGGTTGAAAGTAAGGTAACACTTACCGGAGGACCGAACCAGTTGACGTTGAAAAGTCTTTGGATGACTTGTGGTAAGGGGTGAAAGGCCAACCAAATTCGTAGATAGCTGGTTTTCCGCGAAAACTATTTAGGTAGTGCGTTGAATAAATAGATGTTTAGAGGTAGAGCACTAAATGGGCTAGGGGGAAGAGATTCTTACCAAACCTAATAAAACTCCGAATGCTAAACATTGTTCTTCAGCAGACAGACTGTGGGTGCTAAGGTCCATGGTCGAGAGGGAAAGAGCCCAGACCACCAGATAAGGTCCCCAAATTATGATTAAGTGTGAAAGGATGTGGAAATTCCTTAACAGCCGGGAGGTTGGCTTAGAAGCAGCCATCCTTTAAAGATAGCGTAACAGCTCACCGGTCTAATAGAGTTTCTGCGCCGAAGATGTAACGGGGCTAAAATCATATACCGAATCTGTGGATTTATAATTTTTTCGAAAATTATAACTGGTAGCGGAACGTTCTGTAAGCCTGTAAAGGGATACCTGTGAAGGATCCTGGAGGTATCAGAAGTGCGAATGCTGACATAAGTAACGATAAAAGAAGTGAAAAACTTCTTCGCCGAAAATCCAAGGGTTTCTGCGCAAGGTTAATCCGCGCAGAGTTAGTCGGCACCTAAGGCGAGGGCGAAAGCCGTAGTCGATGGAAATAAGGTTAATATTCCTTAACCAGATGGTAGTGACGGATCTTGTAAGTTGTGAGTTCTTAATGGATTGAACTTGCCGCGAAAAGGTTCCAAGAAATAGCTCCATCATAAGACCGTACCCTAAACCGACACAGGTGGATTAATAGAGTATATTTAGGCGCTTGAGAGAATGATGTTGAAGGAACTCGGCAAAATGCTTCCGTAACTTCGGAATAAGGAAGACCTTTTTTTAGGCAACTAAAAAAGGGTGGCACAAGTCAGGGAGAAGCGACTGTTTATCAAAAACACAGGGCTCTGCTAACACGTAAGTGGATGTATAGGGTCTGACGCCTGCCCGGTGCTGGAAGGTTAATGCGATGGGTGCAAGCTCATTTCTGAAGCCCCAGTAAACGGCGGCCGTAACTATAACGGTCCTAAGGTAGCGAAATTCCTTGTCGGGTAAGTTCCGACCTGCATGAATGGCGTAACGATTTCTCCGCTGTCTCCAACATCAACTCAGTGAAATTGAATTCTCCGTGAAGATGCGGAGTTCGCGTAGTTAGACGGAAAGACCCCGTGCACCTTTACTGCAACTTTACATTGGTATTAGGAAAAACATATTTAGCATAGGAGGGAGACATTGAAGCAAGAGCGTCAGCTTTTGTGGAGTCACCAGTGAAATACCTCTTTTGTTTTTCTTGATATCTAACTGATAGCCGTTATCCGGCATCAAGACATTGTATGGTGGGTAGTTTGACTGGGGCGGTCGCCTCCCAAATAGTAACGGAGGCGTGCGAAGGTAAGCTCAGAACGGTCAGAAATCGTTCGTAGAGTGCAATGGCATAAGCTTGCCTGACTGTGAGACTGACAAGTCGAGCAGAGACGAAAGTCGGTCATAGTGATCCGGTGGTTCTGAGTGGAAGGGCCATCGCTCAACGGATAAAAGGTACGCCGGGGATAACAGGCTGATACTGCCCAAGAGCTCATATCGACGGCAGTGTTTGGCACCTCGATGTCGGCTCATCACATCCTGGGGCTGGAGCAGGTCCCAAGGGTTTGGCTGTTCGCCAATTAAAGTGGTACGTGAGCTGGGTTCAGAACGTCGTGAGACAGTTCGGTCCCTATCTGCTATGCGTGTAGAAGAATTGAGAGGAGTTGACCCTAGTACGAGAGGACCGGGTTGAACATACCACTGGTGGACCGGTTGTAGCGCCAGCTGCAGTGCCGGGTAGCTAAGTATGGACGAGATAACTGCTGAAAGCATCTAAGCGGGAAACTCACCTCAAAACTAGTTCTTCCTATAGAGCCGTGGTAGACCACCACGTTGATAGGCTGGATGTGGAAGCACAGCAATGTGTGCAGCTGACCAGTACTAATAGCTCAATTGGCTTGATTTATGCACTGAAAAAAATTTTTTTAAAAAGTATTTATTGTAAAAAATTATTAAACGCACTTCTTATTTACTTCAGCATATATTTCGAAATATTCATCTGGTAATAACTCCTTTGGGAATTTAATTTGATTTTCTAATGGCTCTTGGTAGAATTTCCCTTTGTATTTATCAGATTTTTTAAAAGATGAATTCCCTTTAACTTTTTTTTCCAAGAGAGTTGGAATTTTTAACTTGTTGTTAAATTTTATTCCTAATTTTTTACATAATTTTTTTGCTAAAATTTCTGGATTTTTTAATAAATCTTCAAACCTCACAAAAAATATTTTTTTTGGATATTTTTTTTGTAAAAGCAAATAATCTATTGTTTTATGCCGCCAATGTTCCCAAAGCTCATTAAGAGCTTTTTTTCTAACCTCTTCAGTGAAAAATCGTGATTTTGCGTATGAGTAATAGAAAGTTTCAAATCTCCTTATTGGACATAAACAAATAATATTTTTGGTTTTTTCTAAAAGATAAAATAATTCTCTTCTTAATCCTGAGTAAACATATATGTGTCCATATTTAAGATTTTTTTTTTGAGGAACTAGTTTATTTAATGCATTTAAATAAATATCAAAAAATTCCAAAAAACTTTTAGAGTTTCTAATATCTTGTATTTTATTTTTTAAAAAGTTTTTATAATTTTTATAATTTGTTTTTGGAACAATGTCTTGGTAGTCATTTATATGAGTTTTATTTTCTGGTTGTTGTCCCGACCAATATTTAGGAGTAGTTTTTTTTATGTAAGACTCATAACTCAATCTCCACTTGTCTTGATAAGCACCAGACATTTTTGTCAAGTATTCTACATCATCAAGATTTTTAATTTTTCGTATTATTTTTTTTTCATTCTCTTTAGCTCGAGAAAAAAACTCTCTTAAAAGAAAATCTTCTCCTGGTAAAAAACTTATCTCAGGATGTCCATCTAACATACTCATTAAAGCATGATTACCGTTTCTTGCAGGACCAGAAATTATTAAAATTTTTTTATTTTTACAAAAGTCTTTGTAAGATTTCTTGAAAAAATCAGTCTTGAAATTAACAGTTTCATAACGTTTAAATCTTTTTTTCTCTTTTGAACAAAAAGGTTTTTTAAAATTTGAAAGATTAAATCTTTTTTTTACTAAATTTTTAAGTAAATGTTTTTTCATCAAATTTTACCAAAACATTATTGAGAAATTAAAATATAGCCAGAATCCCTTTGAATTCCACTAAAATCAATGATATTTCAACTGCTTATTAATTTAGATTCTATAAAAATTATTATGAGTTTAGATTTAATAATTATTTTGATAAATTAGAGTAATTTTAAAGAAATGTTAAAAATTAATCATATTTGCAACTCTTTCATAAGTGTTGAGTCTAATAATTCAGTTATTTCTTGTGATCCTTGGGTTGGAGTTACTCGAGATAACGGCTGGTTTTCATATCCAATTAAAAATATAAAATCATTAGGAAAAAAAATTTTTAATTCAGACTTTGTCTATATAAGTCATCTTCATTGTGATCATTTTGATCTCAAAACACTTAAAAAATTTAAAAAAAAAAATTTAACATTTATTATAAAAAAATTTAAGCATCCCGTTTTAAAAAATAGAATTAAAAAACTGACAAAAAAAAAAAGTTATAGAGCTTGAACCTTTTAAAAAAAAAAAGATTAATAAAGACTTTACAGTTTCAATAATTCCTCAAATGATGAGTAATTCAAGTGATCTACCAGACAATATTCAGTATGATTTAGACACATCAATAGTAATACAGTCTAATCATGATAAGACAATTTTTTATAATAATGTTGATATGCCAATTAACATTAAAATTTTAAAAAAAATTAATAATTATATATTAAATGATTTTAAAAAAGGAATTGATATTTTTTGTTGTGGATTAGGTGCGGCTAGTGAATTTCCTCATTGTTTTTTAAATATTAATAGGATTCGAGAAAAAAAAAGAATTATAGATGAGAGTTTAAAAGAGCTTAAACTATATCTAGCATGTCTAAAACCTAAATA
>CACAKN010000024.1 GCA_902533075.1 uncultured Pelagibacteraceae bacterium
AATTTTAAGAGATAGAATAAAATCTTTAAATATTATTCAATCATCCCAAAGAATTAATGAAGCAAACTTAGTTGAGGCAGATGTAATTGCTGGATATAAAGAATCTGGAAAAACATGCATTCAAGTTTTTTTTTATCGTTCAAAACAAAACTGGGGTAATCAAGCGTTCTTTCCAAAACATGATCCTGATGAAAAACTAAATGAAATATTAAATTCATTTGTTTCTCAATTTTATGAAAATAAAAGTGTTCCTTCGTCAATAATATTGTCTGAAGAAATAAAAGAAAAATCTTTGATTGAGAAAACTCTTTCTCAAAAAGAGGAAAAACAAATTAATATTTCTATCGCAAAAAAAGGTTCAAAATTAAAAGTAATTCATCAAGCGATCAAAAATGCAAAAGATAGCTTAAATAGAAAGCTCTACGAGAGTCAAAATAATAAGGAACTATTTGAAGCGGTTGCAGGCAAATTTAATCTAGAGACAAGCATTAATTTAATAGAAGTTTATGATAACAGTCATATTCAAGGAACAAATAGTGTTGGTGCCTTAATTGCTTATGGTGATGAAGGATTTATTAAGAAAAGATATAGAAAATTTAATATTAAATTTACAAAAAATGAACAAGATGACTATGGAATGATGAGAGAAGTGTTAAACAGGAGGTTCAAAAGAGCTATTCAAGAAAAAGATAATTATCTCTCTTTTCCTGATTTGGTAATAGTTGATGGCGGAAAGGGGCAATACTCAGTTGCAAGAGAAACTTTAAATGAATTGGGGCTTCATGATCTACCAATAGTGGCGATAGCTAAAGGAAAACTTAGAAACAGTGGTAATGAAACCTTTTTTCATAATGGTAAAGAGTTTAAATTTACAAAAAATGACCCTACCCTGTTCTTTCTTCAAAGAATTCGAGATGAGTCACATCGATTTGCAATAAGTGCTCACAGAGCAAAAAGAAAAAAAGGGATTAGCAGATCTTTACTTGATCAAATTGAAGGCATCGGCTCCATTAGAAAAAGAGCATTATTAAACCATTTTGGCTCAGCTAGAGCAGTAGAGTCTGCGAGTCTTGATGAAATTAAATCAGTTGAAGGTGTTGAAGCAAAAGTAGCAAAAAAGATATATAACTTCTTTCATGAGTAAAAAATATGCTTAGAAAAATACCAAATATATTAACTGTAGGCAGGATTCTAATTGTACCATTTTTTGTATTAGCTTTTTACTTACCAGGTTTTTATGGGGACTTAACTGCACTTATTTTATTTATTGTTGCTTCCTTTACTGATTTTTTGGATGGAATGTTAGCACGATTTCTTGGTGAAGAATCAAAATTCGGAGAATTACTTGATCCAATAGCAGACAAAATAATAGTAGCGACTGCACTTATTCTTTTAGTTATGGATGGAACTATACGTCACTATGAAGTAATAGCTGCAATAATTATTTTAACCAGAGAGATTCTAATTTCAGGATTAAGAGAATTTTTAGCTAAGGGAAGGATAAAACTACCTGTTTCAAATCTTGCGAAACTAAAAACTGTTTTGCAAATGGTATCAATTGCCCTTTTACTTTCTGGAGATACTGGAAACAAAATTATTAATTTTCAGGATTATAATGCTCAAACAATTGGGATTATTCTTTTATGGCTGTCTGCTGCCCTTACTCTATTTACAGGTTATGATTATATGCGTAAAGGAATTGATCACGCAATTTCCGAGGATAGTAAAGATTAAGCCGCTTTTTTCTTTTTTACTAATGCTTGATAGCTTTCATTTAAAGCAATTATCATTTCACAAACTTTAAATTTATTATCAGCAATGCAAGATACAGGAGTAACCTCCGCGGCAGTCCCAGTTAGAAAACATCCAACAAAGTCCCTTAATTCCTCAGGTTTAATTTTTCTTTCATGAATTTTAATATTTTTAGATTTAGCTATTTCAATTACTGTTCTTCTAGTTATTCCATCTAAAAATGAATCTGGAATTGGTGTATGAAGTTCACCATTTTTATCTTTAAAAAAAATATTTGCTCCTGTTGCTTCTGCAACGTTTCCCTCATGGTCTAGCATAAGTGAGTCTGTATAACCTTGTTTTTCAGCTTCGTGTTTTGAAAGAGTACAAATCATATATAACCCTGAGGCTTTCGTGTCCCAAGGAATTGTATCGGGTGCAGGTCTTCTCCAACTCGATACATTTAATTTAATACCTTCAACTTTTAATTTAGGATCAAAATATGATCCCCATTCCCAAGTTGCAATTGCTACATGAATTTTTGTTTGTTGAGCAGAAATTGCCATCATTTCACTTCCCCTCCAGGCGACAGGTCTAACATATCCATTTTCAACTTTTTGAGTTGAAATTATTTTTTTTGAAGCAGCGTTTATTTCATCCTCACTATATGGAATTTCAAATCCCATTCTTCTTGCAGAATGAAATAGTCTTGAAGTATGTTCCTCTAATTTAAATATAGAGCCATCATAAACACGCTCACCCTCAAAAACACAACTTGCATAATGTAATCCGTGGCTCAAAACATGTACTTTAACATCTGACCAATCAACTAGATCACCATTGTACCATATTTTGCCTGATCTTTTATCGTAGGGTATCATTATGTGAAATAAAAAAAATTCTTACTGAAAAATATCTTTGTATCTATAATATGTCAATATAACTTACCAACAATGAAAGAACTTTTATATCTTAAAGACGATCAATTAAAAGATTTAATAGAAAAACTGTTTGTTGGTTATAGAGAAACCTTTGCGGACTCAAAAAAGGTTTTAAATAAGTACGATATTGGCATTGCACATCAAAAAGTAATACATTTATTATCAATGTACAGAGGAATTTCTATTTCGGAACTATTGAAAAGACTGAAGATTACTAAACAAAGTTTAAATAGAGTACTTAAAGATTTAATTAAATTAGATATGATAACTTTTCAAAAAGATGAAATAGATACGAGAATTAAACATGTTTATCTTAATGAAAAAGGTCAAAAAATATTTAATGAAATTTTCGAGACACAAAAAAAAAGAATTTATAATGCTTTATTAAACTCTAGTTCAGAAGAGGTAATTAATTTTGATAATGTTTTAAAAAAAATAATTAATGGATGATTTTTTAGCACATATATTAGTTGTGGATGACGATGATGGTATCAGGTCACTAGTTAAAAAATATTTAATTGAAAACAAATATTTAATAACAACTGCAAAAAGTGCAGAAGATGCTTCAGAAAAAATAAAAGTAATTCATTTTGATTTGATTATTTTAGATATAATGATGCCTGGCAAAAGTGGTTTAGAATTTATAAGTGAGAATAAAAAAAAATTAGATACACCTGTGATTTTGTTAACAGCGAAGGGACAGCCAAATGAAAGAATTGAAGGACTTGAGATTGGTGCGGATGATTATTTGCCAAAACCGTTTGAACCTAAAGAATTAATTCTAAGAATTCAAAATATCCTTGATAAAACCAAAAAAAATAATCAAAAGCATTTTATTGAATTTGAAAATATTAAAATCGATTTAAATAAAAGATTAATTTATAAAAATGATAAAGAATTTAAAATCAATGATACTGAAAAAATAATTTTGGAAAAAATGATTAATAATCCTGGTAAAACATTTTCAAGAGACAGTATAGGATTATTAGTCAAATTAGATAAAGAGAGATCTATTGATGTTATAATTACTAGGTTAAGAAAAAAAATTGAAATTGATCCAAAGAATCCAAAATTTCTTCAAACTATTAGGGGAGCAGGATATGTTTTATGGATTGAATAAAGTTGCAAAAGATATCTTACCTAAAAGATTATTTTATAGAGCATTACTAATTGTAGCTATTCCTGTTTTAGTTTTACAGTTAGTCATTACAATTGTTTTTTTTGATAGCCTCTGGATTAAAACAAACAAAGGAATGACTAAAGCACTTGTGAATGAAATAAATACTTTTATTGAATTTTCTAAAAATGAAAAATTTGAATCTGAAGAAATTTTAGATTTATTTTCTTTATATCAAGATTTAAACATTGAATTTTTTGAAGATGAAAATTTCGAATATCAGTTTGACGAAAGATGGTTTAGCCCAATAGATAGAACTTTGAGAAGAGAATTAAAATCTAAATTTGGTAATAATAAATTTTGGTTTAATACAACTAATTATAAAGAATTAGTTGAACTAAGAATTAAATTTAAAAATGGTTATTTTAGCTTTTTAGTACCTAAAGATAGAATTACTAGCTCTTCAGCTAGAATATTTGCTTTATGGATAACAGTGCCAGCAATAATTATGGTTATAATTTCATTAATATTTTTAAAAAATCAAACTAGACCTATTACAAATCTTGCTAAAGCAGCAGAAAAATTTGGAAGAGGAGAGGAGATTGAGGAATTCAAGCCATCAGGAGCAGCTGAAATTCGTCAAGCAGGTTATGAATTTGATAAGATGAGAAAAAGGATTATAAGACATCTTAATCAAAGATCGGAAATGTTATCAGGAATTAGTCATGATTTAAGAACACCTCTAACGAGAATGAAACTCCAAATAGCTTTTATTAAAGAAAAAGAATTAGCAAATAAATTAACCGAAGATATAAATGAAATGGAAAAAATGCTGAATGAATATCTTCAATTCACAAGTTCTTCATACTTAGAAAAAGATGAACGATTTAGTCTTAGTGAATTAATAAATTCTATAGTGGAAAAATATAATAACAAAAATATTACAAAAATAATCCCATCAGATGTTTATATTAATGGTAGGAGGAATTTAATTAAAAGATGTATTAATAATTTAATTGATAATGCTATTAAATATGCTGAAAAAGTAAATGTTGAGCTCAAAAAAAGTAATAATAACTTATTCATAAAAATTGAGGATAATGGGCCCGGGATTCCAGAAGAAGAATATGACAATGTATTTAAGCCTTTTTACAAAATCGACAAAGGCAGAGCAGACTCAAAGTCTAGTGTTGGCTTGGGTCTGTCCATAGCATCTGACATCATTAGATCTCATGGAGGAAATATAAAATTAGAAAAATCTTTAATGAACGGTCTCGAAGTGAGAATTTTTTTACCTAATTAGATTTTTTTTTTTTATTAATTTTCAATTGATCTATTTTTTTTTCAAGATTTTCAACTCTTTTCGATAGCACTTCAAATTCATCTTTACTGGTTAATTTCATTTTAAATACAATTTCATCTCTTTTTGATTTTAAAATAGTCATTAATTCTGACGCAAGGTCTTTCGATGAAATTAAGCCTTGTTCAAATAATTTGGCAAGTTTATCAATAACAAACTTTGAATTTTTCATATATTTCTATAATAACTTATTATAATTATATCTTATATTTATTATTAAAAATGTTCATTAATAATTTTGACCCAGTCGCATTTCACATTTTTGCTTTTGAAATAAGATGGTATTCTTTATCATATATTATTGGAATTTTACTTGGGTGGTACCTAAGTAAATCTATATTCATAAAAAACACAGAATTAAAAAATAATTTTGATGATTATATAACTTATTTAATTATAGGAATAATTATTGGTGGTAGGTTTGGTTATGTCCTATTTTATAATCTCGATTATTATTTAAATAATCCAATAGATATTTTTAAAATTTGGCAAGGAGGAATGTCATTTCATGGAGGTTTAATTGGAGTAATTCTTATAAGTGTTTGGTATTCAAAGAAAAAAAATCAAAACTATTTTAGCTATTTAGATATTGTATCCTTAGTAGCCCCTATTGGAATTTTTTTTGGTCGAATAGCAAATTTTATCAACTCTGAGTTATATGGTATTCAAACTAATTTACCCTGGGGCGTGAAATTTATTAAAATTGATAATTTATTTAGGCATCCATCACAACTTTATGAAGCAATTTTTGAAGGATTAATATTATTTATTATTTTAATATATTTTAGAAATAAAAATTTTATGAAAACTCCTGGCTTAATTTCTGGTTTATTTTTAACTTTTTACTCAATTTTTAGATTTATTATTGAGTTTTTTAGAGTTCCTGATGAACAGTTAGGTCACTTAATATTCAATTTATCAATAGGGCAAATTATAAGCATTATATTTTTAATAGTTGGCAGCTATCTGATAATAAAAAATTATGAAACTAAAAAAAAATCTTAAGTTACCATTAGATAAATTCATTGATTTAAGTCTTTATAACAAAAAATTTGGTTACTATATGAAAAAAAATCCTTTTGGTAAAAAAGGAGATTTTGTTACCGCACCAAATATTTCAAGACTCTTTTCAGAAGTCATTGCAATTTGGATCGTAACTTTCTGGCAAAGTCTAGGTTCACCAAAAAAATTTAATCTGGTTGAACTTGGATCTGGAAATGGTGAAATGATGAAAATTCTTATAGAAAGTTTTCAAAATTTTCCACTCTTTTTTAAATCATGCAATTTTATTATTCATGAAAA
>CACAKN010000025.1 GCA_902533075.1 uncultured Pelagibacteraceae bacterium
CAAAAGTAAAATATTTACCTTCAAGAAAAGGTGAGAGGTATGCGTCTGCTTTATCGAGTATGAGTTTAAATAACAAAGTTCTTAAAAATTTTGGCAAGATACACCTTAAAGATTATGTAAAAAATTTTCTTAAAAAACATAATAAATTAAGTTAATTCAATATAAATCTTTGTTTACATTATGATAATTTTGACTATAAATCTTCTGCCGGTGATTATTGCGAAAGTGTTATACCCGATCCCATTCCGAACTCGGAAGTCAAGCCTTTCAGCGCTGATGGTACTTTGTCTTAAGGCATGGAAGAGTAGGTCGTCGCCGGCATATTTATAATTAATTATGAAAATCAAAAGCTCGCTTAAATCTATTAAAAAAAGAGACTTAAACTCTAAATTAGTAAGAAGAAGAGGAAGAGTTTATATTATAAATAAAACAAACCCTAAATTCAAAGCAAGACAAAAATAATTTTTATGGATAATGAAAACCATAAAAATACTTGGAATAATTTTACTAAGTTTGTGCTGTGGGGAACTGTCGCTGTTGTAATAGTTTTAGTTTTAATGGCAATATTCTTGCTTTAAAAATTACAAATGAAAATTGTTTCTATTTCAGAAGATCAAAATTTAGAAAAAAGAATTGCGATTACTCCGGAAATTGCAAAGAAATATGTCTCTTTAGGTTTTGAAATATCTTTACCTAAAAACTATGGTTATCATTTAGGTTTTAGTGACCAAGATTATGAAAAATTGGGTGTAAATATTTTGAGTGATGAAAAAGAAATTGCTCAATCAGCAGATATTATTGTTCAATTAGGTTTGTTATCAGATGAAAAACTTTTATTGTTAAAAGAAAATCAAAATTTAGTTGGTGTTCTCAACCCTTATTTGAACAAGGATAAAATTATTAATTTAACAAAAAAAAAAATTAATTGCTTTTCATTAGAATTATTACCAAGAATTACAAGAGCTCAATCTATGGATATTCTTTCTTCTCAGGCAAATTTAGCTGGATATAAAGCCGTAATAGAATCATTTTCACACTTTGAAAAAGCAATACCAATGATGATGACGGCTGCAGGTACGGTTCCTGCTGCAAAAGTTTTAGTAGTTGGAGCTGGTGTTGCAGGCTTACAAGCTATTGCAACAGCAAAAAGAATGGGTGCAATTGTTTTTGCTACAGATGTGAGGATGGCTTCAAAAGAACAAGTTGAAAGTTTAGGTGGAAAATTTTTAACTGTTGAAGGGGCAGAAAATCTTGAAACTGCTGGAGGTTATGCAAAAGAAGCCTCTGATGATTTCAAAAAAAAACAAGAAGATTTATTAGGAGAGACTTTAAAAAAAATTGATATTGTAATTTGTACAGCTTTAATTCCAGGAAAAAAAGCACCGATTATTTTAAAAGAAAATATGATTAGCAACATGCAACCAGGATCGGTAATTTATGATTTAGCAGCTGTTCAAGGTGGGAATACAGCTTTTACAGAAGTTGATAAATTAATTGAAAAAAATGGGGTAAAGATTATGGGGGAAATGAATATACTTAATAAACTACCAATTTCTGCTTCGACATTATATGCAAAAAATGTATTTAACTTTATTTCAAATTTACTGGATAAAGATAGTAAAAATATTAAGATTAATTTAGAAGATGAAATTGTTGACAAAACATTAATAAGGTAGATTATGGAAATAGATCCTTTTATATTTAGATTAAGTATATTTATTCTCTCAATTTTTATTGGGTATTATGTTGTATGGAGTGTGACACCTTCTTTACATACTCCTTTAATGTCTGTAACAAATGCTATTTCCTCAGTTATTATAGTTGGAGCAATTATTGCTGGTTTAGCAGGAAACCCAGAGAGTATTTTTAATACCTCAAGTATTTTTGGCTTTCTAGCAATATCATTAGCAGCAATTAATATTTTTGGTGGTTTTTTGGTAACTCAACGAATGCTAGCAATGTATAAAAAAAAGAAAAAGGATAAGAAATGATATCAGCAAACTTATCAGCTATTTTTTATCTTATATCAGGAGTGTTATTTATCTTAGCACTAAGAGGCTTGTCATCTCCAGAAACATCCAGACAAGGAAACTTTTTTGGTATTTTAGGAATGATTATAGCAATAACGGTTACATTCTTATCAATTGGAAACTTTTCTAGTGGCTTTATTTTTGTCTTTATTTTTCTTTTATTTGGTGGATTAGTAGGAACATTTATTGCTTATAAGATTCCAATGACAGCAATGCCAGAATTAGTTGCTGGCTTTCACAGTCTTGTTGGTTTGGCAGCAGTATTTGTTGCGATTTCTGCATTTTTGAATCCTGGAGCTTTTAATCTTGGATCACCTGGAAATATAAAACTTGGTAGTCTTATAGAGATGTCTATAGGTGCTGCGGTCGGTGCTATAACATTTTCTGGTTCAATAATCGCTTTTTTAAAACTTCAGGGAATTATGTCAGGGTCTCCAATATTATTTAAAGGGCAACATCCACTTAATGCATTAATATTAGTTTCAATTGTAGTATTAATTTATTTACTTTGCTCCATGCAATCTTCTAATTTATTTTGGATATTATTGGCTGTTTCTTTCTTGATTGGTTTTTTATTAATCATTCCAATTGGAGGAGCAGATATGCCAGTTGTTATCTCTATGCTTAATTCTTATTCAGGCTGGGCTGCCGCAGGAATTGGATTTACATTAGAAAACACCGCATTAATAATTACTGGTGCTTTGGTAGGATCATCAGGTGCAATTTTATCTTACATAATGTGTAAGGGTATGAACCGTTCATTTTTTAACGTTATATTAGGTGGGTTTGGAGCAACTGACCAATCTTCAGTTTCTAAAGATGGTAAAGAACAGAAACCAGTAAAAAGCGGAAATGCAGATGACGCAGCATTTTTAATGAAGAATGCGTCTTCTGTTATCATTGTTCCAGGCTATGGTATGGCCGTAGCACAAGCGCAGCATGCTTTAAGAGAAATGGTTGATACTCTGAAGAAAAATGGAATTAAAGTTTCTTATGCCATTCATCCAGTTGCAGGAAGAATGCCTGGACATATGAATGTATTATTAGCTGAGGCAAATGTACCTTATGATGAGGTATTTGAGCTGGAAGAAATAAATAATGATTTTGCAAATGCAGATGTTGCTTTTGTGATAGGAGCTAACGATGTTACTAATCCAGTAGCCAAAACTGATCCACAAAGTCCTATTTATGGAATGCCAGTTTTAGATGTTGAGAAATGTAAATCAGTTCTATTTGTTAAAAGAAGCTTATCACCCGGTTATGCAGGAATTGATAATGATCTGTTTTATAAAGAAAATACTTTAATGCTTTTTGCCGATGCGAAAAAAATGACTGAAGATATAACAAAAAATCTATAGGCTTAAATTGAAAACAAAAATTTTTTGCGACATTGCTGATTACAATCAAATTAAAAGATTCAATAAAAAAAAAATCGTTAAGGGTTTTACTACTAACCCAAGTCTTATGCGAAAAGCAGGCGCAAAAGACTACGAAAAATATTCAAAACAAATTCTTAAAATTTGTAAAAAAAAACCTATTTCTTTTGAAGTTTTTGGTGATGATAATGAGAGTATGATGGACCAAGCTTTAAAGATAAATACTTGGGGAAAAAATGTTTATGTAAAAATTCCAGTGGTAAATTCAAAAGGTTTTTTTACAGGAAAGATAATAAGAGAATTAAATAAAAAAAATATTAAGCTAAATATTACAGCTGTATATACATCAAATCAAACTAGGCAAATTCTTAAATCAATTAATAAAAAAACGAAATTAATTATTTCAATTTTTGCAGGCAGAGCGGCAGATACGGGTAAAGATCCAATTCCAGAATTTAAAAAAAGTATTCTTCTTGCAAAAAAATTTAAAAATGTTGAGATTTTATGGGCAAGCGTTAGAGAACCTTATAATTATTTACAATCTAAACAGTTAGGGTGTCATATTATTACTATTCCACCATCAATTATCGAAAAGATTGAGAAGTACGGAAAAAGTTTTAGTCAACTTACAAAAGAAACTGTTAAAGCTTTTCTTGAAGATAGTAAAAAATCTAAATTTAAAATTTAAATTGATTGGTTGCGGGGGACGGATTTGAACCGCCGACCTTCAGGTTATGAGCCTGACGAGCTACCAGACTGCTCCACCCCGCGATAAAATTAAATTCTATTTTTAAGCTTATTTAACTTTTTTACTCTTTTAATATTCTCTTGTAAAATTCTTTTCTTTTTTTCTGAAGGTTTCTCGTAAGTATTTTTTAATTTTATCACTTTAAAAAAACCATCCCTCTGTAGTTTTCGTTTTAAAACTCTTAGGGCTTGTTCAATATTATTATCTTTTACCTCTATTTTAATAACTACCTCCAAAAAAATGAGTAACTACCATTTTTACTATTTTATGTCTATTTAATTTATTCATTATTTGAATTTAATTTTATTCTATTAAGTTTATCTTTTTCTTTTTTTTCCCTTTTTATTCTTCTTTCAGCTTTTTCTATTGCTTCAACTAGGTCTTTCTGGGAAAATAAATTCAGAGCGACAGGATCTTTTGGATTTAGATTATTATAATTCCAATAGCTTTTATTTCTTATTGAAGTGACAGAATTTTTTGTTATTCCAACTAATTTAGCTATTTGTGAGTCTTTAAGAAGATTGTGTTGCTTTATTAACCATAAAGCTGAGTCTGGTTTATCCTGTCTTTTAGATAAAGGTATATATTTTTTTATTTTTTTTTGTGAATTAGAAATCTCAATGTCAGAGCCTTTAATTTCCAAAGGTCTGTTCTCATCTTTCGAGGACATTTCAATTTCTTCCCTTGAAAGCTGTCCAGATATTATCGGATTGTAAGCTTTAATCCCTTTAGCTACTTCACCGTCAGCGATACCTTGAACTTCAACTTCATGTAATTTACAAAAATCAGCAATTTGTTTGAATGTTAGAGTTGTATTTTCGACAAGCCATACAGCAGTAGCCATTGGCATTAAAGGAGCGTTCGACATTTAATTTTTTTTATCTGATTTAAAATTTTGAAATTTTTTATTGAATTTACTTATTCTACCTTTATCCATTAACTTCTGTTTTCCTCCAGTCCAAGCAGAATGAGATTTTGGATCAATTTCAAGTTTAAGCAAATCACCTTCAGCTCCCCAAGTTGATTTAGTTTCAAATTGTGATCCATCAGTCATCTCAACTTTAATGACATGATAATTAGGATGTATATTTTTTTTCATTTTGAGACTTATAGCAAAAGAATTTTTTAAAACAATTAAAAGTTATTTAATTTTTGGATCAATTTTGAGTTAATATCAGTACTAGAAGCTATTATTTTTATATTTTTATTCAAAGAGAGATTAATTTCATTTACCAATCCTCCAGCCTCTTTAATTAATATGATACCAGCAGCAATATCCCATAGGTTCAAATTTTTTTGAAAAAAACCATCATATCTACCTGCCGCAACATAAGCCAAATCTAAAGCAGCACAGCCTGATTTTCTGTATTGTATTTCTAGATCATTTTCTAATTTACCACCTGTAGCAAATAAGCAATTATTTAATTCGTTTTTTTTTGAAACTCTAATTCGATGGTTATTAAAAAATGCCCCATTATTTTTTTCTGCATAGAACATTTCATCTTTTATTGGGTCAAAAATTAATCCAGTAATTATTTCATTTTTTGATTTTAGTGCAATTGATATTGCGAAATGAGGCACTCCATGTAAGAAGTTAATAGTTCCGTCTATTGGATCAATAATCCAAGTGTTATCTAAATCCTTATTATTCTCAATTCCGTTTTCTTCACTAATTATTGAATAATTTGGTTTTGCTTTTTTTAATTCATCTATAATAATTTTCTCGGCCCGAATATCTGAATTTGTCACAAAATCAGCAGGACCTTTTTTTGAAACTTGTAAATTTTCAATTTCACCAAAATCTCTAATTAATATTTTTGAAGCTTTTTCACAGGCCTTTATCATTATATTCAAGTTTACAGATATTGAATTCATTTAATTTAACTTTTTTACATATTCTA
>CACAKN010000026.1 GCA_902533075.1 uncultured Pelagibacteraceae bacterium
TCCCTGACCAACAAAAATCATACTGTTTTTAATTTTTGCATGTTTTAATAATTTTGTAGTAAGTGATATTCTGCCTTCGCTATCAAATTGTAAATTTGTACTTTCAGATAATATTGATGTTGCAAAAAAATCTCTTTTTTCCTCAAATGGATTTAGAGAGTCAATTGAGTTTGATATTTTTTCAATTCTATCCTGTGGCCATGCTTCTATTGATTGATTATTAAATGATGGATAGCAAATTACACCATTGTATCCTAAATTTGATAAATAAGATCTAAAGCTCGCAGGCACTGACACCCTTCCTTTTTTGTCTAATTTGTTTTCGTAGGTTGATAAAAACATAAACCATAAATTCCATTTTTTTCCCTTATTTGGGAATTTATGGGATATTATGGGTTTTTTTTAATAGAGTCAATACTTACAATTTACAATTTAATTCATAAATTTAAGTAAAAAAGTGAATCAAAAAGAGAACATCTATATATATTAAGATTTAAATTATTAGGTGCCAGATAAACTATAAGCCGGGTTCTGTCTTTAAAACCTGTCATTTGTCTAGACTTAAAATCACTTTTAAGCTCAAGCAACTAACCCTGATGACTAGCCAAGGATGGCTTTTAGTAAAATAACAATGTCATCTCTACTTAGTCTTGCTCCCAGTGGGGTTTTCCAGCGTTCATTGTTACCAATAGAACCGGTGTGCTCTTACCACACCTTTTCACCCTTGCCATGTTATGGCGGTTTATTTTCTGTGGCACTGTCCCTAGGGTCGCCCCCGCCAGGTATTACCTGGCACTGTATCCTTGTAGAGCCCGGACTTTCCTCTTTAATTAAATTAAAGCGACAAGTCGTTTATCTGGCCTAATCAATTTATAATTTAATTTTTAAAATTCAAGGTAAATAATTAATATTTTAACAGATTATTACTAATTAAGAGGCATTCTTTATCGATAACACCGTTCACAAGCTCTTGTCTAAATCTTCTTTGAAATGCCTTTACAAGATTTAATTTTTCAAGTTTTAAATTCATTCTTTTCATTTTTGAGTATCCTATATTTACTAAATTTTTTAAAAACATCTTCTCTTCAATTTTATTCAATTTAATTTTTCTATATTTTTTTATCTTTATCTCACTTAGATTGTGCCAAAGACTTAATTTTCTTTTAGCCAATTTTTTCCAAGGGAATTTTTCGCCAGGATCTTTCTTTCGATTAGGAGCTATATCAGAATGTCCAATTATATTTTTTGTTATGATTTTATGTTTTTTTTTCAAAAAAACTAACAACTTTATTACAGAGGATATTTGTTTTGAGTTAAATTCCCTATAGTTATACTGGTGTCCTGGATTACTAATTTCTATTCCTATTGAATATTTATTTAAAAATTTAATTTTCTTCCAGCTTGATTTACCTGCATGCCATGCCTCATAAAGGTCGGGAACTAAATTAATAATTTCTCCATTATTTTTTATAAAATAATGAGAACTCACCTTTGAGTTTTCATTACATAATCTTTCTATAGCCTTTGATTCATTTTTCATTCCAGTGTAATGAATAATTATGAATTTAATTGAATTTTTTTTTCTTTTTGGCAAACTAAAATTAATTGAGTATAATCTAGTCAAATTTAAGCCAATTTTTGTACTCATTTTAAATAAATAGTTAATTTACTTTACTTTTTTATATAATATAAGAAACACAATGTTTAAAAAAATTGCAGCAATTTTAATTACAACCCTGACGCTAATCTCAAATGTTAGTGCAGGTTCAGATGGTGAGCTATTATTAAAAAAAAATAATCCTACTGAAATTAAAGATTGCTTTGAAAATTTAAATAGAGCAACTTTTGCGTTCAATCAAACATTAGATGGAGTGATATTTAGACCTGTTGCAAGTGTTTATAGAAAACTACCATCACCAATAAAAAATGGAGTGAGCAACTCATTAGATAACTTATCAAACCTTGTAACTATACCAAATAATTTATTGCAGGGTGAAATTGGATTGGCTGGATTAAATACTGGAAGATTTTTAGTTAATTCAACATTAGGAGTTCTTGGCTTGATTGATGTAGCAACTTACCTGGGTATGGAAGGGTATGAAAAAGAGGATTATGGACAATCTCTGGCAACTCTTGGATTTGGTCCTGGTTGTTATATAGTTCTACCAGTGTTAGGGCCAAGTACTGCTAGAGACACAGTTGCATCGGCTGCTAACTTTTTAGGTGGAGATGCTTGGTACAATGTGACAGTAAGAAACGAAACTCAATATTTTAGTGATATTGATTATTATAGTTCAAAAATTACGGGTGGGGTAGATTTTAGAGCAAAAAATTATGACTCAATTGAAAATTTAGAAAAAAATTCTTTAGATTTTTATGCGTCTGTTAAAAGTCTTTACTTGCAAGATAGACAACAAAAAATTTTAAATACAAAAAAAATTATTGATACCCAGGATGATAGTGACTGGGAAGAGATAGAGAGCCAATAATTTTTCTAGTTCTACATGATAATTAAAAAAACTTTTATCATTTTTTTTATATCTCTAATAGGTTTTGTAAATGTAAATGCAATAGAACCTGATGTATTTGTTCAATCGACTGTAAATAGAGCTTCAAAAATTTTATCAGAAGATCTTTCAAAAAAAGATAAGGTAAATGAATTAAAAAAGATAGCTAAAGAAACAGTAGATATAAGAGGCATCGGCTATTATACACTGGGACCTGCTAGAAAAGGTCTAAATGACAACCAAAAAAGAGAATACGAAAAATTATTTGAAGAATACTTTTTAAAAAGTTTTTCTAGTAGATTAGCTGAATACACAAATCCTGAAATTGATGTATTTGATAAAGAAGTACTGAATAAAAATTATACTATAGTAAATAGTTTATTAAAGGGAACTAAAGAAAGACCAGAAATAAAAATTGATTGGAGAATTTACACTAAAAACATGGACAATCTTCTTATTAGAGATCTAATAATTGAAGGATTAAGCTTAGCAAGAACACAAAAAGAAGAATTTGCATCCATAATTAATACTAATAATGGAGACATAAACTCTCTATTTAAAACATTAAAAGAATTTACTGAAAACTAATCAGTTTTTAAATTTGGAAGGGGTCCACCAGGACTCAAACCTAGAACTGATTCATTACGAGAATTCTGGGCAAACTTTAATTATCATAAAAAAATTTGTCTTCTTTTTTCATTAGAAAAAATTTTTAAATAAAAATTTTAATTTTAAATAAATCGACAATAAAATTTCTTTATAGTATTTAAAAAAATAAATCTTTTTTGTAGTCTTTATATATGACTTATTCCATATCATCAAATTTACAAAAAATTCACATTTTTTTGAAATAGGATATTTATCATCATTTATTTCATTTGTTTGATTTTCAATATTTTTTGATAAATGAGTTTTTTTTGATATTATTTCCTCATAATTTATTTGGCAGAAATTTGAAATTTTTTTCATTTCTTCTTCAGTTTCATAAACTAGATTATTAAGATCAGTAATATAAATTCTGTTATTATATTTAGTCTTTAATTTTTTTACTTTATTAGAATATGAAATAGCTTTGTCAAAAAATTCACTTTTTGAGATTGAATAAAAAATACGATCAAATTCTTTTATATTGAGATTTCGTTGTTTTATATGTTCTAAAACTCTAGATTTCATTATACCGATCAAATCTCTCTCTACAAAAATTATTTTTGAGTCCTTTGTTTCATTTAATATAAATTCTATACTCTCCACATTATTTGGAAGTTTATTAACTAAATATTTTTTATTAAAATAATCCTGAGAATTAATAAAATTAATATCTTTCCAGTTAGAAAAAAAATTATAATAAAAAATATCTATATAATCTTCATAAGAAATAGTTATAGAATTCCCATGTTTAAAAAGCTGATCAATTATCTTTTTTTCAAAATTTTCATAATCAAAATTAAATTCAAGCCAAGTATCTTGAAAAGAAGTTATTAGATTGGGATATTGTTTTTTAATTGCATGGTCTTTAAGAAAATCATAAATTCTATTAAATAATTTTTGATAATCTTTTTTTGATATTTTTGTTATTGATTTATCTTTTTTAAAAAAAAAAGCTAATTCATTTGAGTCTTCTTTTTTACTGTGGTCAATCCAATTAAATGTATTATTAATTTCATTTAAGGAGTCTATTATCTTAAAATGCAGTACATTTGCTAAAATCTCACTATGTCCTTCAAGCAAATATATCAATGAGGATTTTCCAGAATAGGCACTTCCTGAAATAAAAATTTTATTAGCCATTAACAGTAATTATAATATCTTATTGTAAATTTTCTTTATTTTATTAAAATTTTTTAATTATATTATTTTATCTCTATTTTAATTCCAGAAAATTTTGTTGAGGTAAAATTAGAATTGTTGAAATTTTAAAGGTAGATTTATTGATAATAATATTATAATCACAATAAAATTCAAAATTTATTTTATGATCATAAATTTTATCAGAAAACATTTTAATAATCACACATTAATCTATAAAAGTTTAAGGAAAGTTTATCGAACCCTACTTATAATTTATAAGAAGCTAAAAAAAAATGTTTTTAAATTTTTTATTGCCAAATAAATTTTCAATTAATTTAAAGAAAGGATTTGATCAAAATTATTTTAAGTTACATAAGTATCACTCTAAGAAAGATTATATTTTGAAACAAATAGAAAAAACTTCGTTAAGAATTCATAGATCAAATAGCTTTACCTGGACAGATGAAAATACGATTTCAAAGATTTCAGATTATTTAATTAAATTAGATCTTAAAAAGGGAATTTGTCATGGTGTTAGAACTGGTTTAGAAGTAAAATGGTTTAATAAAAATAATTCTTTTGATGTGATTGGAACAGATATAGATCCTTTAGCTTCTAAAAATCAAGGTATAATAAATTGGAATTTTGAAGAAGAAAATAAGGATTGGATCGGAAAGTTTGATTTTGTCTATTCAAATTCTCACGATCATTCAAGTGACCCAATGCAAACATTAAAAATTTGGTCTGAACAAATAAAACCAAAAGGAGTGGTTTTATTAGAACATTCTAGATCTGCACATGGTATACGTAGTGTTAGTAATATTGATTGTTGGGGTATTGAACCAGAGCTTTTTCCATTTGTATTGTTAAAAAGTTCAAAAGCTGATACTTTTGTTGAGGATATCATAATGATAGATCCAATGAAGGGAAGATTAATTTTTGTGATTAAAAAAAGAGAAAAAAAAATATTTTAAGTAATGACAGAGAACTTATCTTTGTTGCAAAAATTTGATGATAGTTGTATTCACTTAGAACCTTTCCCTCATATAATTATAGAAAATGCATTACCAAAAGATTTATATTCTAAATTAAACGAAACAATCCCAAACTCATTAGTTAAAGATTTAAATTTAGATAACAAAAGAGGAGATATATATAAAGAAGAGCTGGAAAATAATTCCTCTTTCAAGCTTTGGTATGACTTCCTAAATTATCACTCTGGTAGTGAATTTTTAAATGAATCTATTTCTTGCTTTAAAGATCAATTTAATGAAAAAGAACTTAAAAGAATTCAATTAAATATCAAAAATTTTACCAAAGAAGAACTAAAAAATAGTCCGTTATCTCAATCTGCAGCCTATTCATTTAATTCACCAGTTCAAAAACCCTCTCCTCCTAGAGGAGCACATTTAGATGCTCGTAATAAAATGTTTTTTGGATTATATTATCTTAGAAATCCAGAGGATGATTCATTGGGTGGTAATTTGATTTTATATAAATGGAAAGATGGAATTAATGATTACGAAAAAAGAAAAATTTTTTATTTTTCTAAGTATAGTAGAATTGATCTAAAATATTTAGAAGAATATAAGACAATAAAATATTCACAAAATACTCTTGTACTTGGCTTGAATACTTTAAACTCAGTTCATGGTGTATCTGTTAGACAAAAAACAAAATTTATAAGACAGTTTTGCTATATTTCATCTCAACAAAAATTAGATTTTCTAGATACAAAA
>CACAKN010000027.1 GCA_902533075.1 uncultured Pelagibacteraceae bacterium
CAGAGTCGATGGTTATTTGATCATCGGTATTATCTCTACTTTTCATCCCTAAATCGTAATACTCTATGCCAATATCAAGATAGGGAAGAATTAATTTTTTTTTGATAAATTCCCAGATTATTCTGGTCATTTCATCACCATCTAACTCTACAATTGGGTTTTTTACGGTAATTTTGCTCACTTATATTTATCTTATTAATTGAATTTCGCGATTTTATATACATATTAATGAAAAATTATCAAATAGAAGAATATGTTTAACAAGATATTTCCTAAGATTCACGTAGAGGGATATAAGTTTTTAGTAATTGCCGGAATTATTACTATCGTACTTTATATCTTTAGTGATTTTTTAGGTCTTATAGGTTTTGTTATTACAATTTGGGTTTACTATTTTTTTAGAGATCCCGAACGAGTTATAATTGAGGATAATAATTATCTTGTAAGTCCAGCAGATGGTGAAGTGATTAAAGTTGAAGAAGTTGATGGCCCCAAGGAACTAAGTTTAGAAAATAAAAAATTTAAAAAAATAAGTATTTTTATGAACGTTTTTGATTGCCATGTAAACCGAACTCCTTGTAGTGGAAAAATAGAAGAAATTTTATACAAACCTGGAAAATTTTTTAACGCCTCTCTTGATAAAGCAAGTGAAGATAACGAGAGAAATTATTATAAAATTAAAGATTTTCATAATAATGACATAATAGTTGTTCAAATTGCAGGACTTATTGCTCGGAGAATTGTTTGTGAGTCAACTAAAGATCAAGATTTAAATCAAGGGGACAGAATAGGAATGATAAGATTTGGAAGTCGTGCAGATGTATATTATGAGAATTATGAACCTTTAGTTAAAGTTGGTCAGAAAGCTATTTCTGGAGAAACGTTATTAGCTAAAAAGTAAAATGGAACAAAAAAAAAATAATTTCAAAATTGTATCAGATAAAAAAGCAAGAATAATTCTACCAAATGCAATTACATTGATTGGAGTTTGTATTGGATTATCTTCTATAAAGTTTGCGATAGATGGAAAATTTGTAATAGCAATTATTGCAATATTATTTGCAGGCTTAATGGATGCATTAGATGGTCGAATAGCTAGACTTATAAAAGGTACATCTAAAATGGGAAAAGAATTAGACTCATTAGGAGATGTAATAAGTTTTGGTGTTGCACCAGCTCTAATAATGTATTTTTGGAACTTGCAATATTTGGAAAAGTTAGGATGGTTCGTATGTTTAATATACGTTGTTTGTGTTGCTTTAAGACTTGCAAGATTTAACATTAGCTCTGAAGATGAACCTACATGGAGAGATAATTTTTTTGAAGGAATGCCATCACCAGCAGGAGGAATAATTGTTTTGTTCCCACTAATTTTTAGCTTTAGTGGTCTAGGAGAAATCTTATTTAAAATTAATTACGACATATTAGTTCCAACTTTTTTTGTAATTGTATCAGTGCTATTGATAAGTACCATCCCAACATACTCTTTTAAAAAAATTATTATACCAAGATCAATGACAAAATTTTTATTATTTGGAATGGTTATATTTTTTGGAGCGTTATTAGTTTATACATTCAAAGTTTTAGCAATAAGTTCTTTAATATACATTTGTTTAATACCAATTAGTTATTTTCATTTTAAAAAAATTAAAAAAGAAAAAAATATCACATCTGATAATGATGATGGATTAGAAGATATTCTATAGATGAAAAAAAATGTAATTGTTTCATTGGCAGATGCTAATTACTTTCCATTGTTGGGGGAACTGGTAGATTCTATTAAAAGATTTAAAGAAAGTGAAAATGTTGCAATTTGTATCCTTGATGCTGGATTAACTCAGGAACAGAAAAAAGAATTAATAAATAAAGTTGATGAAATTAAATCAGCTGAATGGGATATTGAAGTACCAAACTATAAAATTAAAGATAAAGAGTGGTTAAAAAGTCAAGTCTCAAGAGCTTTTTTACCAAAATATTTTCCTAATTACGAAAAGTACTTATGGATAGATTGTGATGCATGGGTAAATGATTGGGAGAGTATAGAGTTATATTTTAAGGCCTGTGATAATGGTAAACTAGGCATCACGCAAACAATTGGACCTGGTTATAAAATAACTTCAAAAGTGAATTGGTTAATTGGAAAATTAGCGATTGTTAAATCCCAAAATTTTAAACATGCTGTTAAGTCAAAAATAGGGTATGAAAAAGCTAGAAAATTAGCATTTGCTCCACATATTAATATTGGAGTTTTTTCATTAGAAAAAAACTCTAACGGATGGAGATGTTGGCAAAACAACTTATCAAAAACATTAAATGCTGGAAATATTTTTGGCTCTGAGGGTTTGGCAATAAATATGGCGGTATATATTGATGATTTAGAAACAGAATTTTTACCATTAAAATGTAATTGGATTACAAGCAATCTTCTTCCAAAGTTTGATGAAAATCAAAAAACGTTTGTTGAACCTTATTTGCCAAATTATAAAATAGGTATAATTCATCTTGCAGCTGGAATTTGGAAAGATGGTAAAGATATGAGGGTCGATAAAAACGTTAAAATTGAAATTGAAACCCTAAATAATAAAAAAGTAACCAAAAGCTTAAGATTTAGTAGCTAATTGAAAAAAAATAAAATTTCAAAAAATTGGGTTAATAAACAAAGAAGAGACACTTATGTTCGCCAATCTAAAGTTGATGGTTATAGAGCTAGGTCAGTATACAAACTAATTGAAATTGATAAAAAATTTAAGATATTTAAGGGTGGCATGAATGTTATAGACATTGGAGCTGCTCCAGGAAGTTGGTCTCAATATGCCTCCAAAGTTGTAAAAAATGGAAAAATAATTTCTGTAGATTTAAAGGAAATGCAAAAAATTCAAAATACTATTCAAATAAAGGGAGATTTCACTAGTTTGGAAATTAAAAAACAAATTAAAAGCTATATTACAAATAGGTCAGACGTGGTTATGTCAGATATGGCTGTGAATACTACAGGGATAAAAGATTTAGACTCAATTCAAACAGGTGAGTTATGTAAAGAAGCGATGTTTTTTTCAAAAGAAGTTATTTCTATTAAAGGTTTTTTTATCTCAAAAATATTTATGGGTAGCACTTTTAATGAAATTGTCGCACTAGGAAAAAAAATTTTTAAAGTAGTTAAGGTTTTCAAACCTAAATCAAGTAGAAAAGATTCCAAAGAAAGTTTTATAATCTGCAAAAATCTTAGATAGCCTCTTTAAATTTAAAAGGAATCATATATAAATGATTATGGATCCTATAAAAGAAGCACTTACCTTTGATGATGTAACATTGGCACCTAAATATTCTGAGATATTACCCTCAGAGGTAGATACTAGTATAAAACTAACTCAAACTCTTAAATTAAAAATTCCACTTTTATCTTCTGCGATGGATACTGTTACTGAAAGTAAAATGGCAATAGCATTAGCTAAAAATGGTGGTCTTGGAATTATTCATCGAAATTTGGATATAAAAAATCAAGTTTTAGAGATCAAAAAAGTAAAAAAGCATAAGTTGTTAGTTGGAGCAGCAGTTGGAGCGGGGCTAAATGAATTTAAAAGAGCTGATGCAATACTAAAAGAAAATATTGATATGATTGTGGTAGACACTGCACATGGCCATACTAAAAAAGTTTCAGAAATTATAAAATTCATAAAAAAGAAAAAAAATAAAAAAACAGCTATCTGTGCTGGAAATATTGCCACTCCAGAAGCTGCTAAATTTTTATTAAAACTTGGTGTTGATATAATTAAAGTTGGAATAGGACCGGGTTCAATTTGTACAACTAGATTAGTTGCTGGTATCGGTGTACCTCAACTTAGTGCTATTCTCAGTGTTAGAAATGGAATTAAAAACAAAAACGTAAAGATTATTTCTGATGGGGGAATTAAATATTCTGGCGATTTAGCAAAAGCTTTTGCTGCTGGAGCTGATGCAGTTATGATAGGATCATTATTTGCAGGTACAGATGAAGCGCCTGGTAAATTAATAAAAAAAAGTGGAAAATTATTTAAGAGTTTTAGAGGAATGGGATCAGTAGGAGCTATGAACAAAGGATCTGCAGATAGATATTTTCAATCCAAACAGAAAGATATATCTAAGTATGTTCCTGAGGGAGTTGAAGGACTCGCAAAATATAAAGGAAAAGTTGACAATATAATTTTTAAACTAATAGGTGGTTTAAAATCTTCCATGGGATACCTTGGTTCAAAACAAATAAAATACTTAAGGGATAAACCAAAATTTGTAAAAATTACAAAAGCTGGTTTCTACGAGAGTATGGTTCATAATGTTGATATTATTAAAAGTGATGAGAAATATTAATGAAAAGAATATTTAAATTTGTAATTTTTTTTTACCTTACAATTAATTTCTTAAATGTTTCTTTTAGTAATCAAAGTTTTTTTGAAAAAGGAATAGAATTTTTCAAAATTAAAAAGTATGAGGAAGCAAGATTTATGTTTGAGAAAAGTATTGTTTTTAATCCTAAAAATTCGAATTCTTATTTATACTTAGCAAAAATATACAACATAGAAGAAGATCAAAAAAAGGAAGAAAAAAATTTAGAAGCAACATTATTAATAGAACCAGATAACGAAGAAGCAATATTAATGTTTATGAAAATTGCACTAGAAAAATCGAATTACTCAAAAGTGAGAGACTTATCTAAAACTTTTAATAAAGTTTGTAAAAAACTATGTAATGAGAATAAAAGTATATTAGAAACTTTATCAAATATAGAGCCAAAAAATAATGAGTCTTAATCAAACCTTAGACAAAATCTTAATTGTAGATTTTGGCTCACAATTTACACAACTTATAGCAAGAAGAATTAGAGAATTAGGAGTTTTCTCTGAAATAGTTAGCCATAAAAAAATAAAGAACGCAAATGTTGATTATTCCATCAAAGGTATAATTTTGTCAGGTGGTCCTTTGAATGTATATGAAAAAAAAAGATATTCCTTTGATAAAAAGATTATAGAGAATGGAATACCAGTTTTAGGAATTTGTTTTGGACATCAAATTTTATCAAAATTAAATGGTGGAAAAGTTAAACAATCAAGACATAGAGAATTTGGTTTAGCAAATATATTTAAAAAAAAAGAAAGTCTTTTAACAAATGGTTTTTTTAAAAAAAGGAAAAACATAAAAGCATGGATGAGTCATGCTGATCAAGTTACAAAATTACCAAAAAATTTCAATGTTATAGCATCTAGTCAAAACTCAAAATTTGCAATTGTTGAAAATAAAACTAAAAAATTTTATGGCGTCCAGTTTCATCCTGAAGTAACACATACTGAAAAAGGTAAAAAAATAATTAGTAATTTTATTTTTTTGATATGTAAGATTAAAAGAAATTGGTCTTCAAAAGATCAAAAATTAAAGTTGATTGAAGATATAAGAACACAAGTAGGAAATAATAAAGTAATTTGTGCACTTTCAGGTGGAGTGGATAGCAGTGTGGTAGCACAATTATTAAACAAA
The DNA here is from genome assembly GCA_902533075.1 of uncultured Pelagibacteraceae bacterium. Taxonomy (GTDB): domain Bacteria; phylum Pseudomonadota; class Alphaproteobacteria; order Pelagibacterales; family Pelagibacteraceae; genus Pelagibacter. The sequence continues at coordinate 5,506 of CACAKN010000027.1, forward strand.
GCTATTGGTAAAAATTTATATTGTATTTTTGTAAACACAGGTCTTCTAAGAAAAAATGAAGAAAAACAAGTAGTAGATACTTTTAAAAAAAGATTAAAAATAAATCTAATTTACGTTAATGCTGAAAAACTATTCTTGAAAAAATTATCAAATATTTCTGATCCAGAAAAAAAGAGAAAAATAATAGGAAATTTATTTATTAAAATTTTTGAACGTTATGCTAAAAAAATAAAAAAAGTTAAATTTTTAGCTCAAGGTACGCTTTATCCAGATT
>CACAKN010000028.1 GCA_902533075.1 uncultured Pelagibacteraceae bacterium
CTTTGTGATCTTTTCGAACTCATACGTAAATGTAACAACATTATATTAATTTTACAAATAATGGGTGTGATTATAATGAGTTTTGGTTTTTTAATTATTCCAAGTAAAACGATAAATCTTAAGTATTAGAATATTGAAATACAATTTATACGAGTAAATTTTTTTTTAAAACAAAAAATTATTACGATTAATTAATTAAGAATCAGATAATAGCTTCTATATTTATGTTAAAAAATTTTTTTATCTTTGTATGTTTGGTATTATTATCAAATTGTTCCATTCCAAATTCAGCCTTTTTGGGTCCAATATATACGGGCGTAAAAACAGGAAGTGTTTACCAAACTTCAATATCATACAGCTCTGGAAGAGTAATTAATAAAATTAAATTAAAAAACACTTTAAATCAAACGGGTATCAATGAATTTTTCTCTAAAAATCCTATTTTACCTGATATCCCTTATGTTAATAAAAATCCTCAAATACTCTTAGCTTATAAAGTTGAAAAAGTTATAATTTCTGACGTTGCTGAACCAGAAACATTACCATAAATAATAACTCTAATTTTCAACTTTTTCGCGATTACATTTTATTCACGAATCAATTAATTTATATATAAGGGTGGTAGAGGGAGACTGAAACCACCCCATCTCTCTTTTTTAAAAAGATTTTTCAATGGCAGATAAAAAAATTAGATCTATAGCAAAAACTTTTTCCTGGAGACTTTTAATATTTATTTATTGGATGATATTTGGTTATATTTTTACTGGTTCATTTAAAGGAGCGAGTATATTAGGGTTTGGTTCTATTATTCCACTTTTTTTTTATTATTTTCATGAAAGAGTATGGAATAAAGTTAAATGGGGAACTAATCAGTAAATAAAATTTTAGTTAATTGAAAGGTACTCCATAAAAGACCTGATTGAAACTAAAATTAAAAATGTTCCAAATATTTTGCTTAATAACTTTTTGTCTATTTTATAAACAGCTTTTGCCCCTAGTCTCGCCATTACCATAGTAACAGGAACAAAAACAAAAAAACCTAAAAGATTTATATATCCAATACTAAAAGGTGTATTAATATTATTTATTATTTTACCACCTATGATCATAGTTATCGTTCCGCTCACTGCTATTAAAAAACCTACTGCTGCTGCGGTACCAATAGACTCTCTAATGTCATATCCAAATGTTCTCATAAAAGGAACCATCAAAGAACCACCACCAATTCCAAGTGGTACTGAAATAAAACCAATTATTATTCCAGAGATATTTTTTATTAAATCAGATATTTTTTTTGGATTTTCCATAAGTTTTTCTCTAACAAAAATAAAAAATAATCCTACAATAAATGCAAATATTGAAAAAAATAAAACTAGAGCTGGTGTTTTTAAGTTTACTGCTAAAAAAGTTCCAGCAATTACACCAAGAAGAATAAAAATACCAAATGATTTTACCATTTTAAAATCAACTGCATCATATTCCATATGTGTTTTGGTTGAGATAATAGATGTTGGTATAATAATTGCTAAAGATGTTCCAACTGAAAGATGCATGCGTGTTACAATATCAAAATCTAAAACTGTAAAAGCATAATACAATGCTGGCACCATTATAATTCCTCCCCCTACGCCAAGTAATCCTGCCATAAAACCAGCAACTGCTGCTGCAGATGCTAGAACAATTAATAAGTTAATTAATTCAGATAAATTTAATATTTCCATTTAAGAGCTAACTTGATTAGCTTTTTCGTTATTTTGAACAATTGTCATAATATGTTTTGCTTTTTGAAAATCTGAGTCTCTAGCCATCATATTATCACTTAAATATCTTTTCCATTCTTTTGACCCTACCTGACCATAATACAGACCAACCGTGTGTCTCATTATGTGGTTTACTTTGGTGCCCAATTTAACTTCTCTATCTAGATACTCTAACAGTTTTTCAGCTACTTGTTCTCGAGATGGATTGTCCACTGTTTTGAATATTTCTTTTTCAATTTCAATTAAAGAATAAGGGTTTTGATAAATTGATCTACCAATCATTACTCCGTCACACAAGTTTAAATGTTTATTTATTTCTTCAACTTTTGTTATACCTCCATTTATAATTATCTCTAATTCTGGGTTTTCTTTTTTTATGTTATAAACCATGTCATAATTTAATTTAGGTATATTTAAATTTTGTTTTGGAGATAAACCAGAAAGCATAGCTTTTCTTGCGTGTAAAATGAATGTTTTTGATCCAGCATCTTGCATTTTATGAATAAAATTATTTAGATAGTCAAACTCTTCTGTGTTATCAAAACCAATTCTGGTTTTTGCTGTTACGGGAATTTTACATGCATTTACCATTGAATTAATACATTCAGCCACTAAGTCTGGCTCTTTCATTAAACAAGCACCAAACATATTCTTTTGAACTTTTTTACTTGGGCAGCCTAAGTTAATGTTAATTTCATCATATCCCATGTCCTCAGCAATTTTAGCCACTTCCGCTAATTCATTTTTATCTGATCCTCCTACTTGTAAGGCTAAAGGTTTTTCCTCTGGGCTATATGATAAGATTTTTTTTCTATCACCATGAATTGCTGATTTTGTAGCTACCATTTCAGAATAAAGCATGACATTTTTACTCATTAATCTTAAAAAGAAACGATCATGTCTATCAGTACAATCCATCATAGGAGCTACTGAAACTTTTCTGTTAATTTTTTTTTTAGTATCCAAGAGGTTTACCCATTATTTTATCTGGAAGCCATGTCACTATTTCTGGAAAAATACACAAGATTAATATAGCTAAAGCCATAATAATCATAAACGGTATAGATCCTTTTAAAATTTCTGACAAACTAACATCGGGGGTAATTCCTTTAATTATATAAAGATTTAATCCCACAGGTGGTGTGATTAATCCTATTTCCATGTTGATTGTAAATACAATTGCAAACCAATAAGGGTCAAACCCTAATGTTGTTATAACTGGTAATAATATTGCTGAGGTCATAACAATCACAGCAACAGGAGGTAAAAAGAAACCAGCTATTAAAAGAAATATATTGATTAAAATAAATACAACCCACTTATTTGAGCTTAATTCTACCATACTCTGAGCTAAAGACTGTGTTACGTAAAGTTGTGAAAGAGTAAATGCAAAAAGATAAGAGGCAGCAATAATGAACATAATCATTACACTTTCTTTCATTGAAACTTTAACAATATTCCATATTTTTTTTGGCTGATAAATTTTGTAAACGACGGCGATTAATACAAAAACAAGAAATGCTCCCACACCTGAGGCTTCAGATGGTGTTGCAACACCTCCGTATAAAACATACAAAACACCTACTATAATAGCTAGAAAAGGAAAAATTCTTGGTAATACCTCAAGTTTTTCTTTTAAAGTTGGAGGTGTTCTGTTTTTCAAAGCTTTGGCAGACTTTTTATCAATAAAATAACTGTGTATGAGAGCCCATATAGCAAACATTCCTGCTAACATAAAGCCAGGTACAAGACCACATAAGAACAATCTTCCAATTGAAGTACCAGTTGCAATTCCATAAACAATTAAGACAATACTTGGAGGAATTAAAACTCCCAATGTTCCTCCAGCAGCAATTGTCCCAGTAGCTATTTGATCAGAGTATCCTCTTTTTCGCATCTCAGGAATTCCCATAGTTCCAATTGCGGCACAGGTCGCGGGACTAGAACCACTCAAAGCTGCAAAAATTGAACAAGCACCTATATTCGAAATAACCAATCCTCCTGGAACTCTCCAAAGCCACCTATCTAAACCAGTATATAAATCTTTTCCCGCTGGAGAGTTAGCAACCGCCATCCCCATTAAAATAAACATTGGTATCGAAAGCAAAACAAATGAATTAAGTCCAGCATAAAATGTTTCTGCAAACACATCTAACATTTGAAAACCTTCAAATGATACTAAAAGAACTATTGATACAAAACTTAGACCAAAAGCTATGGGAATCCCTGAAAAAAGAACTATCAAAGTAAAAACTGCTACTATTATTGCTATTATTAATGGATCCATTAATTAAGATCCTTTTCATCAGTTAATTTAATAATTTCAGCTATGTATTGTAATATCATCAATATAGCACCTAACATCATTGAAGAATAAGGTATCCACAATGGTGGATCCCAAACTGTTCCTGTTGAGTAATTTTTTGTAAATGCCTCTTCAACCATTAAAAAACCAAAATAAAATAAAATCAAAAAAAATAATAAACTTAAAAGAGATGTAAAAATTTTTAATCTAATTACATTTTTTTTTGATAAAAAGTCATATATCCACTCCATACTTACATGAGCTTTTTCACTAAGAACGTAAGCGCTACCTATAAAAGTGGAAGCTACTAAAAGCATAGTCACAAGTTCTGTTTGCCATGTAATTGCTCTTTGAAAAAAATATCGTTCAAATACAAGTTCTACGATCACTAAAATTGATAAAAGCAAAGCTAAAACTGCAAATGCACCACAT
>CACAKN010000029.1 GCA_902533075.1 uncultured Pelagibacteraceae bacterium
ATAATTATTTAGCATATATTAACATAAAAATGAATTTTACTATAATTTCTAAACCAATTTTTAAAAAGCTTTTAGCTTTTTTTATTGTTTTTTCACTTAGTGGTTGCGGAATATATAAACCTGTTGATGCGAGAAAAGTTTCTCCAAATGATGAAGAAAGAATTAAAAAAAACATCAAAGAGGGTAAAAGTTTTAGTGCAGGAAAGTTGTTTAAGGGTGGTGGTGGAGGTACCTTCCAATTCTCAAGCTCAAATGAAATGTGGAGAGCAACTTTAGATATACTAGATTTTATTCCACTTTCTGACGTTGATTATGGAGGAGGAATTATAATAACTGACTGGTACGCGTCACCGAATAACGAAAGAGAATCTATTAAAATAATGGTTCAATTTCTTACTAATGAAATTAGGGCAGATGGTATTAAAGTTAATATTTATAAAAAAAATTGCACATCCCAAATGAATTGCCAATCTATGGCATCAAATACAGAATTAAATGGAGAAATAAAACTCGCAATTCTTAAAAAAGCAACCTTATTAAAAAAAGCTGATTTAGAAAAGAAAAATTAATTCAAAATTTTATTTATGGAAAAATATAACTTCAAAGTTATAGAAAAGAAATGGCAAAATTCATGGGAAAAAAATAAAGTTTTTAAAACAAAATCTAATATTAAAAAAAAAAAATTTTTTTGTTTAGAAATGTTCCCTTACCCCTCAGGAAAAATTCATATGGGTCATGTTAGAAATTATACAATTGGTGATGTTTTGGCACGATATAAAACTTTAAAAGGTTTCAATGTATTACACCCAATGGGATGGGACTCTTTTGGTATGCCTGCAGAAAATGCTGCAAGAGAAAATAATTTAGATCCGAAAGATTGGACAGAAAGTAATATCGAAGTAATGAAAAAACAACTTAAAGAATTAGGAATCTCGATTGATTGGGAAAGAGAAATTTCTACTTGCTCATCCGATTACTATAAGCATCAACAAAAACTTTTTTTAGATTTATATGACAAAGGTCTTGTTTACAGAAAAGAGAATTACGTAAACTGGGATCCTATAGATAAAACTGTATTAGCTAATGAACAAGTTATAGATGGAAAAGGATGGAGATCAGGTGCGGTTGTAGAAAGAAAAAAATTAAATCAATGGTTTTTTAATATTTCAAAATTTTCAGATGAACTTTTAGATGGATTAAATTCTCTAAATGAATGGCCGAATAAGGTTAAAATAATGCAAAAAAATTGGATTGGTAAATCATTCGGATGTGAAATTAATTTTAAGATTGAGGGAAATTCAGAAATAAAAGAGATCAAATGTTTTACTACAAGACCTGATACATTATTTGGTTTTTCTTTTTTTAGCTGTTTCAGTTGATCACCCTATTTCAAAATATTACGAAAATAATAAAGAATTTCAAAATTTTAAAAAGGAATGTTCAAAAACTGGAACAACTGAAGAATCAATTGCTCAAGCTGAGAAAATAGGTTTTGAGACCAAGTTATTTGCAATACATCCTTTAATTAAGGATAAAAAAGTCCCTGTTTATTTTGCTAATTTTGTTTTGATGGATTATGGATTTGGTGCAGTTTTTGGATGCCCTGCACATGACCAGAGAGATTTAGATTTTGCTTTAAAATATGATTTAGATGTTAAAACTGTTGTAAAACCAAGTGATAAAGATAATTCATTTAAGGTTCAAAATGAAGCTTACACTGGATCTGGTGAGATATTTAATTCTGAATTTCTTGATGGTTTAAAAGTTCCTGAAGAGTCAATTCAAAAAACAATTGATATTTTGGAAAAAAGAAAAATTGGAAAAAAAAAGACTACTTTCAGACTTAAAGATTGGGGAGTTTCTAGGCAGAGATATTGGGGATGTCCTATACCGATCGCTTATGATGAAAAAAAAAACATAGTTAAAGTACCTTTAGAAAAATTACCAATTACTTTACCAGAAAATATTAACTTAAACACAAATGGTAATCCTTTAGATCATCAAACTGAATGGAAAAAAATTGAGATTGATGGAAAAATTTGTGATTTGGAAACTGATACATTAGATACTTTTGTTGATTCTTCTTGGTATTTTTTAAGATTTTGCTCTCCACAATTTAATCAACCAATAAATATAGAAGATGCTAATTACTGGATGCCTGTTGATCAATACATAGGAGGTATTGAACACGCCATACTCCATTTACTATATTCACGGTTTTTTCTTAAAGCAATAAATTATAAAAACGAAAAAATGAAATTTAATGAACCATTTAAAGGCCTTTTTACTCAAGGGATGGTGTGTCATGAAACATATAAGGATGAAAATAAAAACTGGTTAAGTCCGGAAGATGTCTTTTCAGAAGATGGAAAAAATTATTTCCACAAAAAAGATCCCTCTAAAAAAGTAATCGTTGGCCCAATTGAGTCAATGTCTAAATCAAAAAAAAATACAATTAATCCTCAAAAAATAATTGAGTCATATGGAGCTGATGCTGTCAGGATTTTTATATTGTCCGACAGTCCTCCAGAAAAAGACATACAATGGTCCGAACAAGGAATGTTGGCAGCATACAAATTTATACAAAAATTTTGGACACTACATCAACAAATTTTGGAAAATTATAAAAATAAAACTGATGGATTAAAAGAATTTGATGAAGAATTTGAAAAATTTTCAAATCACTTAATTAATAAAGTTAATCAAAATTTAGAAAAATTTAGTTACAATGTAATAATCGCAAGTCTTCATGAAACATACAATTTCCTCAGAAAAAAAATATCAGATAAATCAAAAAGTAAAAACTTTATTAAAAACTATGAAAAAATTTTAATTTTAATGTTACCGGTAATTCCTCATTTTGCTAATGAATGTCTAAGTGATCTGAACGTAAAAAAAAATAATATATGGCCAGAGGTTGATAAAAAATTTTTAAGTCCCTCAGAATTAAATATTGTAATTCAAGTTAATGGAAAGAAAAAAGGTATATACAATACAATAGAGGAATTGGATGAAAAAACGCTAATTTCTAAAATTACTAGTATGGAAGAAATGAAAAAAATTTTCAAAGAAAGAAAGATATCCAAACATATTTATGTTAAAAACAAATTAATTAACTTTATTTTAAATGATTAAAAAAAAAATTTTTCTATTTGTAACTATAATATCATTATTTTTTTTAACTAATTGTGGTTATAAAGCAATTTATTCTGACAATGAAAAAAAAGATATAAATATTAAAGAGGTAAAACTTTTAGGAGATAAGGAAGTAAACCAAAATATTTTATCAATACTTGGAATTAACAATGAAATAAAAGACGAAAACAAACTCACATTAATTTTGGAAAGTTCTTTAAAAAATAATGTGACATCAAAAAATAATGCTGGGAACCCTCTAACTTATCAAATGATTTTGAATACTAGATTAATCATTCAAAATGAAAAGGTAATAATTAAAGAGCAGAGTTTTTCATCCAATTTTACATATTCAAACAAAGATAATAAATTTGATCTTCAAGAATTAAGAGAAGAAATTGAAAAAAATCTTACAAAAATTGTTGCTGATAAAATATTAATTTTTATTAAAGTTCGATTATGATCTTAAAATCTTTTGAGATCAATAAAGCAAAAATTTCTAAATCAAAATTATTTCTTTTTTATGGTGCAAATCAAGGTTTTAAAGAGCAATTAATTAGTGAAATTTTTAAAAAAGATGCAGATCAAGTGTTCAATTATAATGAAACTCAGGTACTAACCAATGAAGAAAATTTCTACACAGAAGTATTGTCAGACTCTTTTTTTGAAAATAGAAAATTAATTATTATATCTGGGTGCAGTGATAAAATTCTTAATATAATTCAAGATATAAGTGAAAAGGAATTTACTGAAACTAAGATAATTTTAGTTTCTGATATTTTAGATAAAAAATCTAAGCTTAGAACTTTTTTTGAAAAAGAGAGAAGTACTATTTGTGTTCCATTTTATGAGGATAATAATCAAACATTAGTTAAAATTGCACAAAGTTTTTGTTATCAAAAAAAAATAAATATATCACAACAAAGTTTAAATGCACTAATTGAAAGATGTAGGGGTGATAGAATAAATTTAAAGAATGAACTTACTAAAATTGAAAATTTTTTAGGTAACAGAAAAAAA
>CACAKN010000030.1 GCA_902533075.1 uncultured Pelagibacteraceae bacterium
GTTGTAATTGCTTTTACTGGATGAAAACTCAACGATACAAAGTCTGCAAATTTAGCTGCATAGCCACTAAATGAATTTAATGACGATCCAATAGCATGACAATTATCGTTCACTAATTTTATATTATATTTCTTTTTTATCTTATCAAATTTCTTCCATTGAGCTGGTTGCCCCCCAAAATCAGTTATGATTGCTGCTTTAATCCTTTTTTTTTTATCCTTTTTTAATTCATTCTCTAATTTTTCTGGATCCATACAATAATCTTTTAAATCAATATCAATAAAGACTGGTCTTGCACCACAATGTTCAATTGAATTTACTGATGAGATGAAGGTAATAGGTGGTACTGCTATTAAATCACCTTTTTTCCAGTTTAAAACTTTTCCAATTAAAAAAAGGGAGACAGAACCATTTGATACTACCGAAGAGTATTTACATCTAAATTTACTTTTTAAATCTGTCTCAAATTTTTTGACTAAAGGCCCTTGTGTCAAATATTTAGACTTAAGTACTTTTAAAACACTATTTATATCTTTTTGATCAACACTTTGATTTCCATAACTGATTATTTTTGACATATTTTTTTAAATTGAGTCAAAATCTTTAATATTAGTTGAAATAAGTTTTTTTATTTGTGAGATATTTAAATAATTGGGGTTATTAAAACTGTTATAAGAGTAAGGTCTACGATTATCTTTTTGGTTGTTTCTTAAGGGATATATCGTAAAGCTATCTTTCTTTTGAACAGTTATCTGAAACTCATTAGATGAGACTAATTCTTCATGTATTTTTTCACCTGTTCTAATACCTATTATTTTAATTTTTTTTGAACTATCAATAGCTTTTGCTAAATCTAAAATTCGGTAAGAAGGAAGTTTTGGAACAAAAATTTCACCACCTCTCATTGAAAATATACATTTGGAAACAAATTTTACGGCATAATCTAAAGAAATATTAAAACGTGTCATATCTTTATTTGTAACTGTAAAAAATTTATCTTTTTTTTGTTTGAGAAAAATGGGAATTACAGAACCACGACTTCCCATTACATTACCGTATCTAACAACACTAAAATTGCTTTTTTTTGCACCTTTAAAAATATTTGCTGAAATGAAAAGTTTTTCTGCTGTAAGTTTTGTAGATCCATAAAGATTTATAGGCGATACTGCTTTATCAGTACTTATCAAAACTACCTTTTTAATATTTTTTTTCAAACTAACTTCAATTAAATTTTGTGAACCAATTATATTTGTTTTCACAGTTTCGAAAGGATTATATTCTGTAGTTGGAACTTGCTTTAATGCAGCTGAATGAACAACTATATCTATATCGTCTTGTAAAGCCCATTCAAGTCTGTCTTTATCTCTTACATCCCCAATAAAAAATCTAAAAATAGAGATATTTTTTTTTATAAATTCAATTTCTTTTAAGAGTGATTGCTTATATTCATCTCTACTAAAAATAACTATCTTCTTCGCAAGTTTGTTCTTGATCAAATATTCAACGAATTTTTTAGAAAATGACCCAGTACCCCCTGTAACAAAATAGTTGTTTTTTTTCATATTTTAGAATTGAAACATATGAACATTTCTTTTCTAAATCAATTAATTTGTACATTAATCGTAATTTTTAAAACCTTTTTTTATTCCAAAATTGAATGATCTAGGCATTTGTGAATAATCTTCAGCTGTTTCATAACCCTCATCAAATAAGTTTGTTATATTAAAGAACAAATTATATTGATTAAAAAGATTGTACTTCACAAATAAATCACTTACTAGATAATCATCCAATCTTACGTCGTCGAATGAACCATTGGTATTTCCATTTCCATAGTCTCTCATCATATCTGACCACTTAGTATTTAAAGTAAAATCAAAGTTTTCCAGATTAGGTATTTTAAAATTTGTGTTTAAATTTATTAAATGTCTGGGAACTCTGACCATTTGAGCATTATTTTGTCCTACAGTATGTCCAACGTTATCTTGTTCAGCTCCATCATATGTTGAAGTATAAGTATAATTTAAATCTAAGTTTAAAAAATTGCTAATATTCCAATTCGACATTAACTCAATGCCCTCTGACTCTACTATACCAGATTGATTTTGGGTTTTAAAACTACTTGCTTCCCAACCCTCTATAACATTATCGTAAGTTAAATTAAAATAGTTAATTTCAAAATTTAGATTATCATATTTTTTTTCTAAACCTATATCAAAACTATTACTTGTTTCAGCTTTAACAAAAGGTAAAACCGTCTCTTTGTTAGCTCCCCAGACATAAAACATCTCATACAAAGATGGATATCTAAAACCAGTTCCAAAAGAGGTTTTTATTTTTGTAGATTTATCATCAAATAAATAAGCTAAAGAAGCTCTGTGTGCTTCTTCGGTTCCAGCAACAGAATGTTTATCAAACCTTGATCCAAATGTTCCATATAAATTATTTGAAAATCTTTTCTGAAAATCAAAATATTTTGACTCAACATACGAATGCTCGTAGTCTGTTCCGCTAGCATCGGCATTGTAACCCATTTCATCATCTTCCCTGTCAAATCCAAATACAACACTATTATCAAGATTGAAATTATAATTTCCAGAATACATAAATGTATATCTTTCACCATAATAATTATCTTTTAATACATTTTTACTATTAGGTGCATCACCATAAATTCTTTCTATATAAGTGTTAGCTAGAGTAAAATTATTAGTAAAATTTTCTAATGGTTTATAAAGAAAATTTAAATTATATGATGCTTCAACTCCATCAACTTCCTCAGAGTTATCATAACCGGAAGTTGCACTAGTAGCGTCATATTGTAAATAATTTTCTGAAACTCTTAATTTATTATTGATTTCAAATTGATCTGAAAAAGTATATCCATAACTCGCAACTAAAGAATTATTTCTATATTTATCTTTTTCATCATTGTGTGTCATCGCAGAAATTCCATCGGTTTGAAATCTTTGTAAACCAATATAAAAATTGTTTTTTTCATCTGCACCAGAAACAGATGCTGAAAGGTTGTGAGTTTTATTAGAGCCAGTAGTATAATTAAAGTCGTTCTGCATACCTGGTTTTCCTTTTTTCGTCGTAATATTTATAGTCCCCCCTATAGCACCACTGCCATAGACAGAACTTTGATTTCCTTTTAAAATTTCAACTCTCGAGACATGACTAGTTAAAATATTATTAAAATCAAAATCCCCTGTTGGTGTAGATGGATCCGCCATTTTTACGCCATCTATGTAAACAGTTGAATATCTTTTTGGTAATCCTCGAAGTTGAATGCCTGAAGTAGTTCCATGTCCTCCTGTTTGAAAAAAATTTGATGATGTGGTACCTGAAGATAATAAATCACCTAAAAAATACTCGTTAGAATTTTCAATATATTCCTCATCTAAAACTGTAACTGAAGTACCAACAGTTGATATGGATTGAGCCTTTTTACTTGGCGCAATAACTATTACAGGTACTTCTTTTGATTGTAATAAATTAAAAGAATTTAAGTATAAAATTATAAAAATATAAAAAGATACTTTTTTGATATTTAACGACATATTAACCTTTCATTTTGCCTAATTAAATTAGGACAATCTATTTAATGCCGTTGTTATATTTAATATGTAGAACTAGACTTTTCCTGGCCATCATTCAACAGCGGACTATATCGGGTGGCACTCGGACTTTACTTTAGTTATCAAGTATTACCGTTGCAGGAACAGCTAATGATTTTCACATTATTCCCCACCATGATTCAATACAATATTAATTTATACAAAATTAAAAAAAATAAAAGTCATAATTTTTGTTTTTTATTTATTGTAAACAACTTGAAAGAACTAATAGAGATAGACATATATTATTTTAGTGTATAATGTTGAAAAATGATTAAAAAATTCTCAAATATATAC
>CACAKN010000031.1 GCA_902533075.1 uncultured Pelagibacteraceae bacterium
TTTAATTTTAGCTGTTCCTTCAAATGGTTTACACTCTAATGGTTTTTCTTTAGTTCGTCATTTATTAAAAGTTAAAAAGATTAATATAAAAAAAAATAAATTTTTGAAAAAAGAACTTTTAAAACCAACTAAAATATATGTTAAAGAAGTACTTAATTTGACACAAAGAAACTTAATAAATGGATGTGCAAATATAACTGGTGGTGGGTTGAGTGATAATATAAAGAGAATTATTCCAAATAAACTATGTGCTGAAATTAATCTAAGTAAGATTAAACCTTCAAAAATATTTAAATGGTTAAAAAATAATAATATAAAAGATATTGAAATGTTAAAAACATTTAATTGTGGTGTTGGTTTTTGCTTAATAATAAATAAAAAAAACTTTAAAAAAGTTTCTAAATTTTTTTCAAAAGACTTCAGACCTTATGTAATAGGAAAAATTACAAATGGACGTAATAAAGTTAAATTAGATGAAAAAATTTCTTGGTTCCAATAAATTAAAAACTGCTGTTTTTATTTCTGGCACAGGAAGTAATTTAAAAAGCTTAATCAAATTTTCTCTTAAAAAAAAATCTCCAATAAAGATTAACTTTATAATTTCAAGCAGTTCTAAAGCAAATGGACTGAAATATGCAATAAAATTTAAGATTAAAAGAAAAATTTTTGATTATAAAAATAAACAAAAAGATGAAGATTTAATTTTAAAGCAATTAAAAAAAAAAGATATAGGTCTTATTTGTCTAGCTGGATATATGAAAATTTTATCAAACAATTTCATTAAATTTAATGGTATCATTTTGAATATTCATCCATCACTTTTACCAAATTATAAAGGTTTAAATACGCATGAAAGAGTAATACAAAATAAGGAAAAATTTTCTGGCTGTACAGTGCATTTTGTAAGTTCAAAACTTGACTCTGGAAAAATAGTTTTACAAAAAAAAGTAAGAGTTAATAAAACAGACACACCTAAGAAATTATCAAAAAAGATACTAAAACAAGAGCATATTCTCTATCCTCAGGCTATAATGAAATTATTTGCTAATCTTTAAAAAAAAAATTTATTTCAATTTTTGCATTCTCAGCGCTATCAGATCCGTGAACAGAATTTTTATCTATTGAAATTCCATATTTTTTTCTGATTGTCCCCTCTTCTGCATCCTTTGGGTTTGTTGCTCCCATCAATGATCTATTTTCAAGAACTGCATTATCTTTTTCAAGTATCATAACTACAATAGGTCCAGATGATAAATATTCACACAAATCACTATAAAAAGGTTTTGTTTCATGCACTTTGTAAAAAGTTTCTGCTTCTGATTTTTCAATCTTAATTTTTTTTTCATTAATTATTTTAAAACCATTCACTTTAAACATTTCTTTAATTTCATTTTCCAAGTTTCTCTCTATAGCATCAGGCTTGATTATTGATAATGTTTGTTCAATATTACTCATAATTATCTTCTATAAGTTTATTTAATAATCTTACTCCAAAACCAGTAGCTCCGCCTGAATTTAGAGCACCACCATATTTAGAAAAAGCCATACCGGCTATATCTAGGTGTGCCCAAGGGGTTTTTTTCAAAATAAATCTTTGCATAAATTGAGCTGCGGTTGTTGATCCAGCTCCACCAACATAGTTAATGTTTTGCATGTCAGCGTTTTTTGAATTTATTAATTTATCGTAATTTTTATGTAATGGCATTCTCCAAAGTTTTTCTTCAACTTTTTCACCGGCATTTTGAAGTTGTTTTGATAATTTATCATCATTAGAAAATAATCCAGCATACTCTGACCCTAAGGATACTATAATTGCTCCTGTTAAAGTTGCTAAGTCAATCATAAATTTAGGCTTAAATTTTTCTTCGGTAAAAGTAAGAGCATCAGCTAGAACCAATCTACCCTCTGCATCAGTATTTAATATTTCAATTGTTTTACCACTATAGGATTTAACTATATCGCCAGGCCTCTGGGCATTTCCACTTACCATATTTTCTACAAGACCAACAACTCCAACGGCATTGATTTTTGCTTTTCTAAGTGCAAGGCTTTTCATTAAACCTACAACTGCTGCAGAACCTGCCATATCATATGTCATATCCTCCATAAATTTAGCTGGTTTAAGTGAATAACCACCTGTATCAAAACAAACTCCTTTGCCAACAAATGCAAGTGGTTTTGAATTATTTCTTAACCCATTCCATTCCATTGTAACAAGATAAGATCCCCTGACACTTCCTTGCCCAACACCAAGTAAAGCATTCATTCCTAATTTTTTTAATTTTTTATCATCGTAAATATTTACTTTTAAACCGTATTTTCTTAGTGCGCTTAATCTTTTTGCATATTCATCTGGATGCAAAATATTTCCTGGTTCAGAGACTAAGTCTCTAGCAAAGAAAGTTCCTTCCTCTAAAGCTTTAAATTTTAGTTGATTTTGAATTGAAGTTTTATTTCGTTTTCCTATAACATTAATTGTAATTGTCCTATTTTCTTTTTTAGATTTATATTTATTAAATTCATAAGACTTTAATTTTAATCCATGGAGAAAATTATCTATAAAGTTATCATTATTACTTAAGATATTATCCAAATTAATAAAGTACTCACTATTCTTTCCATGATTAATATGTCCATAAAGTTCAGCTCCCAAATTTTCTATATCAAAAGTTTTAAGATTTTTTTTTATTGAAACCAAAATTACTTTTTTTTTTGAATTTAGCTCAAAAATAAGAAGATTTTTGTTTAAGTCACTGGTCTTCAATATGTCAGCTATGTAGGATAATTCAGAGCTTGAAATATATCTCTTTAATCGATTGGTATTAAATTTATCATCAACAAATAAGACTAATTTAACTAAAGATTTTTTTGAGACGGTATTTTTAAAGTTAATTTTTAAAGTCATAAATTTTTAATTACAAAGAGTTATAAATGAATGCTATATATTTGGAAATTTATTATTTTCAATGAAAAAATTAATTTTTAAAAAATTTATTAAAGATACATTGTTTTTTTTCTTAATAATGTGCTTTTCCATTGGATTAATTGTATGGACATTACAAGCTGTCAATTATTTTGATTTTGTTACCCAAGATGGGCATGGTTTAAAAACTTACTTTTCATATATAATTTTCAATTTTCCAAAGATTATTCATAGAATAATCCCTTTTATTTTTTTCATTTCAATTTTTTACATGATGAACAACTATGAATTGAGAAATGAACTATCAATCTTTTGGATTCATGGGGTAAGCAAAATTGAGTTTGCAAATAAGATTATTTCACTCTCTGTAATTTTAATGATTATTCAAATAATATTAGGAAGTTTTTTTTCACCAGCAGCTCAATACAAAGGGCGTGAGTTTTTAAAAGACTCAAATATTGATTTTTTTACATCACTCATAAAAGAAGGAAAGTTTATTAATGTAGTAAGTGATCTTACCATATTTATTGATAAAAAAAATGATGATGGAAGCTATTCAAATATTTTTTTAGATGATTCAACTAAATCTAATTCCAAAATGATTTATGCCAAAAGTGGAAGACTAATAGACAACAATCAAAAAAAAATTTTTAAACTTTATAATGGTGAAGTAATCAATAACGAAAAATTAAAAATAAATGTTTTTAAATTTGATCAAATCGATTTTAATTTAGCTGATTATTCTACGAGCACTATTTTAACACCCAAGATTCAGGAGATGCCATCAAATCAATTATTAAAATGTGCTGTACCTTTATTTAAAAATATAAATATTGATAAA
>CACAKN010000032.1 GCA_902533075.1 uncultured Pelagibacteraceae bacterium
TGTAGAGGCCCACATCTGTTATCATCTGGAAAGATTGGTAAAGCTTTTAAGCTGACGAAAGTTGCAGGTGCATATTGGCGTGGAGACTCAAAAAATGAAATGCTACAAAGAATTTATGGAACTGGTTGGGCTTCTCAAAAAGATTTAGATGTTTATTTGAAAAGAATTGAGGAAGCTGAGAAAAGAGATCATAGGAAACTTGGTAAAGAAATGGACTTATTTCATTTCAGAGAAGAGAGCCCAGGAGCCGTTTTTTGGCACGAGAAGGGATGGGCTCTATTTCAAAAATTAATAAATTATATGAGAGCACGCCAAGATGCAGCAGGATATAGAGAAGTTAATACTCCAGAAGTATTAGATAGATTGTTATGGGAAAAATCGGGTCATTGGGAAAAATATGGGGAAAATATGTACACTTCAGAAACGCCCGATGAAAAAGTTTTTGCAATAAAACCTATGAATTGCCCCGGCCACATACAGGTTTTTAATCAAGGTTTAAAAAGTTATAGAGATTTACCACTTAGAATAACAGAGTTTGGTAAGGTGCACCGCTATGAACCTTCAGGCGCTCTTCACGGATTGCTTAGAGTAAGAGCATTTACACAAGATGATGCACATATTTTTTGTTCAGAGGATCAAATTACAAGTGAATGTTTAAATGTTACTAATTTAATTTTAGATATTTATAAAGATTTAGGTTTTAAAAATGTAGTTTTAAAATATGCTGATAGGCCAGATGTAAGAGTTGGAGAAGATAAAGTTTGGGACAAAGCTGAGGCATCATTATTGGAAGCAGTGAGAGCTTCAAAATTAGAATATAGTATAAATAAGGGTGAAGGTGCTTTCTATGGTCCAAAAATTGAATTTGTTTTAAGAGATGCAATTGGAAGAGATTGGCAATGTGGGACAGTTCAAGTTGATCTTAATTTACCTGGAAGATTAGGAGCTTCTTACGTTGATAAAGATGGAACAAAAAAAATTCCTGTAATGCTCCATAGAGCATTATTTGGATCTCTTGAGAGATTTATAGGAATTTTAATTGAAAATTATGCTGGAAAATTTCCGTTTTGGATATCTCCACTTCAAACAGTAGTAATTCCAATCTCAGAGGGTTTTGAAGATTACGCTAGTAAAGTTTCAAAAAAAATAAAAGATGCTGGTATGAGTTCAGCAGTCGATTTAAAAAATCACAATTTGAATTATAAAATAAGAGAACATTCACTTGCAAAAGTCCCGATTTTATTAATTTGTGGAAAAAAAGAAGTTGACAGTAACTCAGTAACCATTAGAAGATTGGATTCTAATAAACAAGAAAATATGGAACTAGATAAATTTTTAAAAACATTTTCTGCTTTAAACAAAGCATCCTCAAATTAAGTGGCAGATTTCAAACAAAATTATTTCCAAAGAAGAACTAAAGATCGTGGTCCAAGATCTAATAATAGAATTTCTTCTCCAGAAGTTCAGGTAATCGCAAGTGATGGTGAAAACTTAGGAACAATAACCACTAATAAGGCTATATCAATGGCAAAAAACCAAGGACTTGATTTAATTGAAATAGCACCAAATGCGAATCCGCCAGTATGTAAGATAATGGATATGGGTAAATATAAATATGATGCTCAAAAAAAAGCAAATCTTGCAAAAAAAAAACAAAAAATTATTGCTTTAAAAGAAATAAAAATGAGACCTGTTACAGAAACTCATGATTATGAATTTAAAGTAAAAAATGCAAAAAAATTTATAGCCAAAGGAGATAAGGTCAAATTTACAATAAGATTTAAAGGTCGAGAACTTCAGCATTCTCATCTTGGGAATGAACTTATGGCTAAAATTAAAGAAGACATGAAAGATATTGGAAAGGTTGAATTGCATCCTAAATTTGATGGAAAACAAATGATTATGGTAATCCAGCCATTATAACCTTGAATATTAGTTGTAAATAATCCTCATTCTTTGTATAACCTCGCACAATTATGCCAAAACTTAAAACAAAAAGCTCAGCAAAAAAAAGATTTAAAATATCTGCTAGAGGGAAAGTAATGATGGCTCAAGCAGGTAAAAGACACGGTATGATTAAAAGAACGAATTCTCAAATAAGAAAATTAAGAGGTACAACTGCGATGTCAAAACAAGATGGAAAAATTGTTAAATCGTACATGCCTTACAGTTTAAGAGGTTAACATGGCAAGAGTTAAGAGAGGTGTAACTAGTCGGGCAAAACATAAAAAAGTTTTAAAAGCTGTTAAAGGTCAGTGGGGCAGAAGAAAGAATACAATTAGAGTTGCAAAGCAAGCTATGGAAAAAGCTATGCAATATGCTTACAGAGACCGTAGAAATAAAAAAAGAGATTTTAAATCTCTTTGGATACAAAGAATAAACGCTGGTGTGAGAGCTGAAGGACTAACGTATTCTAAATTTATCAATGGATTGAATAAAAGTGGAATTAAAATTGATAGAAAAATTCTAGCTGAGATAGCGTACGATAGCCCAGAAGCCTTTAAAACTATTGTCCAAAAAGCACAATCTGCTTTAAATTAATCTTCACTATTGTTTTTATTTACTGAAGAAATAATCTGTAAAGATGTCTGATCTTAAAAAAATAAAAGATGAATTTCTCACAAAACTCAAGGGGAAATTAAATTTATCAGAAATTAATGAAATGAAATCCAATCTATTTGGAAAAAATGGATTGATTTCTTCACAATTTAAAAAAATAGGATCCATTACTGAAAATGAAAGAAAAAAATTTGCTTCAAACTTGAATGTTATCAAAGATGAATTGCAAAATGCGATAGATAATAAAATAAATGAAATTCAAAATTTAGAAATTAATGAAAAATTGGAAAAAGAAAAAATTGATATAACCTTACCTGAAAGAACTTTTAAAAGAGGAAAAATTCATCCTGTATCACAAACCATTGATGAAATATCCTCAATATTTTCTGAAATAGGTTTTAGTGTCGAAGAAGGTCCCGATGTTGAAAATGAATATAATAATTTTACAGCATTAAATACTCCAGATAATCATCCTGCTAGGGATATGCATGACACATTTTATTTAGATAATAAAAAAGAAAAGTTACTACGAACACATACTTCCCCTGTTCAAATTAGAACTATGATGAAAGATAAACCACCTTTCAAGATTATTGCTCCAGGAAGAACTTATAGATCAGACAGTGATCAAACACATGCACCAATGTTTCATCAAGTTGAAGGCCTTAATATAGATAAGGATATAAACATGGGTCATTTAAAAGGCTGTTTAAATTATTTTATTAAAGAGTTTTTTGAAGTTAAAAAAATTAAAATGAGATTTAGACCAAGTCACTTTCCATTTACAGAACCAT
>CACAKN010000033.1 GCA_902533075.1 uncultured Pelagibacteraceae bacterium
TCAAAGTAATATAAAAGTCATAGCTGTAGGAGATAATTTTAATGATTTAGATATGTTAAGAAATTGCGATATTCCATGTTTAGTCTTTAATGATCAATTTAAACAAGATCAAATAAATATAGATAATCTAATAGTTTCTAACAAGCCATCACCTGAGGGCTGGGCTGATGTGATTAAAACAGCACTGGATAAACTTAACTATTAAGACTAAAAATTCGCTATGAGTGATTTTTCACAAAATGGAGTAATCTCAACTTTGCATGACTTTAATACAAAGTCCACATCAGTCATTGAAAGTGAGCTTTTAAAATTTTCTAAACAAAGGAAAATGGAATTAATTTTACCATGTCTTTATTCTGAATTAGAGGGAACAGCTTTACCAAAAATAGTTGAGGAAATAAGTAAAACAAAATATTTAGATCATATAATTATCGGATTAGACAAAGCAAACGAAACACAAGCCAAAAAAGCTTGGAAATTTTTTAAAAAATTAAAATCATCTTTTTCAATTCTATGGAATGATGGACCTACTCTTAAAAAACTTGATCAAGAATTAAAAAAAAACAACCTTGCACCAAATGAACTCGGTAAAGGTAGAAATGTTTGGTATTGTATAGGCATGTGTATTGCAAGAGATAGTGCAAGATCAGTTGCTTTACATGATTGTGATATAAAAACATATGATAGAAGGATGCTTGCAAAGCTATTCTATCCAGTTGTTAACCCCCTATTCAACTTTGAATTTTGTAAAGGCTATTATCCAAGAATAGCAAATGAAAGAATGAATGGAAGAGTAGCAAGGTTATTAGTTTTTCCATTACTAACAGCATTAGAAAAAACTATTGGTAAAAGTGATTATTTAGACTTTATGAAGTCATTTAAATATCCTCTAGCTGGTGAGTTTTCATTTAGGAGAAATATTTTACCAGAATTAAGAATTTCCTCAGACTGGGGAATTGAAGTTGGAATTCTATCTGAAATGCAAAGAAGTTTTTCTCCTCAAAATATATGCCAAGTGGATTTAGCGGATACTTATGATCATAAACACCAAGTGCTATCAATCGATGATGAAACTAAAGGGTTGTCAAGGATGTCTATTGATATTATTAAAACATTTATCAAAAAGTTAGCGACTCAAGGCAACACTTTTAGCAGGGAAAAGTTTAGATCATTGAAAGCAACTTATTATAGATCTGCTTTAGATTTAATTGATATATATAGAAATGATGCGGTAATGAATGGCCTCAAATTTGATTCTCATACTGAGGAAAAAGCAGTCGAATTATTTGCAATAAACATAATGAAAGCTGGAGAGGCTTTTATTCTTAATCCAATGGATACCCCATTTATACCCACATGGAGTAGAGTAAAAAGTGCTATTCCAGATTTTTTAGGAAGACTTGAAAAAGGAGTTAATGATGATAATAAAAAATATTATTAATGTTAACTCAAAAAAATCAAAAATCTATAAGATCAAAACTCGACAATATTTATAAAATATTTGTATCTAAAAAAGATATTGAATATTTTGAAAATGAGATAATTAAAATAATTAAACATTTTAATAAAAGATATATTAAAAAAAAAAAAATTATCTCTGAAAAAACTACTTTATTAATTTGTTATGGCGATAGTGTGTATTCAGAAAGAAAGAAATCAATTAAAGTATTTCAAAGTTTCTTTCAAAAGAAATTAAAGAAATATTTTAATACTATTCATTTTTTACCCTTTTATCCCTCAAGTAGTGATAGTGGCTTTGCAGTAAAAGATCATTTTAAAGTTGAAAATAAGCTTGGTAATTGGAAAGATATAAAAAAAATCTCAAAATCAAATAATGTTATGGCCGATATAGTTATTAACCATTCATCAGCTAGAGGATTATGGTTTAAAAATTTTTTAAAAAAAAAAGAACCCGGAAAAGATTATTTTTTAACAGTAGACTCAAAATTTAACATCTCCAATGTAGTTAGACCGAGAGATCATAAATTACTTAAAAAAATCAAAATTTTTAAAAAGTCTGATTATCTTTGGCGAACTTTTAGCCCAGATCAAATTGACTTAAATTTTAAAAATCCATCTGTATTAATTCAATTTATTAAAATCATGATACATTTAATAAAAAATGGTGTAACTATTTTCAGATTAGATGCTATTGCATATCTTTGGAAAGAAAATAAAACTAAGTGTATTAATTTAAAACAAACACATGAAATTATCAAACTTTTAAGAATTATAATTAATCTTCTCAATATACAAACTACAATAGTTACAGAAACGAATTTACCTGAAAAAGAAAATTTAAGTTATTTTGGAAAAAATGATGAAGCTAATTGGATTTATAATTTTTCTTTACCGCCATTATTAATTCATGCTTTTCTGTTTGAAAATAGTTCATATCTTAATAAGTGGAGTAAAAATCTTCCAAATACAAAAAATGGAAATAGTTATTTAAATTTCATATCATCACACGACGGAATTGGAATTAGACCTACGGAGGGATTGTTTAATGAAATAACATTAAAAAATTTTTTAAAAAGATTAAAAAAAAATGGTTCAAAATTTTCTTATAGAAAAGTTCAAAATAAAATCAAAAAGGTATATGAAGCAAATATTACTGTTTTTGATGCTTTAAAGAAATCTGATCATGACCCAAAAGGTGAATTTTATTTAGAAAGATATATTTCTGCTCATGCTATAATGATCTCTTTTGAGGGTATTCCAGCCATATATTTTAACTCAATGTTCGGTACATCTAATGATGAAGCTAAATTTATAATCACAGGTAACAATAGAGATGTAAATAGATATAGGTGGAATTTTAAAAATATTACGGACAAACTTAAAAATGATAAAAGCAAACAGGGTATTGTTTATCAAAATATGTGTAATTTACTTAACATTAGAAAAAAACAAAAAGCATTTCACCCAAACGCCTCAAGACACAATATAAATCTTGGCTCAAATTTTTTTTCATTCAAAAGAGTAAGTATTGATAAAGATCAAACCATAATTTGTATTACGAATTTATCTTCAAAAATTCAAAAAACCAACCTTAATAAAGCCTACTACAGTTGGAATAATCTTATTGGCTCTAAAATTAAAGTTAGAAATAAGCTTTTAATATTGAAACCCTTTGAAACAATTTGGTTAAGTAATAAATAGATATTTTAAGTCCTCTGTGTTTAACAATTTTACCACGAGGGCATTAATGAATTTCATGAGTGTTTATGCTAATAT
>CACAKN010000034.1 GCA_902533075.1 uncultured Pelagibacteraceae bacterium
GACATTTTATACTTGGGAAGCCACCCTTGTGCAGATACATTTTTAAAAAATAAGCAGAAAGCTAAAAGGCTTAAAAGATATCCTTTGAAGGTGGGGTTTTGTAAATGCTCACACTTAACTTCTATTTACCCAATACCAAAACATGAAAGATATGAAAAATATGATTATTCTTATACCTCAGACAATTCTGTTGTATCAAGATCACATTTTAAATCGATTGCAAAAAAAATATGTCGAGAATTTAAAATAAAAAAAAAAAGTTTTATAGTTGAGGCTGGAAGTAATGATGGAACTTTTTTGAGTGAGGTAAAGAAAATATCGAGTCCCTTAGTTCTTGGTGTTGACCCTTCTAGAAATATTACAAATTTAGCAAGGAAAAAAAATATTAATACCTTAACCAGTTATTTTAATTTTAAAAATGCAAAAAAAATTAGGTTTAAATATGGTGAAGCAGACATACTTTATGGAGCTAATGTTTTTAATCACGTAGACGATAACATTGATTTTTTAAAGGGGGCCTACAAATTATTGAAAAAAAAAGGAATTCTTATATTGGAAGTTCCCGATTTTAAATCACTTGTCGATAAAGTTGGATTTGACACAATTTACCATGAACATCGCCATTATTATTCAGAGAAATCAATAAATAAGATATTTAAAAAACAAAATTTTGAAATTATCAAAATTGATAGAATTAAATATATGGCTGGATCAATAAGGGTTTATGCCAAGAAAAAAATTAATAAGATTAGGCCAATTATAAAATCAATATCTCTTTCATCAGTCAAAATGAGAGATTTTAAAAAATTTAAATCTAATATATCTAAAGTTATTAATAACGTAAAAGAATTTGTTGATTTTTACTCGGTTAAAAATAAAAAAAAGATCTATGGGATAGGTGGTGCCACTAAGGGCAACACTCTCTTAAATTGTTGTGGTTTTGATGACACAAAAATAGATTATATTTTGGAAAAATCTAAATATAAAATTGGAAAATATACTCCAGGCTCAGGAATAAAAATAATTGATGAGAAAAAAATTAAAAATATTGATATTGCATTAATATTACCATGGAATATTACTAACCACTTAATAAATAAATTGTCGAAAAAAAACAAACTTATATATACATCAATTCAAAAAGTAATAAAAAATATTAATGCAAAAAAAACTAAAATATAATTTTAAAGATAAAAGGGGTGGTATAATTGACATATTTGTGAATTCACCAAAAGACCATTGTACAATTGTTACGTTTAATAAAAATGCAGTTAGAGGAAATCATTTTCATAAAAAAAGTACTCAATATTCTTTCATATTAAATGGAAAGTTAAAAATGATAACTGTAAAAGTTGACAAAAAAGGTAGAGTGATAAGTAGAATTAAAAAAAAAATTGTTTCAGAAAATACATTAATTGAGCACAAACCTTTAATAGCCCATACTTTTAAAGCCTTAAAAAAATCTACCATGTTGGCATTTGCAAATGGTAAAAGAGGTGGAAAAAATTACGAAAAAGATACATTTAGATTAGAAAAAAAATTAATCTAATTCAAAATCTCCTTGTAAATATTTAATGTTTCTTTTGCACACTTAGTCCAAGTAAATAACTTTGATCTTTCAAAACCTCTGTTTTTTAAATCATTAATTTTTTCAGAAGAGTAAATAACATTTTCTATATTAAATTTAATATCCTCAGGTTCATTTGGGTTAAATAAACAAGCAGCATCACCAACTGCCTCAAGTATAGCTTCATGATTACTTGAAACTACGGGACACCCCAAAGACATGGCTTCTAATGGAGGCATTCCTAAACCTTCATATTTTGATGGAAAAACAAAAATTTGAGCATTTTTGTAAAGGTGAAACAGATCATCATCATTTACATCAAATTGTAAAATTTGAGAGCGATTAATTTTATATTTATTTATTATATCTAATTCTTCTTTACTAAATTGGCCACCACCACAACAAACTAAACAAAAATCGTTTTGGAGTTTAGATGATAGTGCAAAAGCTTTCAAAAGATTTAAAAAATTCTTGTATCTCTTCCTATCTCCAACATATAAAATAAATGGTTTAGTCAAAGATTTTACTATTTGTTCATTATCATTTTCAAAAAATTTATTTGTTCCCATATAAATAACTTCTATTTTAGATGAAGGAATTCCATAAAAATCAATCAAATCATTTTTAGTTTTGTTAGAAGGACAAATGATACGATCAACATTTTCCAATGAGTTTTTTTTTGGTCTATGATTTGAAGGTTTATTATATTCATTATGATAAATTTCATGCGCCAAGTCATAAACTGTAATTACTTTTTTAATATTCTTATCTTCATTGAAATTTTTTTCGTAAAACGTTTTATGAATAATGTCTGGTTTTTTAATTTTTGCATAAATACTTGAAAATAAATAATTGAAATTTTTAAGAATTTTTCTGGTAAATCTAGGATAGTCTTTTAAATAAATACCATGAGCATAATCAAGCTGATGATTTTTTAAAAAAATATTATTATTAATTGGAGCAATTATTTTTGAATTAATATTATTCTTATTTAACTCATCATGTAATTTTAAAAAATATCTTGAAATACCACCATATTTTTGATGAAAAAAAATAGAGTAATCAAAAATTACATTCATTTATCAACAATATACTAAGTTTAACATTTTACCTTAAAATTTAAAAGGAATGAAAATAGGGCCAAACCCGACTTGCATCCACAGAATTTAAGTCAAACCAGTTAACAAAATGTTTTAATATATAAGCAACTGAATATGAAAAATGAGATTGTCTTGCTATTCCTTCCCATGCCCATCCATAAGGTATAATAGCCCAGAGAAAAATTAATACCGAATTTTCAAATTTTGTAATTGAATTTAAAAAATTTTCATTTGAGAGCAAAAATATTGAGAATAGTAAAAATGATAAACCTGAAAAAGTTCTAGTTGTGTCCGGTAATATTGGCAATAATAGCATTAATCCAAAAAAAGAAATTAAAAAGGCAAAATTTTTGGAGTCAGAACATAAATATTTTATTATTACCAACCAACCTAAACCAATAGAAAACCAAATTATATTGTAAAATCTAAAAAAAAATGTGTATAAAATTTGAGGTAATGATTTTTGATACCAATCAACTCTA
>CACAKN010000035.1 GCA_902533075.1 uncultured Pelagibacteraceae bacterium
GCCATATTTGACGGTTTTTTAAGCAGTTTTTTTTATTTATTTACTTGACTTAAAAATGATAATTCAAAATACGTGATAAATTTCCCCTTGAAGAGTAATTTCTTACATGCTTAAATTATAAATATTCAAAAGTTATTTTGAATTATTTGTTAACAAATAAACAAACAATAGGAAGAAATATGTTTAAATACTTAAAACAATTAACTTCTTTAGTTGCTATGGTAGCTGTGTTGTTCACTTTTACAACAGAGACTATGGCTGCTAAAAAATCTAAAACACTTAAAAACACTCAAAAAAAGGGTTTTGTAAGATGTGGAGTATCTCAAGGTCTTCCAGGATTTTCTAACGCTGATGCTGCAGGAAATTGGACTGGTGTTGACGTTGATGTATGTAGAGCGGTAGCTGCTGCGGTACTAGGTGATGCAAACAAAGTTAAGTTTACACCACTAAGTGCTAAAGAGAGATTCACAGCTTTAACTTCTGGTGAGATTGATATCTTATCAAGAAACACAACTTGGACTCTTTCTAGAGATGCTGATATCGGACTTACTTTCGTAGGCGTGAACTTTTACGATGGACAAGGTTTCATGGTAAGAAAAAGTTCAGGTATTACTTCAACTAGCCAATTCAAAAATGGTATCTCAGCTTGTACAAACATTGGTACAACAACTGAGTTAAATATGAGAGACTTCTTTAACTCAAGAGGAATTTCTTACGAACCTGTTGCTTTTGAAAAAGCTGACGAAGTTGTAGCTGCTTATGATGCAGGTAGATGTGATACTTACACTACTGATAAATCTGGTTTAGCTGCTCAAAGAACAAAAATGAAAAACCCTGATGAACACATTGTACTACCAGAAACTATTTCTAAAGAGCCTTTAGGACCAGTTGTTAGACAAGGTGACTCAGTATGGGAAGATATCGTAAGATGGTCTTTGAACACTATGATCGAAGCAGAAGAATACGGTATTACTTCAGCTAATGCAGACTCAATGAAAACTTCAGATAACCCGCAAATCAAAAGACTTGTTGGTGCTGAAGGTGAAATGGGTGCAGCATTTGGTTTAGATAATGAGTGGAACTTAAGAATTATCAAACAAGTTGGAAACTATGGTGAAAGCTATAAGAGAAATATAGCTGACACTGGTATTTTACCAGACAGAGGTCCAAATGAATTATGGACTAAAGGTGGTATATTATACGTTCCACCATCAAGATAATTTAAGGTATAAATTACATAAAAAGGGCTAGATTTTTCTAGCCCTTTTTTTTTAAATTCATATATTATCCCCACAGTGAATTTTAAACTTAAAGATATAGGCCCACAATTAATGACAGTTATAGCTGTTGTTCTTATCTTTGGTTTTTTTACTTATAACGCACAAGTTAATATGGAGAATAGAGGTATTGATTTTGGCTATGGATTTTTATCTCAAGAGTCCTCATTTGATGTTCAGTTTTCATTAATTGAGTATGATGGATCTCATTCATACTTTAGAGCCTATTTAGTTGGTTTATTAAATACAATACTTGTTTCAGTTATTGGAATTATTCTTGCAACTATACTTGGTGTAATAGTTGGTATAGCAAGACTTTCTCCAAATTATTTAATTAATAAATTTGCCGCTTTCTATGTAGAATTTTTTAGAAATATACCATTGCTTTTACAAATATTTTTTTGGTATTTTGCTGCTTTAAGAGCCTTACCACTACCACAAGACGCTGAACCAATGTTTGGAATCTCTTTTTTAACAATAAAAGGTTTGTTTGTTCCTGCTTTTATTTGGCAAAATTTTGATATTTTCTTTTATTCAATATTAGCTGCAATTATTGCAATTGTAGTTATTCGTATTCAAGCAAAAAAATTACAAGAAACTCAAGGTAAACAAACACCAGTTTTATTAATATCAATAGGTTTAATTCTAATTTTACCTCTTTTAAGTTTTTTAATTGGTGGCGTAAGATTATCATTTGAAGTTCCCGTTTTAAAACAACTAGCAACAACATCATTTATTTATGAAGGGGGTGTGAGTTTGCCACCTGAATTAATTGCTTTAGCTTTATCTTTGTCTTTATATACAGCAACTTTTATTGCCGAATGTGTAAGAGCAGGAATTCAAGGAGTTGGCAAGGGCCAAAAAGAGGCTGCAGCATCAATCGGGTTAACTCCTAATCAAGTTTTGAAGCTAGTAGTAATGCCTCAAGCTCTTAGGATAATAATACCACCAACAACGAACCAATATTTGAACTTAACAAAAAATTCATCATTAGCAGCTGCTATAGCCTATCCTGATTTAGTCCTAGTTTTTGCAGGAACGGCATTGATGCAAACCGGCAAAGCCATTGAAATTGTATCTATAACAATGTTTACTTATCTATCATTGAGCATTTCAATTTCAATATTGATGAATTGGTATAATAAAAAAATAGCAATAACAGAAAAATAATGTCTAAAATTAACTTTTTAAAACCAGATAAATCTAACTTAAATACTTTTTTATATTTAGGTTCTTTCTTATTTTTTATTAGTGTTCTGGATGTTTTGATTAACTCTTTTTTTAGATTTAACATAACTGGTTTTTTACCTAGTTTTTTAAGCTTTTTATTACCATTAATATTAGGTTTTATTGGACTTTTTTTTATAAGAATTGAGTTAAGTGGAATAAAACAATTAGATTTATTAAATAAAAATATAAATACTAATAACTTTAATGCTATTTTATCCCTACTAATTATATTTATAATTCTAAAATCGATTCCACCTATATTAAGTTGGTTTTTTGTTGATGCTAGTTTTGCTGGTGATTCAAAAGATGTTTGTACCGGTACAGGAGCTTGTTGGACATATATCAAAGTTTG
>CACAKN010000036.1 GCA_902533075.1 uncultured Pelagibacteraceae bacterium
ACTTTAGATGTTTTTGGCGATATTAAAGAAACATCACAAACTGGAGATGGACCGGTAGATGCTATTTTCAAATGTATTAAAGATTTATATCCTCATGATGTAAAATTATCTCTTTATCAAGTTCACGCAGTAACCGAAGGAACAGATGCTCAAGCAACAGTAAGTGTCAAAATTGAGGAAAATAATAGAACAACAGTTGGACAATCTGCTGATACTGATACATTGGTTGCATCAGCTAATGCTTACTTAAATGCTTTAAATAAAATGTTAATTAAGAGAGAAAAAAAATCTTTATATAAAAATATTGAACCAAAAAAATTGAAGGAGAGTATATAATGGGAATGTTTGATAGTATAAAAAAAGTTTGGAGCCAGGACATGGCAATTGATTTAGGAACAGCCAACACTCTTGTAGTCGTAAAAGGTCAAGGGGTAGTATTAAATGAGCCTTCTGTAGTGGCTATAGTTGATCAAGCTGGAAAAAAGCAAGTTTTAGCTGTAGGAGATGAAGCAAAAACTATGCTTGGAAGAACTCCAGGAAATATTCAGGCAATAAGACCTTTAAGAGATGGTGTAATTGCTGACTTTATTGTAACCGAAGAAATGATTAAACATTTTATTAAAAAAGTTCATAAAGGTAGAACTTTTGCAAATCCAAGAATTTTAATTTGTGTTCCTACTGGCTCGACACCGGTTGAGAGAAAAGCTATTCAAGATAGTGCTCTTGCTGCAGGAGCAAGAAGAGTTCAATTAATAGAAGAACCTATTGCTGCTGCTATAGGGGCTAATCTTCCAATATCTGAAGCCACAGGTTCAATGGTAGTTGATATCGGAGGTGGAACAAGTGAGATAGCAGTGATGTCTTTAGGAGGATTAGTTTATTCAAAATCATTAAGAGTTGCCGGAGATGCAATGGATGGAGCAATGGTTAACTATATGAGAAAAGAGTATAACTTAATGATTGGTGATAGCACTGCTGAAAAAATTAAAAAAGAAATTGGAACTGCAATACCGACAAATAATAACACCTATGCTGTTAAAGGTAGAGATTTAAGATCAGGTACCCCAAAAGAAGTTAATATAACTGAAGAGGATACCGCAGAAGCATTGAATGATATTTTAAAAGAGATGGTTAATGGCATTAAAGATGCATTAGAAAGTACACCCCCTGAATTATCTGCAGATTTAGTTGATATGGGTTTAACTTTAACTGGAGGTGGTGCTTTATTAAAAAACATTGATAGAAGATTTTCTAAAGAAACTGGTTTACCAGTTCATATAGCAGATGATCCTTTATCTTGCGTTGCAGTTGGAACTGGAAAAGCTCTTGATCAAGAGCAAACATTCTCGACGATGTTGACTGAATACTAGGAAAGATGGCATCAAGTAGAGATGATTTTATAATAGCAATCAGATCTGCTTTTTTAAAAAAAAGTACTCAGCAAAAATTTTCGTTACTTAGTTTGGTATTTACGTCTATTTTCATAATTGTATTATCTAATCTAGATTTTAAGGCTGTACGATATCTTAAGATAGGAATTAATGAATTAGTTTACAGATCTTCTTTTGTAGTATCAATTCCAGAAAACCTCATTAAAAATACATTTATAGAAGTATCTGACTATACAACTTTCTTCAATGATTATAAAAAAAAAAGATTAGAATTAAGCAAATTAAAATCAAAATTTGTCTCTAGTGAGATAATTCAAAATGAAAATAGAGAATTAAAAGAGTTAATCAATGACTATGTTTCAACTTCAGATAAAATTTTGGCAAAAATTATTGTGGATCATGAAAGCCCTTTTTTAAAAAGTATAATTATTAACAAAGGTAGTAAAGATAATATCAAAATTGGCACTAACATATATGATCAGTCATATTTAGTAGGTAGGGTAATTGAGGTTAATTTTAAGACCTCAAGAGTATTATTATTATCTGACTTAAATTCTAATGTTCCAGTTACAATCGCACCTCAAAATATTCAGGCAATAGTTACAGGTACAGGAGATAATTATGGTCAAATTAAATATATTAAAGATGGCCTTTCTAAAGAAATTGAAGAAGAAAGTATAATTTATACCTCTGGAACAGGGGCAATTTTTAAAAGTGGAATTCCAATAGGAACATTGAAAATTATAAGAGAAAATTCATCAAATGAATTTAGTGTAGATTTTTATAGTGATTTTTCTCAACTTAAATATGTTTTTGCTGAAATAACAACTACATCTGAGATTCCAGATCAAAATACAACTGAACCTGACAATGAAACTAACAATAGTATTAATGCAAAACTAAAAATTTTAGAAGATGAACTTGAAATTATTGAGGAGACTAATTCTAAATTTTTAGAAGAAAACATAGATTTAAAAAGTGAAATAAATAATCTTAACAATAAGTTGTTGATATTAAATAATGAATTATCATCTAAAAATAT
>CACAKN010000037.1 GCA_902533075.1 uncultured Pelagibacteraceae bacterium
AAATTTCCTTTAGCAGAAACTTCAGTTCCCCCAACTCTATAATCCATAAAAGCTTCATAAGTAATTGGCACCCATCTCTTTAAGGTATCCAACATAATGTCGGCGTAAACTCTAATTTCATACTGGGCATGATGATCAGCCCTTAATCTTAAGAAGTTCATTAGATTTAAGAGATCTGTTTTCCAGTACCATTGGGTATAAGTATTTAAAGTTAAATTCATTCTTGCAAGCTCTCTTGCTAAACCTTTTTTATTTTCATCTATTTTTGATCCATCATATTTCTCATTAAGCATAGTCTCATAATTTGAATAAGTTCTTTCAGCATCGTTTTTTAGAAGCTCAAGAACTTTTTTTGCTTGATCGCCATCTAAAACTTCACCTCTGCCCTGCCTATTACTTACTGATTGTGCTGCAAGATTATCTGAAGAGGGTAAATAAAATTCCTTATCTAAAATTGAATATCTTGCAGAATATTCGTTTACATTCGCTGTTCTATGTCTAATCCATTGTCGTGCAATAAATATTGGTAGTTTAATATGATATTTAATTTCACACATTTCAAATGGGGTACTATGCCAATGACGCATTAAATATTTTATTAGACCAGCATCTGTAGAAACTTGTTTAGTTCCTTTGCCATATGAAACCCTTGCAGATTGAACGATCGAAGTATCATCACCCATGTAATCTACAACCCTCACAAAACCATGATCAAGCGCAGGTAAAGCCTCATACATGATTTTCTCTAATTCTGGTGCAGTTATTCTTTTTGTTTGATTATTCTGAGATTGTTGCTCTTTTATTTCTTTTATTTGTTCATTAGTTAATTTCATAATAAATTTTTAGATGGATTTATAACCTTTATATTAAACTTTTTACTTTTCCAATAAAGAATTATAATTGTATATTCCTTCAATGATGAATAATAAGATATTATTTCATGCAGATGATTTCGGTCGTAGTAGTGAAATATCTAAAAATATCTTTAAATGTTTAGAATTCGGATATCTAAATAGTGTTTCTGTAATGGTCAATCATGACCAAGATTCGTTAAAAAAACTAGCAAAAATAAAAAATATCAATATTCGTCTTCATTTAAATTTAACTGAAATTCCAAAATCAAATGAAATAAATAATGAATTTTTATCAAATCTAAATTTTTTAAAACTTTTGGTTTTAGGAAAAAAAAATAAGGAGTTAGTAATTAAAGAAATCCATAACCAAATAACTAAATTTATTAAAATTTTTGATCCAAAAGAACTCAAAATTGATGGTCATGAACACATACATCTGATCCCATGGATTTATAAACATTTATCTGAAAATAAAGATAATTATAAAATTTATGAAATGAGAAACTCAAATGAGGAACTATTAATACCAAGGATTAAAGACTTATTTAATCCTCAATATTTTAGAAATTTAAGCGCATGTATACTTGTAAAATTTTTTTATATTTTTAATAAAAAATTTAAAATTTTATCACCTAAATTTGCA
The DNA here is from genome assembly GCA_902533075.1 of uncultured Pelagibacteraceae bacterium. Taxonomy (GTDB): domain Bacteria; phylum Pseudomonadota; class Alphaproteobacteria; order Pelagibacterales; family Pelagibacteraceae; genus Pelagibacter. Next base: position 1,498 of record CACAKN010000037.1, read on the forward strand.
GGTTTACTTTATTCAGGAATACAAGATGAGCAAACAATAAAAAAAACATTAAATTACTTTAAAAAAAAAAATATTGAAAACTTTGAGATTCTGATTCACCCAGGTTCAACTAATTATGAGGAAAAGAAACTTTTTAAAAAACAGTACTTTAATTTTTATATTTCAAAAAAAAGAAAGACAGAATATGATTTATGTTTTTCAAAATTTATACAACAAGAATTATTAGAATTAAATAATAAATGATAATTTCTTACTCTAAATCAAATATTAATAATAATGAAATCTATAATAATTTGTATAAAAGATGTTTTAAGAATTTTCCTCAAAACAAAGATATAAATTATCTTAACTGGTTATATAAAAAAAATCCAATTGGAAATTTTATTGGAATAGATGCTATAGATAATAACAATGTAGTTGGACAAGTAGGTGGTATCCCTCAGGAATTTAATTTTAAAGGTAAAAAAATAAAATTACTTCAATCAATGAATGTTTGTGTAGATCCAAATTACCGTGGTAGAAACTTATTTACTGAAATGGCTATTAGATTAGAAACTTATGCTAAAGAGCTAGGTTTTACTTTCATAATTGCAGTTGCCAATCAATCTGCTTCATATGTTTGGAAAAAATCTATTAA